>CAZFLN010000006.1:0-71067 GCA_964519905.1 uncultured Pseudomonadales bacterium | reverse complement strand
CCGACCCTCTGTTCCGAAGACAGATGCTCTATCCAGCTGAGCTACTGGTGCGGGATGTCGTGCGGCGAGTATCGCCTAGACAACAGATATATTGTACACCGAGATTGTTAGTCTTGGCGTTGAGAAAGTAACACACGCGCCTGCTCACTCAACACCTTGGCAAAGGCGTGCCACTGAGCCGTTGGGGCTGACTCGGCAGTTCGCATACTAAATTCTGCAAACGGACCAGGAGCACCTTGCCAAAGAAATGGCGTCACCGCAACTACCTGAGTATGACTCCAGATATCTCGATGTGCTGTCTGATAATATCGCCCAAGAACACTGCGATTCTGGCGAGTCTCTCTCCAGCCAGTTTCCGTAATGAATACAGGCCAATCACGGTCAGAGTACTTGGCCAGAAGCGCTAACTCATGCTCAAACCCACGTAAAGAATTTTTTCCACGAGCGCTTGGTGGGGCAGTGAATGCCGGATTGGGATAACTGTGTGAATTCCAGGCATCAAAATGCTCTAAAAACTGTGGTTGAGCCGCCAGAGCTCTCTCCCAGAACGTAAACGCCTCCATCGTAATCAGGCCATTGGGCGCTGCAAGATCGGCTGCAGCAGGGAGTAAAACATATTCATACGGCTCGGTAGCAAACCATTTTGCCAAGAAAACAGAAACATCAGCGAACTGCTCAGGATTCACTTGACCACCCCATTCAGCCGCATGATTGGGTTCATTAAACAAAATAACGTGGCGTTGCTCTTGAGGCCAATCCAAAACATTCATGGACACCACCATCTGAATCATTTCTTGACGGGTGGGAACAATCCAAGCGTTTTTCTCAACGTCAAATCGCGTAGTCACTCGAACCAGAGGAACAATGTTTTTTTCTTTTGCCACCCGAAATGCTTCTTGCCACTCAGGCAAGCGAGTCATATCTTGCAACGTGAAGGGGAGAGTCACGTAGATAGGATCATCGGTTCGATACTCTTGAAACGCCTCTGCAACCTGCTGTACTTCGCCTGGATGCAAAACATGCACCCCGTATCCAGCCGCAGAAACACTCCGAGAGAAAATAAGGCTCAAGGAGAATAACATCATCGCTAGAACTACGCATTTGCGTAATAACTTCTGCATATCTCAATTATAGCAAAAAAACGAACAAAACTCGAACAAAGGGCAATTATTCGTCGCGCTTTTTTCCCTTCAGACGGGCATTTACTGAGAATTCTCTTTCAGTGCCATCTGGCTGTTCAATCACCTGTGAACCAGTAATCTGATAGTATCGCAGCAAGTGATTGTTCAGTGCTTCTTCGATCTCTTTCTTTTCTTCACCCATCTCTTTAATCTTGAGCTGAAGCTGAACTGCCTCTGGAGATTCCTTCACTTTTTGCTTCTGCTGCTTAAGATCGGTCGTCAAGGTCTTGGCTTGCGCTTCCTTTTCCTGTAACTCTTCGTCGTTTTCAAATAAATTATTGAGAGATTCTCGCAGTTCACTCATCTGCTTCTTCACCTGATCAAACTGTTGAGAATACCGCTGAATCAAATTTTGTGTTGCCAACAACGTCTCACCAAATTCCTCTGCTTGAGCTACTTGGTCTGGATCAGCCCCCTGTGGACCCACCAAAACGGCATAATCCTCGGCAGGAGCGGGGAGCGCGACATCGTCACTGGCTGGCAAAGCAGGAGTTTGAGATTCAAGTTTTTGATCGTCCATAGGTATATCCTTCATCTGTTTTCGAGATTTCACCATAGCAAGACCAGGGGCGCCTGACAAGGGGAAAGCATGAAACAAATTATAGGACTAAAGGTCAAACCTTCAAAGATATGTGTTCCGAGGCAGGGATTCGAACCCCAAATGCCTGGTTCAGAGCCAGGTGTGATGCCATTTCACCACCTCGGATCGGCGTGAGAGACGATTATACCCCAGACTTCCAGAGCCGCCAACCAGAAAGATCTTCGCGCAATATTTTTATAGGCTTATTTCATAAACCATATCAAAACCGAATCTTGGGTGTTGACACGTCCTATATAGATATGTATAATACATAACTAGATAGGTTGGTCTTCCCTCACCGGATGTACGAACCTATTCTGGTATTTGGGGGTACTTTTCCCTTTTTTTGATTTTCTCTCTGGAGAAATCCCTTTCACCTTTGTACAATACGCTCACACGCATAATCATATGTGTTTGCGCGCCCATAGCTCAGCTGGATAGAGCATCTCCCTTCTAAGGAGCAGGTCGCAGGTTCGACTCCTGCTGGGCGCACCAAGTGGTCTTTTGAAAGATTTTGTTGTGATTTTAGCTTGAACAATACAGATAATTTGGGTGTTCGATTAGCTAGATTTTCATAGGTTGGTAGCTCATCAAATAATAAGCTAAATAATTGCTGCTGTCTGTTTATATTAGACTCATCTATCAGTAATTCTTTAGGGTGTTCCATAAAATAGATAGCGTGCGCTAAGTACTCTTTGATTTGAGCTTCGGTATGCTCAGCTTTCTTGCGGTTATGTCTAGCTTCTTTTATTTCTCGTTCTATGGAATCATATTGGTCTTGAAGAGTTTGTTGCAATTTACCTCTGGCACTGGGAAATGCATTGGCGATACCAACTTGTTTTTCGAGTAGTTGGGCTACATATTCGTTAGCTTTCTGGCTTTCCTGAATTGCCTCTTTATTCCTCCGTCTCCACACTGCCATAAAAACTTCTTCAAACAGCTCAATAAAAGCATCATCAAATGCCACGTCTTCGAGAAATGCATAAACGGTTTTGTGAAAGTCGTCTTTTGGTACTCCGAAATACTGGTGTTTATGCTCTTTGCCTTTACCTGAACAGTGGTAGTACCCAAACCAACCATTTTTACCCTTTGAGTTACTTGCACTGAACGTTTTAGAAATTCTTCGGCTATCGCAAGCAGGACACCTGACCGAATTTTTATAAGGAAATGCTGGATTATTTTTTGTTCGTTTTCTTCGTTCTGGGTGATTCTTTTTTTCATTACCGTAATAAATTACAACTTCGTTCTTGCTTAGCATTTCAAGTTCAATAGCTCCACGATTGGCTTTGTTGAATGTATCAATATCAATCAAGCCATCGAAAGCAGCTAAAATTGGTTTGTGCTTGGTCCACTTTTCACAAATCACCTCAGCATAGATTGTTCTTCGTATCATCCTTTGAAGAAGTTTAGGAGTCATTTTATTTTCTCCTCCATACCCAATAATTGCTTTGGTTCTTTTATCTCTCCTTATAATTTTTCTAGTTCTAAAACCAATACCGTTGAGTTTTTCTGATATTTCCACATCATTCAACTGTCCCTCTGCCCTTAGTTGAAAAATCAATCGTACAAAAAATGCCTCATCAGGTTCTTCCACCATTATGTTCCTGATTCCGTCAGAGGTAGTTATTTTTTCGTTTTTGAATCCATAAACAGGACTTCTAACCCAATAACCTTTTTTAGCATATCTCACCTCAGCAAGAATCATTCGACCAATACTTTGTCTCATATAAGCTCTTGCTGATTCTGCTTCATTTGCTTCTTCCCGCTCTGAGGGGGAATACATAGCCCAGTCATATTGGAGGTTGTATTTTTCGAAAGGGTTTATAACTGGTCGAATCACACCAGTTGTATCTCTAATTTCTATACCAAACTCAGCTAGGCCTTTTTTGAGTATGAAATAATCAGTAGTTCCTTTTCTTGTTAGTCTTGAAATATCTTTGAAAACAACAAAATCTATCTCATTTTTATGAGATTCACAAAAGTCTAAAACCTCTTGAAATTGCTCCCTATCCGGGATAGTGGCAGATTCAACAAGTTCAAATATTTTTGCATGCCAATCCCAATTATTTTGGCTTATAAAGTATTTAGCATCTTCAATCTGAGCATCAATAGTATCTCCTTCAATCACCTGTTTTCCAGATGATGCTCGCGTCATTATTAGTGCTGTGGGTTTTTTATCTCTCATTTCTTACCTTCAGATAATAGCTAAGTTTTCCGCTCCGCCAAATGGGGAACCGATTCTTTTTTGGAGTCGATTTTGTCGATAATTGCGGAAGAAAATTTTTCCATCACATCAATCAGACGCTCTGTTTGGTCATCTGAAAAACTGTGCTTGCTCTTACGCAGTATTGCCTGGGCTTTTTCAATAGAGATAATTGAACTTTGTCTCACAACAACCGTAGCTTTCTAACGCAAGTAGAAATAACTACGGAACTGTTGTTTGACTTCGGCACCGTACCGAAGGATTTAGCTCACTCAGAGTGGCTAGCAATAACTTTTTTGCGTATTGCCATTATAGCAACCAATTACACAACAAAATATGCAAATATATCTGTGTATCGCAATAAAAGTAATAGAATGTCAATGAGCGTGAATCTAATTTTGAGACCAACTTTCTTCTAACTATTTCAATTTGATATCTGGACTCTTCCCATACTTAGCTGTTAGCCAATTAGCTTCTGCCACATCTCGTAGACCATTGGTCACTTTCATCCAGCCACCAGCGTTAGGATATTGGTTTTGCATAATCTTAGCCCAAGAAGCAATCAAGTTCTTTTTTTGGTCTTCATTTGCACCTGACCACACACTTGAATCAATCACAATAGTCAAGCCAACAAAACTAACTTCATTTTTATATTCTTGTGCATCTCCGCCCAGCTCATACTTTTTGCTGGCTTTATCTGGCGCTTCAAGACGAATATATGTATCAAATCCTGTGCCTGGACTAGCAGCTTGAGCTAGGTCAACGAGGGCTTGAGCAGTTTTGGCAGCTTCCAAGTTATTCCCACGTTGCGTATCGTAGGTTTTTCTCTCATCAAGGAGTTCTTGATTGATGACTGCATTTTCGTCTCTTTTTTCCTCTTTAGGAGGCTGAGAAACAGCATTGTTGACGGTATTTTGTGACGATGTAGTGGAAGGTTCAGCAAATGAACCATTCAAAGCACCAATCACCAGGAAACCTATCCAAACACCAGCAATAACTTTGAGTTTTTTAGATTGTGACCAGTTTTCCTTTTTCCACGCCCATACGCTCAGCGAGATGGGTAAGAAAGCGAGAGCTACTAACCACATCCACCACTTCATTGGTTTTTTCGTTGCTGTTTTCATTTTCCTCCTTCTTGAACAGTATTTTTGGCACTATCCATTCCTTGCTGGAATGACTCTTGAGCCTTGCCAGAAAACATCATTGAGATAAATGTGATACCAACTATCACAGCCAATCCAATGGCGATAATTTTTACTGCTTTGGTCATAAATCTCCTTTCAGATTTATTGTTTGTACTGCTTCACGAATTTGAGCGTTATTGAGGTGTAAGTAACGTCTGGTTGTATCGAAGCTTCTATGTCCAGCTAACTGCTGAATAATGACTGGATTTACACCATTGGCGAGAAGTGTGCTAAGGCAGGAGTGCCTTAGAATGTGAGGGCCTTGTTTGCTCTTCTCAAGATTTGCCAACTTTAGGTACTTTTTTACCAGACAATAAACAGTATTTGCTTTGACTCCATTACCTTTTTTGCTAATAAAAAGCTGATTTATTTGTGCTTCAGGACGATTGGCAAGGTATTCTCGAATAAGAGTAGAAATTTCATCATTCAGAGGTATGGTTTGCTCCTTATTACCTTTGCGATGAATTTTTATTGTCTTATATTCAAGGTCAACATCAGCGAGTGTAAGGTTGACTAGTTCACTAACTCTAATTCCAGTTGAAAGAAATAACGAAAAAATACACAAATCACGCAACTTGAAAAATGGGGAAGCTACTTCTCTAATTGTGGCAAGTAAATGTTGGTATTCACTGATGGTTAGATAGTCAGGTTCTTTCTGCGGTAATTTTGGAATATCAATATCTATTGCTGGACTGACATCAATATAGTGTTTTTTTCTCAAGAAATTGAAAAAACTACGAATACTCGCTAATTTTCTTGCCCTTGAGGTGGCGAGATTCGGCTTTTTATTATCATTAGGATGTGAGAGAAAGGCTAAGTAGCTCACTATATGCTCTTCTTGTATCTGGTGAACAGTGAATGGAAAATTTCGAGTCGCTAAAAAGTCAGAAAATTTATTCAGGTCACTTACGTAAGCATCAATAGTTTTTGGTGAGAAACCTTTCTGTATTGTTATGTAATCTTGAAACTGAGTAATGGCGGTTTGCATATTCATTTTTGTGTGTCTAAACCTGATTTAGTTCAATATAAATAGGTACTGTATCTGGGGAAGAAATTTGAAAAGCTAGGGACTGAATTATGAGAAATTTCATACTTGGGAAAATTAGATTTATTATTCTTTTACGTATCATTTATAATCAGGTTTATATTCAATACCGAATATAAAAAAAGTAGTTTTCACTCCTTTTCCTCTCCCTTTCTTTTGATAATTTCTTTCTCGACTACCTTGAGCTGCTCCAAGTACTTTCCCTTATATGCTTCTGGCTCAACCACATTCCATTCAGCTCTCCAGAGCCTCAGACGTTCTTCTTCACGACCATCTTTATCACCAAACTTTCCGTACTTAGCCTTGCCAACGGCGGTGTGACAGTCTTTTGCTACATCAGGGATTTCCAACCTCTTACCAAGATATTCGTATTCCTGAGCAATGAGATTTCTCAGGTCATCAATCTCACGAGTTTTCTTTGCCTGACAAAGAGCTTGAATTGCCTGAAACACTAAAGCTAACTTTGCTAAAGTTGGTTCTTTAGCTTGCTTGTGCATCCGTTCCCAATTTGAGGCCAGAGCATCAACCAAGATTTGGCTCATTGGACTAGCATTGCCAATATCTTCAGCAGCTATGAGGGTAAGTCTTCTCCACAAATACAGACCATAACCAGATTGGTGTATGACATAAGCCCAGAAGCAGGCTTCATACTCACGATTTCTGCGAATCATTTTATTGAGTGCTGATGAAACCTCGTCCCATTCATAGTCACCAATTAGAGAGGGTTTGTAAGGAGCTTTACCTGCCATTTTCTTTATCCTTTCTGTACTTGTTATCCATCTGGTCAATTTGTCTGGAAAGGATGTCCACAAACCTATACGTAAAGGCTGTGTGCTTATTTATCTTGCTGATGAGCTGTTTTTGAGTGAGTAACTGCTCTGATTTGAGAGGATTTATAGGGGTATTTCTATATTTTCTTGATGTCATATTAGTTCGATATATCCGTATTTATTGAATATATGAACTTAGTATGACTCGCAGACCGAGTACGTCAAGAATATGCCGACTTATCCGACACTTTATGACAATCGAGTTTGCAAAATCACAGCTTTTCGGAGTGAATCAAAGGCTTTTTTACGAAGATTATGTCCAATTTTGGTTGGATACACTCTTCGTTCAATCTCATCGAGAGATTCAGCCATTTTGGTGAGTTGTGTGCCTAGCTGGTGAGCGAGTGTTGCCTCTACTGACGTCTTATTTTTATCCAACTCAGGATTAGGAAGATCCTTAGTAAGGAAGTATTTTTCCCGAAAAGTTCTCAGGCTGGATGGTGAGAGCGTGCCATAACCTTTCATCTCAAGTTTCCTGACCACGGATTGATAATCACGCCAGAGAAGAATTGTGATGCGTTCTAGTGGAGTTTTATCTCGAAACAGTGAGAGTAGGTACTGATATGCTTTCGGAGACTCCCAAGCTAATGCGTGAACAATAGTCTTGTGACCGTTCTTCTTTAGTTTGGCAGCATAGCTCCAAAACTTAGTATCCTGTGGTGATAATGGTGGCTTATTTTTATCCCTATACATCTGGTATTCATTTTATCTGATATACCACAACAGGGCTATTTCAATCATCAGTTGGCAGGAGAGAAGACAGGGAGCTGTTTTTGTTGTCCAAAAACTTCGTATGCCTTGATGTGAATATCTTGACCGCTTAGCTCTGGAAACATTGCGGCAATAGAAAAGATGTATTTATCTGCACGTTCTAATATCTCAATACCTTTAGCTTGATAGAGAAGTTTACGAACACGTTCAACGTCTGATTGCCTTACGTATTTCATTTTTTGAACAGAGTCAATTCTGTACTTGATAGCATTGGCTGTGTGTAGATAACCACGGTTACACTTGCAACTTTTCTTTCCGCACCTATATCTTGTGGTAAGCAAGCAAGCATTAGTTGGAATGGCAACATTTCTATATTCAATAAGATTGTTATACATATACTTATGGGAAAAGGCGCCTTGCAACAAAGGAATATGCCGCATCAACTTTAGGTTTCCAGTAATCAATTTGTCCTTGCCCAATATGAGGTTTTATAACGAAGATAAATAGCATTGCAAATGTAAGTAAAAATCCAGAAATTAGTACTATTTTTATTGATGCGTTGAAACTATCCCAAACCTGGTTCTTCCCCCATAGCAGAACCTGCATTACCAAATTCTTATTTTTTGATTTTGGCACAGGTGGAGATGAAGTCTGAGTAACTTCTACTACTTCATCCACACTGCTTTGCTCAGAAATAATTTCAGCCTTTGTTTCAGGACCTTTATAATTTCTAATTTCACTAAGAAATTGTTTGCCTACCTCCGAAAAAACACACTTTTTTCTAATGCCAGATACTTTTTCAACTTTCAGTATTCCAAGCACCTCCATAAAAGCAACTAAGTTGAGCCTATCAATTTCGTCTTTATTCAGAAAAAAACTATCTCCGTTGAGACTTGTATCAAAATCAATCAAACCTCTGTATTCTGAGCTGGAAAGACAAGGTTGAAATACAGCTGCTAAATAAGCAACCTCTGTAAATGAAACGTAAAAAGGACTAGTGAGGCCATTTACCTTGTTTATCTCATAACCACGCTCAGTACGGGTTACTAAGTTGCACACAAGTAACGAATGTTCTATCTCGTGTGGAAGCTCTCTCAAGTATCCCTCAGAAATAATAAAGAAGATTGAACTCATCTTTTCAAAAATTGAAGAAGATGATTCAAAGATTTTTTCTTTTGCTAAGCGAACTCTTTCAGGTACATCTGGTGAAACCAGAAAATCATAGTCTTGTTGCTCTCCAGAAGGTTTAGAGGTGAGACTAGGCATTGCTCACCTTCCTATTCAAATAAAGAATGCGTAGATTGGGCAGATGGTATTTCCAAAAAATACTTTCACTATTTTGGACTTTTTCCTCTAATTCTAGAAAGAGTTTATAATTTTCTGGTTTAGCTATTTTCTCAAAATAAGCTAAAACAGACCTATTTACATACTCACAAAATTGTTCAGAATCTTTCTCTTGAGAAAATTCGAAACTAAAATCAAGAAGGTTTATAAATTTGCTAGCCAATTTAGGACTCCCAACATCTACCAGCGGGGAAATAAATGGACGACTAATAAACTCTTCTTCTGGGAAAGCTACACTGTAAACTTCACCACTACGATGAGGTTTTACAGGTACCGCAAACTTCCTGAGACTGGAGAATCTCCAATCAATCGAATCATTATCTTTGAATATCTTGATAAGAAGAGCATTTGCCTCTTCTGATAGTCTTTTATCTTCCTTGCCTTCAATTTCCTTTAGAAATTGCTTAGTATCCTGGTCTGATTGGTTTATAAAGTATTCAAGGGTTTCTAAAGCCGAACTCTGGTCATATTCACTTATTTTCTCATCGCCAATAAATGATTTCAAAACCTCTTTGGGAGTAGTAAGTTCACATCCCTTCTTTTTCATATCACGGACGAAGTAAATGTAGGAGCTAGGCATCAAGTAGCGTCTATCATTTTCCTCGTCAGAAAACACTTCATTGAGGTAAGCAATCTCTTCTTCACCTACTCGGTCTACAACTTCCTTGATTGTCGAGGCATCATCGCTGAATGCAAAAGGAATGAAGTCAATCAGCTGCTGTTTGCAGTTTTCTAGGAGTTGTGGTTCAAGCTCTCGAACAACTCTCACCATATCCCCATAAAACTGGGCTTGCCTAGACCAGGAAAAATTCTTCCCGTCGCCATATTTATTTATTTTCAATGTAAAATCACGGGGATTGAGTCGTTTGACTCCGTCTTCATATGCTAAGAAGAGTAGTCTTTCTCGTTGCTTTACAGTAAGCTCTCCAATTTCTTTTTTATTACGTAAATAATAATCAAAAACGTCTGTAATGTACTGCTTTGGTTCTGGTTCTAACTTGAAGTTGAAATCATCAATAAATTTTTGCTTTCTATCAGCTTCTTCCTTCTCCCAATCTCTTGTCTCAATAGGCTTCAAAGAATGCTCTTCAATAAGCTTGTCCCTTACTTGCTTCACAGGGATGTTGTAAACATATTTATCAAATAAATCTGGTTTGAGTTCTCTGATACCACCACTGATACTTTGACAGTTATTTTCATTGGTCACAGAGGCTAATAAATGAATGAGGTTGAAGTGTTCACGGTTTCTTTTTTCACCAGGTTCTGCTGTAAGTAATCGTCTCCAAAAATCTGGTTCAGCTGCTAACGCCGTTTCCAAGACAGTGGGAACAAATGTTTTCTTTTGAATGTAGTAATAGCGTTGAACATCGCAAGCTTCCACAATTAGATTGGCAGCAATAGACAAAAATTCCTCTAATTTTTCAGAGTTAGCCAACTCTCTTACTCTCTGCAAGAATGCTTTCTCCTCTTCGTCATCTTCATCGCTTTTCAAAAAAATACTCTCATCATCCAAAAATAAGTCTAGTAACTTTGAGTCATTACTTAGCTGCTCGAGAAATTTTAGGATTGAATCAAGGTTAGTTATTTTTTGCAAACCAAACCAGGCATAAGCACGAGCTTGAGAGTCAAAACCTCTAATAACGTACTCAATAGTTGTTGGATGATTTGGTGCTATTTCATAGCAGAGACGAAGGAATGCCTCCTGAACGAACTGTTCTAGTACTCCTTCATTTGTAAAGTCAAATGACGACTTTACTTGGTCAATAATTGATTCATCATCAAAACTCTCTAGTGCTTTTAGACTACGCCGTTGTAGAACTCCATTGCCAATTTTTTGAGTTGCATATTTGATAAAAATATCTTTCCAACGGTTTTTGGTTTCTTTATCAATTATCCTTTTTTCCTCAAGTAATGCTCCCATTACAGCAACAACGTTCGCTGTTTTGAGAATGTCAGGAAATTCACTAGGTTCATCAACTAAATCTCTTTCTAGAGTTTCTGTACTTTCATTAGAATAAAGGTTTACCAGACCAGCAACTGCCCATTCTGAAATCCAAATGCCAGACTCTTTCGAGTTTGTGTAAATTTGATTGAAAAGTTTTTTTCTTTGCTTAGTGGTAAGTAAGTCAAGATTAGAGTGGGAGAGTATTTCAGAGTAATTCTGGTCAACAACTTTTTTATTTGTGTCAGCCAAACTAGTAAAAAAATCTACAAGCCTAGGAGTTATCTCTGAGTCGAGTAAGAAATAAACGACCCCATACCACGAAGGATTGAAATAGCGCTCTCCAGTTTGTGGAACATCAATAACTGCTAACTTTTCTAATTCTTCAAGTGGACTCTTTTTTGTCAATAAATCTCGAGAAACGAAGTATTCGGAAATAGTATGGTGAGAAAGGATGGCGTTTTCTTCATCTATGTACAAAATATGCTCTGAAACTAATTGACCTGTGTGTAATGAAAGTCTTTTCTCAAGTTCTTGATATTCTTGCTCTGGAATCTTGTCACTCATTCCTTCTTCAAAAATATAAGCAAGTGTGAGTATCTCTTTGTAAAGTGGGTGACTCGAGAAAAGGTAGTCATAAAAATCAACTCTCCTAAAGCTCTTACCTTTTCTTTCTTTTAGGAATTCAAGAAACTTAGGATAAATCTCTTCCTTAGAAATAAATGCAGCGTGAGCATCACGGAACCAAAACAGCTCAATTACTGCGTCTACGTCATCTTCAGTAAGTTTTGGACCATTCCACGTAGATGGCTGTAATAACTCGGCACGAACTTCTCGTATTGGTTTATGTCCATCTGGTGTTAGAAAATCATATTTTGCCATTGTGTTTCAATCCAAATTGGGACGGAAGTCTCTATTTTCATCTTCCGTTTTATATACTTTGATTATAAAATAACCCGAAGAATTTGTCGCATCTAACAATGTTCTATTCCCTCTAAGGTGGAATAATTTAGACCGAAATCTGGTAGGCAGGGACTGGCACATCGAACCATCGTGAGACAGTTTCAGTAAGTTTCCTCAGGTACTCAAGTAAGGTGTTCCAATTTTGGTACAATAGGTGCACCATCAACGCACTCGCTCTCCAACCGCATTGCAAATATCTGCTCAACACGCTATAACCAATACAGCCCTCAAAATTGGGGGTCGACTCATACCAAAAAGGAGCCGTTCATGTTACATCGAATTTCCCTCACTGCACTCACCATTTTCTCTGGAGTTTTACTCACGGCTTGCATCCCTGCAAATGTTCCTGGTCTCGGACAATCCCAAGAAGCAACGGGAGACAACATTGTTGGCCAGAGCCGAATTTATGCCGCACTGCAGGCAGGAAATGATATCTCTTGTACCATCCGCTCAGAAGATGGTGATGCCGAATTCAAGTCGAGTGGAAAGAAACAGTTTATTTCTTCCGTCGACCCTGAGCTCAACGAAACGGCCAATATCCTCACCGACGGGGAGTTTACCTATATCTGGAGTAGTGGGGAAGAGACAGGCATAAAGATGCCGGTTGTAGAGTATGAAACTGAAGGTTCAGATACTGATTCAGACTCAGACAATGATCCCTTTAATCTTTCAGACTTAACTGAAGAAGAAATCGAGGAAATGGAAAAGGTAAAAGAGCAGATCAGCTGTACGTTTGAGTCTCTTCCAGATAGTACTTTCCAGCCACCAACCACGGTGCGATTCATGGAACTGACTTTCTAATCTGTTTGCACAGAAGCAAAAAATCAGCATGACTGTTTCTTCGTCTCCAAAAAGTGTTCAGCTCTGGAGACGAGCACTCCCGCTCCTGCTTGGACTGTACTTCGTGCTCTTTATTACCGCTACGCTTCTGGCATATGTTTCTCCTGCTGAGCTGCTGATCCAAGAGCGAACCACGTATCAAGGCATAAACCTTGAACCGTTTCGAACCATCCGAAACTACTGGCGAGCAACGAGTGTTTCTCAGACTGTAATACTCAATAATATTCTGGGGAACATTCTGTTGTTTCTTCCGCTCGGGATACTCTTGCCAGCCATTTGTCGTGCCGTCCCATACTGGCGGCATCTGGTACTCATGATTTTTTTAAGTCTGACTGTTGAGATACTGCAGTACTTTCTCCATATTGGAGCCAGTGACATAGATGATATTCTGCTCAACGTTCTCGGCGGAATGTTAGGGCTCAGCAGTGTGGCGGCTTGGAGATGTATCTCTAGACGACACGTAAAAAATCAGGAAACATACTCCTGAACAGCTTGCACAATCTTTTGCACTGTCTCTGGGAGAGAATCCTGCAGAGACAAACCTGCTGCTGCTGCATGTCCACCGCCCCCTAAACTCGCAGCAATGTTCCCAACATGGTACTGCTTAGTATTCCGAGTGCGGAAACTGGCTTTGACGTTTCCGGGCTCAATCTCGACCACACCAACCGCTACATCCCAACCAACAACTGATTTCAGGATATTGGCAATATGACTCTTGTCTGCAAATTCCGGAGTGATTCCAGCCTCTAAACGCTCCTGCGCCGAAACTACCGAGAGAGCGAGCTGCTTTCCATCTGGAAGTGGGAACAACTGAATATTCCGCAACGCCAATCCTTGATACTGCACGTTGTGCGGACTCAACTGATTGTGAATTGGGAAAATAGCTTGGTGATACTCTGGAGCAACAGCAGCCAGTGTGGCGGCAGCCGCAAAGGTTCTTGGACCAGTTGGCGGATACTGAAATCCACCAGTATCGGTGTACAGACCAACCAGCAAACAAGTTGCCGCCGCGGTAGAAATGGAAAGGTCTTTCAAAGTAACAAGTTCAGTCACCAATTGGGCCGTGGCTGGAGCAGAAGAGTCAATCCAGTTTATATCAGCGTAGCCAGTATTTGTGGCGTGATGATCAACCACAATGGTACGCAAAGAAGGAGAAAACTCCACCTCACTTTGTTTGGAAATTTGATCTTTAGAGGCACTATCCAGAATAACAAACAGATCAAACTGAGTTTGATCTACCGAGGTAAAAGGAATCTCCTGCACCAACTCAACACCCGGAAGATGGCGCAAATACTCTGGAATCAAAGAATCGCCAGCAATAACCGTGACCGCCTTTCCAGAATCACGCAATACATGCGCTAAACCGAGCGCTGAGCCCATGCTATCGCCATCCGGATTTGGATGAAAATGCAGTAGAATAGAGTCAGCATGATCCAGTTCTTTCCAAATCTGTTCCGCCAAATCGCTCAAGTGTGCCGAGGTTGTCATACCACCGCATTGTACCTGATTTTGGCAGTGATTTTTACAATAGTTCCACTCACACACGCAAACCAAATCAACGCGCAATCAAACACCGAAGATACCGTCTCACTCCAAGAAGGTATTCACTCTTTCCACAGTGATATACAAATTCAGGAAAATGGCGACATCATCATTACCGAAACACTTGAATTCTTTGCCCCAAGTCCCCGTCATGGCATTTACCGCCAAATTCCCTTCCGTTACAACCGCGACGGATGGCGATTTACTGCACAGGTACGAGACGTGCGAGTCCGGGCAGATGGTCGATCGGTACCGGTTGAGCAAACAGCCGATGGGGCGTTCTTGACTCTCAAGATCGGTGACCCAATCACCACCTTTACTGGACCAAAAACCTATACGATTTCGTATAGAGTCGATCATGCTATTCAAGCTCACAGCGACTCTCCAGAAACACCACAGTTGTACTGGGACATTGTAGGAGAAAGCTGGCGCATTCCTGTCTTTTCCACCTCTGCCACAATTACCAGTCCAAACGAGATCACTCTGGCTGAGTGTTTCTCTGGTGCGTATGGAAAAAATAACTTCTTATGTACTATTACTGCTTCAGGAAAAACAGCTGAACTCACGTATCCAAAAACAATCTACTTTGGAGACAATGTCACCGCTCAAATTTCTCTTGATTCATCTGGACCAGTCCAAGCTCCCACGCCACTGCAAACTTGGGTATGGTGGCTCAAAGATAACTGGGCACTCTTCTTTGCCATTGGCCCAGTTCTTTTCTTTGTAAATGCTTACAGAAAGAAAGGTCGCGACTGGTGGTATGGTGGAAATATTCATACTCCCAACACTTCTGGGGAGCAAAAACAGTACTGGCCCTGGAACTTGCCGACGGTTCCATTCATCTACGAACCACCCAAAGAGCTGACTCCTGGCGAAGCAAGTTTCCTTGTCCAAGAACAATTTTCTCAAGAAGCGGTGACGGCTGAGATTCTTGATTTAGCCAGAAAAAAACTTCTCACCATCGAACGACGAAAGAAGAATGAGTACTGGTTCAAGAAAAAAATAAATACCAAGCAGAAAATCTCTGCCGCACAACAAGTCCTTCTCGATGGAATTTTTGCTACGGGAGACGAAGTTTCACTCAAAGATTTGAGTGGAAAGCTTTCCATGACAATGCACAAAGTTGGACAAGAGATCGAAAAGCAGCTCGTAGAAAAAAATCTCATCCAAGGACGAACCAGTTATATACGAACCGGCTGGATATTCGCTGCAATTGGAGTCAATGCCGTGATTCTGGTTGGCGCACTCAATGCTTTGTCGCCATTTGTTCCCATGCTTCTTTGGCCACTCTTCATATTTTCGACTGGTCTCTCCCTTGCTTGTGCTTGGGCGATGCCAAGCCGAACAGCAGTCGGAAGTAATCTTGCCTGGAAGATGAAAGGTCTGAGTCAAACAATCTCACGCGGGAAGTGGCGAGAAGAAATTAAGGAAAAAAACCTTTTTGTGGAAGAAGTCCTTCCGTTCGCGGTCGCATTTGGAGTTGTGAGACAACTTACGAAAGACCTCAAAGACCTGCACCTCAAACCCCCAGAATATGCCCAAGCACTCGTTCAAAACGGACTGATGCAACAAAGCTTAGTCAACTCTTTTCGTTCACAATCCAAAGCTGGGTTTTCTGCCCCATCGAGTTCATCATCTGGCTGGAGTGGTGGAGGAGGATCATCTGGCGGCGGTGGCGGTGGTGGTGGCGGCGGGAGCTGGTAAAGATCAGGTCAGATTCATCTGAAAATCTTTATCGCCTAGATACCCAGTTACCTCTGGACGAATCAGTGTTTCTCGGTCCATCATCACACCAGATCGAACACTGTACAAGCCATATTTTTGAGTAAGTGTATCAAGTGCTTGTGCCACCTTTTCTTGTCGCTGCCAATCTTCCCACAGTGGCTCTACGGTTGTGTACTGTGACTGCAACAAACTCATTCGTACCGCATACTTTATAACTGGAAAAGGCTTCGTCTCTAACTGAGAGAGTTTCTCCACCACAGAAAAAAGCTCATCCAGATGAAAAATTGGAGTCAATTGCGTCTGGTGACGATACCAAGAACGACCATGCTTATTAGAAAGATACACGCTCACGTGCCGCCCAACCACTTTTTGCCGACGCGCTTTATACATCACTTCCGCACACAAATTGTAGAGAATGCGGCGCGTGGTCGCTGGATCACTATTTAAACGGTATCCAGTTATAGATCTCCCAATGCTTTGAATCGGTTTGGGAGGTTCACTGCCACGCGCCAGCATAAGGGGTTCGTCACCCCGTGCCATTTTCAGCAATTCTTGTGTCCAAAATGGACCGAATTCTCCCAACAAATCTTCTTCCGAAACAAAATTAATGAGGTACGTATTCTGCACTCCCATTTTCCGCAACCGCTGCTCCAGTCGATATCCAATGCCACAGACACTCGAGAACTCAGCAGAACTCAGGTAATCATCTTGGTTTTCGTCCGTGATTTCAGTGATAGAACCCTTTGGAGAAACTTCACTCGCCAATTTGGCAAGAAAACGATTCCTGGCAATCCCAATGTTACACGTGACCCAATCCCCGAGTTCTGCTTTTATTTTTTGCTGGATTTGCTCTGCTACCGCTCGTGCAGAAGGGTAGAGGCGCTGACAATCTGCCAGATCAATAAAGGATTCATCCAAAGAAAAAATCTCCACAGTTGGCGCGGTGTCGGTAAAAATTTTGTGAAGACCTTTGGTCGCATCCAAACACATCGGAAAGTTCGCCGGTACAAAAATTATTTCTGGAACCAGTGACTCAGCTTCCTGTTTGGAACAACCAGTGCGAACTCCCCGCGCCTTCGCTTCTTTTGAGGCGGTGATAACACACGTTCGACCAGCACTTTTTAAAACGCCAATTGGTTTTCCCCGTAATCCTGGATTTTCTTGCTGTAAAAGCGTGGCAAAGTAAGCATTAATATCAATATGCAGCCAACGGCTCATCCCACACCTCCTCAATCCACCATGTTTCGGCCCATTTCTGGAAGAGCAATCGAAACACTTGTGTCCGCTGGTCAGTCTTGGCTACGACGCTGTAGTAACAACGTGGAACGCCACCATCTCGTTCCAAAACTTTACTGGTAATCTCCTGAATATGCCATTTTGTTCCTGACCACACAAACGCTGTCGGGGAAAATTTCCCCTCAGAGAAGACTCCAGCCACAGATATCTCTTCGTGTATTATTAGGTACTCCACATATTCAGAATACCAAAGAGAACACGAAAGATGAAGAAAGAAATTCCGCGTGCTAGACTTGGCACAGAGGTACTATGGAACAAAAAATTCAAGCATTTGGGTTGGCATCTCGCCGAGGAATGGAGTTCCTTTCTTTGGGCGAAACAGAATATAACTTTGGAGTAGAAACAGGTGCCGAAGTGCTTCTTAAAACATTTTCCTTGGCAGAAAAAAAGAAACTCCTTGCTTTTTCTCCTCCCAAAACGGAACTGCAGAGCATTTCCCAGTCACTCCAGGCAGTAGTAGAAGAGTACCGAGAAGGGAAAAAGACTGTTCTCCAGATGTGGGAACCGGACACAACGCCTGTTTTCTTTGGAGGAGATCACAGTATCAGTCTCATGACTGTCGCCAGCGTGCTCACCGTTTTTCCAGCCGAGTCGGTTGGACTCATTCAATTTGATTCTCATGGGGATCTCCATCAGCCAGAAACCAGCCCGAGTGGCAACCTCCATGGCATGTGGTTACGAGCGGTACTGGATGAGTTTTCATTTCCACAAATCAACACGCTCATCCCAAATAAAATTTCTCCTCAAAAATATCAGCTTATCGGGAATCCGGTGCTGGAGGAAGAAGAAATCAACTTTCTGAAACATCACAATCGTCCGCCCATTACCAGCCAGGAATTGAAGAACCCAGAAATCTGGAAAACTCGACTCGAGACTATTTTTAACACAACCAAACACATTCATATTTCCTTCGATATTGATGTGTTTGCAAAAAAATATGCCCCAGGCACAGGAACACCCAATGAAAAAGGTCTCTCTCCAGAAGAAATTTGGCCGGTAGTGGATTTTGTCCGACAAAAACTGCAAGAAAAGAATCACACTTGGTCGATGGATGTAGTGGAATTGAATCCCAAGAAAGATTTCTCTGGGAACACTTTTCAACTGTGCCAAGAAGTCTTGCACCGGTTTTTTTCTGAGGAATAAAATTCTTACATTCGCTCAACCGCAGCAAAACCAAGTAGCGCAAAGCCCGATTTCAGCACCTGAGCCACACTACGAACTTCCTGCAAACGATGCGCTCGAGCGGCTGCCGAGTCAGCATTGAGGACACTCACTTGAGAGTAAAACGCATTAAAGCGCTGTGCAAGTTCATACAGGTATTGAGCAATCATGTTTGGAGCAGCAGCATGCGCAGCCTCAGAAACGATTTCTGGGTAGCGATCAAGCCAGCGAACCAGTGCCACTTCACTTGGATGAAGCGATGAGTCAAACTCTCCAGAAACTACTAAATCATTTTCTGCCTGTCGCAAAATAGAACAACAGCGAGCATGCGTGTACTGCAAGTATGGACCAGAATCTCCTTCCAAGGAGATCGAGGTTTCAACATCAAATTGAGTATCGGTCGTGCGCCCAACCTTGAGAATAGCGTACTTCACAGCCGATTCTGCGAGTAGCTCCGCTACCGCATCTTTATCGGTTTCACTTAAATCATCATTTTGAATGCGACTGCGCACCGAGTCTCGTGCCATATCAAGAAGGTCATCAATAAAAATGGTATTTCCTTTACGAGAACTCATTTTCCCTTGGCCTTTTATACTCATAAAGCCGTAATTGATATGCTCACACTGCTGCAAAGTCACAATTCCCAGCTGCTCACAGACCGCAAACATTTGTTGCAATGCCAACGACTGCTCAGAACCAACCACCCAGACTAAACGATCTGGTTGATAGGCCTGATTCTTCAAATTTGTAAGAGCAATATCTTGCGTAATGTATAACGAGGTTCCATCTTTTTTCTGAACAACCGTATCTGGAATTTTATACGTCTCTAGATTGGTCAAAATGGCGCTGTCTTCCAGCTGACGAAACACTCCAGATTCAACCCCTTGTTGCACCCATTCTTTTCCAGCTTCATAATGGTCGTGTTCATGCCAGACATGATCAAAGTGATTGTGCAATCGCTCTAATGTCAGATTCTGACCCTCGTAGACGTACTCCAAAACATGACGCCACAACTTCCAATTGAGCGGATCTTTGGCTTCCCAATCTACCACCCACTGTCGAACCAGCGCTTCTGATTCTGGAGAACTCTCACAGTCAGCAGCACCTTGAACATAGAGATTATCCATGAAGCGATCAGGTCGCTGACCAGATTCTTCAGGAGTCATCCACTTTTCTGGATTTTCAGACCAATACGCAAGGTCTATTGGAGTATCTGTCGACTTGCGAGCAAATTTCAAGAATCCCCACATCAGTTTCGCAATCGAAATTCCGCGATTATTATCGACTGATTCACGAATGACTTTTACACCAACTGCTTCCCAAATATTGGCGAGAGACATACCGGTCACATTGGTGCGCAAATGGCCAAGGTGCATGGCTTTATTCGGATTCGGAGAAGTATGCTCAACTTCCCACACTTGATCAGCCCCAATATCCAAGCGGCCAAATTCGTTTCCGGCAGAAACAATCATATGCGGAATCTGCAGCCAGTAGGACTCACTGAGACGCACATTAATAAAACCAGGACCAGCCACCGAAAGAGAGTCTATCCATGTTGGCTCGACCGAAGAAGATTGATCATCTTGAAGCAACTGGAGCAACTGTTCAGCAACCGCTCGTGGAGAGCTGGCGTTTACAAAGAGTGGAGATTCTGGCCAATTTGCTCGCTGCTGAAAAAGTTGCAACGCTAATGGAGTTGCCCAATCACCGTGAGATTCTTGAGCAGGTCGCTCCCAGAAAATTTTTTCATCTTCAAGCACAATCCCTTGCGACTGTAAAACACTCTGCACCCAGGTACGCAGCACCATCTCCAAAGATGGAGAATATGCAGGAAGGGGCGAACTTGCCATAGGCGTCTTTCACAGGTGTTTTTAAGTTAGGCCTATTATAAGCCCTGAGCTAGCTCTGTGTTGGCGAGTTTCCAGTAGCTCGTCGTTTCTGAAATGAGAACACGAGAAGTCAGGCTTGACGAACCAACCGAAAGTCCACTACACTGCGTAGTAAGACTCATAAAGAGCAAAAAAAAGGAGAAAAATGGCTGAAGTTAAAAATCAATGGCAGCAGTGGCTTACCACTGGTCTCATGGTCGCGGCTGCCTTTGTGATTGGTATGTTGCTGACTGAGGTTCGTTACCTGAAACAAGGTGCTGGCCCAACAGGAGCTGGAACCCAAATTGTGGGCGGAGACGACCTTGCTGCTGCCCCAACAGCAAACTTGGCTGCCGTTCGACCAGTTGATGACACTGATCACGTTCGTGGAAATGCTAACGCCAAAATCACGCTTATTGAGTACTCTGATTTTGAGTGTCCATTCTGTTCTCGATTCCATCCAACCATGAAACAAGTGTTGGATGAATACGGAGATGACGTTCGATGGGTCTACCGTCACTATCCATTGTCCTTCCACCCAAATGCTCAAAAGTCGGCTGAAGCCTCAGAGTGTGTCGCTGAACAACGTGGAAACAATGGCTTCTGGTCATTCGCTGATGCAATCTTTGCAGAACAAGACAAACTGGGTGGATCACTCACTCCAGCTGCTATCTTGTCCGCTGCCAAAACCGCTGGCGTAAATGAAGCTCAGTTCCAGACCTGTCTTGACAGTGGCAAGTATGCTGAAAAAGTTGCTGCCGATATGGCCAACGGAACAGCTGCTGGTGTGACTGGTACTCCAGGAACAATCGTTCTTACTGAAGATGGTGAAGGCGAGTTCATCAACGGTGCACTCCCAATTGACCAAGTAAAGCTGGCAATTGATCGCTATCTTTAATGAAAGATATTGAACAATTCTACAAGCGGGGAGCACTTAGTGCTCCCCGCTTGTTTCGTAAACACACCAACTCATTTATACTGAATACAAGAAATAACCGATATGCTCTTTGATTTTGATGGCTCACAAGTAAACATTCTCATTGCCTTCTTTTCTGGAGTAGGAGCGTTTTTTGCCTCCTGTTTTTTTCCACTCTTGCCAATGTATCTTGGATACTTGAGCGGAGAAATGGGGAGCACGCAACAAATGCCTGTAAAACGTCGGCCACTTTTGATCGCGAGCTTGGCATTTTCTTTCGGTTTTTTCTTCTCCTTTACCGCGCTCGCCGTCCTACTGGCGCAGTTTTCTTATCTCGTCGCAAGCTATAAAGTGTACCTACATGTTATCGCTGGAATACTCACCATCCTTATTGGATTGATGTTCTTAGGAATTATTCGTTGGACACCACTGCTCCGGGAGTATCATTTTTCTTCGCCAAAATGGGCACAAAAAAGTGTTGCGTTACGTGGCTTTTTACTTGGAGCCGGAATTGCTTGGGGCTGGTCACCATGCATTGGTCCGGTGCTCGCGGTGATCTTATTTTGGATTGCGAATCAAAACAATCTTGCCCATGCAATTTTCTTACTCCTGGCATTTAGCGCTGGAATCACCATCCCATTCACGCTTTTTGGGATCAGTTTTGACCGGCTCAATCAAGCTCTCAAAGGGAAGATTCAGAAATTTGGATCTGCTTTGCGAATCATCGGCGGAATAACCATGATTATTATGGGTACTTGGCTTCTTTTTACTCTCTGGTAAGGAGGTGAGAAAACTACAGACTTAGTTCAGCTGGCTTATCAGCTGGAGTAGGCTCTGATTCAGACTTTTCAATTGACTTCAAATAGGTTTGCACCTCGTCTAAATAAGGGAGCAATTGATTCAGATCTTCCGCTTTGAGTAAATCATTTGCACGAGAGAAAATGCCGTCAATATATGACTGCATACTTTCCTGCAAGAAGCGAATGCGTTCGCGGAGCACATCAACCTTGAAATCTTCGACAGCCTTCTCCAGCATCGACTCAAGCTGCTCGCCGTACTTTTCTGAAAGTTTGCCATAAAAAGCATCTAAACGAGTCGGAAATTCCTCACTGGAGACTGACTCCAAAGCACTCAAGTCATCCGAGAGCGGTTGAGACTCAGTGGCAGACACACCGTTGGTTTGTAAATTCAGCACCAATTGACGGAGCGTACCAAGTTCGGCGAGCTTGAGATCGTCTTCTTGATTTTCGGTCTCGGACGTCCCGAGCAACTGGAAAACACTTTTGTTTCTGAGATCTTGTGAAAAGGTATTCATGGCAGGCCTTTACTTAGTTATTAATTATTATTCTTTACTCAAACGACTTCGAACAAATTCTTGCGCAATAGGTGTCCTTCTTTGATCTGCTGCTTCAATAGAAGGTTTCTCAAATTCTGCAATTGGAGCCGCGATAGTAATCACATTCTCAGGAACTGGAGTATCCGATTTAGGATCAACCATCCGAACAGGATAAGAAGCGCGCTCTCCAACAGGGCCTGCAGAATCTTCAACTGTCGGTTGAACAACAAGCGGCATTTCAGGACTCGCCACCACTGGGGATTCTGTCGAAATACTTGGACCATGAGCCTCACCAGCAGGAGCCTCAATCACCGACGATGTTGGAATCGCAGCTTCATCTTCTGATGACTCCACAGAAAAATGTGGATCTGTTTCTTGTTTGCGTCCGCCGAAAATACTAAAGAACATGTCTCCATTATTGCCAAAAAAATGCGTGCGAGTCAAGCCTTCGTTTCTTGATATAATCACCACCATGAAGACCATCTCTGCGCAACAACTTCGAACACTGTTTCTTGATTACTTCCGAAAGCAAAAGCACGCGGTGATTCCTTCTGCCAGTATTATTCCAGATAACGATCCAACGACTTTGTTTATCACCGCTGGGATGCACCCACTCGTGCCATATTTGCTCGGACAACCTCATCCAGAGGGAACTCGACTGGTTGATATCCAAAAGTGTATTCGTACCGTTGATATTCAAGAAGTTGGCGATCGGACACACTTAACTTTTTTTGAGATGCTCGGCAACTGGTCGCTTGGTGATTACTTCAAAAAAGAAGCAATCACTTGGAGTTGGGATTTTCTTACTAGTCCAGAATACCTTGGACTCGATGCCGAGAAACTGTTTGTCACAATCTTTGAAGGCGACAGTGACGCACCAAAGGACACTGAATCGTATGACATTTGGTTGGAAGTTCTCACCAAAGCAGGCGTACAACACCCTGAAAAAAGAATTTATGCCTATCCAAAATCCGAAAACTGGTGGGGACCAGCAGGTGTAACCGGACCATGTGGCCCAGACACTGAAATTTTTTACTACACAGGTGATGCGAATCCATTTGCACCCGGATTTTCAGATGAACCCGCCAAGGACGTAAGCGATTTTGTGGAAGTTTGGAATAATGTCTTCATGCAGTACAACAAAACTGCAGATGGAACATTTGAAAAGCTCGCCAAAAATAACGTCGATACTGGCTTGGGATTCGAGCGAATGCTCGCCATCTTGAACTGGATTGGTGGCAGCATTTCAGAACCAGATGCCTACGTGACTGAGTTGTTCGCGCCTGTCATTCATCTTTTAGAACAAACCAGTGGGCAGTCTTACAGTGACTCAACTGCCAAAAAGAGTCTGCGCATTATCGCTGATCACCTTCGAGCCAGTGTCTTCATGGTACAGGATGGAGTTCAACCAAGTAATAAAGAGCGCGGATACGTTCTTCGACGGCTCATCCGCCGAAGTGTCCGCGAAATGTTCAAGCTTGGCATTCCAGAAACACAGTATGCTGCTCTCAGTCGACAAATCGTAAACGAGTTCTGCAGTAACTTGGCCTACACCATGCAGTACCCTGAGCTGGAGAAAAATAGAGATACTATCGCTCAAACCGTGGCTGAAGAAGTCGAAAAATTCACTCGTGCCCTGCGAACTGGATTGCGCGAACTGGAAAAGTTCCAGACAATTGACGGACAAGTTGCCTTCCAAATTTATCAATCCTACGGTTTCCCACTCGAGATGACGCAAGAGATTGCGCGCGAAAGAGGGCAGCGTGTAGACGACGGCGAGTTTCGATCACAATTTGAGCAGCACCAGAATCTCTCTCGCGCGCAATCCGCTCAAACATTCAAGGGTGGTCTCGCTGATCACTCTGCAGAAGCCACTCGATACCACACAGCAACTCACTTGTTGCACGCGGCACTCCGGACAATTGTCGGGGATCATGTGCATCAAGAGGGCTCAAATATTACGGCAGAGCGACTTCGCTTTGACTTTTCTCACGACACGGCTTTAACACCGGAACAGCTCACCTCTGTAGAAACATGGATTAATGAGCAAATTCAAAATGAACTCCCAGTGAGCAAAGAAACATTGCCAAAAGAGACTGCGTTAGCTCAAGGAGCACTGGCCTTCTTTAATGAGAAATATCCAGATATTGTCAGTGTGTACACTGTTGGTACGCCAGGAAACTGGGTAAGTAAAGAACTCTGTGGCGGACCACACGTGACCAACACACGAGAGATTGGTCCAATCGAGGTTTTTAAACAAAAACCGGTCAGTGCGGGTGTGCGCCGAGTGTACTTGCGTTTTGCAGCTCAGAAATAAGAGATCATTTCTCTGGAAGATCTTGCAGCGGAGGCATTTTTTTGCTTTACTGGCTGCATGAGTCCTGCCGCTGGTTCCTATCTCGCCTTTGTTGTTTTTCCTGGGAAAGTTGGAGTGGTCCTCTGGCAACAAACAGCTGGCTCCATACGAATACTTTCGCAGTCAAATCTCATCGATGTCAGTTCTGACCATGATGCTGAAATCTCTCGCGGATTTGACACCGCTTTGGATGAACTCGGTTCAGATGCCCTGGACGTAAAGGAGGCTGTTTTTATCGTCTCCCCAAAGTGGGTGGAACAAAATGATCTAGCACCAACGAAAAAAAGATTTCTTACTTCGCTCACCCATGACTTAATGCTCGAGCCACTCGGATACGTAGTGTTGAGTGACACGATCCTCGCTCACGAGGCAAAACAATCGACCCAAGAATTTAATGGGGGAATCATTTATGACTCTCCTCGCGAATGGATCATCGAGACAATCCAAAACGGCCAACCACAAAGCCTCGAGATCGTGGGCAAAAGTCATGACTTACCCGCAGATATAGCAGAGTTTTCTAGCCGTCTCAAAAAAGTGCGAAACCTGCCTCGTATCATCTTTGTTCCACTTTCTCCTGCCACACAGGGTGCAACCGAAGAAATTCTCACGAAAAATACCAAAAACTCAGCTGAAAACATTTCTGCTGAAGACCTCCTGAGAATTGCAGTAGAAGTTGGAGGAGGAGAAATTCTTCAGCAACGAGTGGATACAACAGCGGAAACAGTTCCCGGAGATGAAAACCTGGCAGAACTTTCTGATACTGAGGTCGTTCTTGAAGAATCCCTCACTGATCCGGACGATGACTTCCAAGCACTCACAGCAGAAGACCTGAATACAGATTCAGGCACGCCAGAATCAGTTGCTGCTGTACATGCGCCAACTGTGTGGGATGTTGAACCACAAGAAGGTTCACGAATCACTGAGGTAAGCCCGGCCGGTTTTGTGATCCATCGATCAGCCCAAGACGCAATCGAAGAGGAATACGAGGAAAATCTTCCAGAAGAACTGGACGAAGAAATTCCTTTCAAAGCACCGAAGAAAAGTTTGCTTCCAGCATTTTCTTGGCCAGCATTTTCGTTGCCAGGAAAACCCAATTTATCAGGAAAAAATAAATTAGTCTGGATACTGGCAGGCAGTGCTGCGCTCCTCTTTTTGACTGGTGGCGGACTGTTTTGGAACGCTCGCCAGACATACTCAGCAACCGCTACGATTTGGCTCAAGCCGGAACTTCTTCAAGAAGAATTTTCATTTTCTTCTGGAACAGCCACTCCTTCGGCACAAACCACTTCAGCATTCCCAGGAAATATTATCACCGAGACCGTATCCCTCGAACTGGAAGTACCAACCACCGGAACCAAACTTACTGGAGATCCCGCCAGCGGACCAGTGACCATCTTTAATAAAACAGGTCAGAACAAAACATTTACTGCGGGAACTCGATTACAAACAGGCGGAAAGACTTTCGAACTGACTGAAGAGGTGCAAGTCGCTTCAGCGTCTACACAAGAATCGACTGGTTCCAGCACCAGCATTTTTGGCAAAGCATCCGCTCGCGCACGAGCAATTGAGATTGGTCCGGAAAATAATCTTGAAAAGGACGTGAATTTCACCATCGCAAATTTTGACACTTCTACCTATGAAGCCGTTTCAACAGAAGCATTTGCTGGAGGAAGTCGTCGAGAAATTCAAGCTGCCAGTCAAAAGGATGTAGATCAAGCAGTCGCGCAGTTACGAACGAGTGCTTTGCAAGAGCTCACGACACTGTTTGGTCAAAAAGAAAAAGCTGGAGACACTGTTTTCCCGAATCAAAATATTACGCTTGGGAATATAGTCACCACTCCGAAAGTCGGAGAAGAGGCAAAGTTTGTGACCGTCTCCCTCCAGGCTAAGACCAATGCACTCCATCTCACAGCAGAGCAAACGCTCGAAGAAGGAAACAAATTATTGGCGACACAACTGTCTGAAAATGAAGAACTCTTGCCAGACACTGTCAAGTTTAGCGCCCGAGACATTTCAGTTTCCTCGGATGGAAAAACTTTTTCGCTGCAAGCGGTGGTGAGCGGACAAAAAGTAAGCCGAGTGCTCGCGGAAAACTTGAAAGAGATTATTGCCGGGCAGTACGAAGGACGAGCTGAAACACTGTTAGCAGAACAACCCGCTATTGCAAAACAAGAAGTGTCTTTGCACCCAACCTGGGCAAAGTGGTTCTTCTCAAGCGTTCCAAGTGATCAGAATCGTATTCAGGTAAATATTAAATTGGATCGCTGACATGTTGTCTTTTTTCTCTGGCCTCCGAAATCTTCGAGACTGGTTTCTAGACGAACTGGATACACCAGCAACTCAAAAACTGCCAATACATCCAGAGTCTCACAATGTCATTCAAATCCGCATTGAACTCCCTGTTTTGCTGCAAAGAGAAGAGGCGTTCCGGGAAAGTCTTGAGAAAGAGCATCGTAAGCGCTGGGAAAAATTTGTGCGGCAGCATTGGTTTCGGCAAAATAAAATGCATACCAAACAAAGTATGTTTCGCTTTTTTCCACTCGCTTTTATTGGAGTGGGAACGATTATCTTGGCTAATGCACTCTGGCCAATTGCTTCATACTTAGTCTTCACCTCTCCATTTTTGCAGCAGCAGCAGCTCGTTTCTCCCGTTCCAGACAATCCAGTGATCCGACAAAGCAGTGTCCTCGCACAAGCTCAAAACACCGTTACCACTCCAGAAGCACTGCGTCCTAAAATCATTCGAGATAATTTGGATTACACCAACCTCAGCAATTGGTTCCCTTCTGGTGTTGCTCATGCTGCCGATGAGGCAGTCGCACAACAAAGAGTAGAGGAGTACACACTCCACATTCCAACATTAGGCATTGAAAACGCAGTCGTAAAAGTTGGCGGAACGGATCTTGATAACAATCTTATTCAGTATCCTGGAACCGCTGATCCAGGAGATTTTGGCGCTCCAGTAATTTTTGGCCACTCGGTGCTCCGACAGTTCTACAATCCGAGTGAAAAAAACCCACGCCGATACATGTCAATTTTTAGTAAAATTATGACCATGCAGTCTGGAGAAAAAATTTACATAGACTATGACGGAATTCGCTACACATACTCAGTGGTGAAGAAAGTAGAAGTAAAACCAGAGGATATGTACATCCTGGAACAAGAATATAACGCCCGCCAACTCAAGCTCATTACTTGCGTACCAGAAGGAACGTACTTACGTCGCGGCGTGGTGTTAGCACAATTGGAAACGATGGAGAGTACGCCTCTCGAGTAGCGTACAATAGAGAGATGTCAAGAATTCTCGCTTTGGATTATGGTCGCGCTCGGGTTGGAGTCGCTCTTTCCGCAGGAACACTTGCAGAGCCACTTGAAGTCATTTCACCAGAAAAAACAATTGAGTTCATTCGATCTCTCCAACGCCAATACGATATTCAGAGCTTGGTGGTTGGCGTGAGTGAACAAAATATGGCCGACGAAAGTAAATCCTGGGGAGAATCAATTGCCGAAACATTGAATCTGCCAGTAATTTTTGTTGACGAAACGCTGAGTTCCGTAGAAGTAGAAAGAAAACTTCGCGAAGCCAGAGTCCCGGGAAAAGCCAGAAAAAATCAGCCGATTGATCACTATGCCGCGGCCATTATTTTGGAGCGATATCTCGATGATCACTCAGGAGAAATTCTATGAAACCGATTCTCAAAATTCTCGCTTTCGTTTTGCTGGGAGGAATTTTTGCCAGTGGAGTTGCCGTCGTGGCTGGAGTCTGGGTGCTCTTTGCTGCACCAAATCCTGATGATGCGCAAACAATTCGTGTAGAGATCCCGCAAGGAGCGTCTCAAACTCGAATCGGAAACATTTTGGAAGAAAAAAAACTCATTAAGAGTGAATTTGGCTTCCGTTTGGCAGTTCGGCTCCAAAACCTCGGTGGATCTTTGCAAGCTGGTGTATACGAACTTGCTCCCAATAACAGTGCCTTTGAAATTGCTCAAAAACTCACTCGAAATACCTCTGATATTCGCGTCACTATTCCAGAAGGGCACCGGGCCGAGGAAGTAGTGGAAATCCTTGCCACACAACTTGGTACAGATCAAGCGGGAGCAGAAACTTGTCTGCAATACAATGGTTTTTTGTTCCCAGAAACATATAGCTTTGTCCCGGGAACGACACTGCAACAAGCCTGTCAGCGCCTACGGAATCAATTTGATACGCAATGGGAAGCACTCCTGTCCACGAGTCCAGCCAGAGATCAGTGGGATCAAGACGATTTAGTAAATCTTGCTGCTCTGGTTCAAAGAGAAGCAAAAAAGCCTGAGGACATGCGTCGGGTGGCGGGAATCCTTTTTAATCGTCTGGAAATTGGAATGCCGCTCCAAATTGACGCTACACTGCAGTACGCGAAAGGATACGACTCGACTAAAAAAACTTGGTGGCCGGTGCCGCTCGCAGCAGACAAGAATATCGATTCACCATACAACACCTACATGCATACTGGTTTGCCAGCCGGATCAATTGCTAACCCTGGGAAAGACGCGCTCCATGCTGTTTTGAATCCAACACCAAGCCAAGATATTTACTACATCTCTACGCTCGATGGGAGCCAAATGTTCTTCACTCCGAGTTATGAGGTACACCTGCAAAATATCAATCGATATCTCCGGAGATAGGGTAGAATACACACCATGTCACTGTCTGTCGGAATTGTTGGTCTCCCAAACGTTGGAAAATCAACTCTCTTTAACGCCCTGTTGCAAAAACAAGCTGCCCTGGCCGCGAACTATCCTTTTGCGACCATTGAACCGAACGTAGGCGTGGTTCCAGTTCCAGATCCCAAACTTGAGGCTCTCCAAGCAGTTGCAAAAACAAATACGATTGTTCCTGCCACTATTGAGTTCGTTGACATTGCTGGTTTGGTAAAAGGTGCCGCCGAAGGCGCCGGTCTTGGCAATAAGTTCCTCTCACACATTCGAAATGTGCAGTTTGTCCTCCATGTTGTCCGTGCCTTTGAGGACAGCAACATTTTGAAAGAGGGAAGTGTCAGCCCAAAGGATGATTACGAAACCATTACCACTGAGCTCCAGCTCTCTGACCTGGCTACCGTAGAAAAACAATCACTCCCCAAAGGTCAGGTGAGTCGCGAACAGACAGCTCGCTGGGAAACCATTCAACGCTGGAAAGAAACTTTAGGAGCCGGCACTTCGCTGCGGAGCGTCATTGAAACTCCAGAAGAAGAAAAATTGGCCACCGAACTTGGACTCTTGAGTGCAAAACCAGAAATGGTGGCACTGAATGTAAGTGAAGAGCAGCTCGAGTCTTCTGATAAAATCGTCGAAGAATTCAGTACATTACTCAGCATTCCTCCAGAGAGAATTGTTGTCATTTGCGCCAAACTCGAATCTGAACTCGTTCAACTTTCCCCAGAAGAACGAATTGAGTTCTTGGAAGCAGCTGGACTCACTCAAACTGGTCTTGAGAACCTTATTCAAAAGTCATACTCATTCTTAGGGCTCCAGAGCTACTACACTGCCGGAGAAAAAGAAGTACGAGCCTGGACTATTCGCCGTGGCACTCTCGCGCCAGATGCTGCTGGCGTCATTCACACAGATTTTGTAAAGCATTTTATTCGAGCCAATGTCGTTCGGTTTGAAGATTTTGTCTCTGTTGGTGGCTGGAAAGGTGCTAAAGAGCAAGGAAAACTCAGACAAGAAGGTCGCGACTATAGTATGCAAGAAGACGATGTCGTTGAGTTTCTCATTGGTTCCTAACACTTATCCAGAAAAAACTTCTATTTTGTAAGCTTTTTGTAAGAATTGTGTGCTAAAAAACACACAGAGTAAAAACTTGATTGTGGTACAATATGGCTACCTTCGCTCGTTCTGCATCCTGCATAACGAACCAAACACGCGCCGCGAAGGAAAGAAAGGAAAATATGATGCGCACCTATGAAGTAGCCATTGTTGTTACTCCAGAAATGACCGAAGCTGAATTTGAGCGATTTGGTCACAGTTTCAAGGCAATGCTCTCAAAGATTGAGGGAAACATCACCGCAGAAGATGCTTGGGGTCGTAAGGCTACCGCCTATCCATTGGCAGGCCATACAGAGGCTTACTACACCTTCTACACCGTAGAGCTCGATGGCTCAAAGGTTGCTGAACTTGAGAACACACTCAAGCTCACTGAAGGAGTCCTCCGACACCTGGTTACCCTCAAAGAAGAATAAACGATTACGAAAGGAAGCTCATGGCTCGATCACTCAACAAAGTTCTTCTCATTGGCAACGTCGTTCGCGACCCAGAAGTTCGCTTCACCGCGCAAAATACGGCAGTTGCTAACTTTAGTATCGCTACCAACCGCAGTTGGAACGATACAAATGGTCAAACCCAAGAAGAAACTGAGTTCTCTCGAGTGGTTGTCTGGGGAAAGCTGGCTGAAATTGTCGGCCAAATCATCCAGAAGGGTCGAAAAGTTTTTGTTGAAGGTCGTCTTCGCACCCGCGAATGGGAAACCAAAGAGGGTCAGAAGCGCCAGACAACTGAAATCGTGGCTGAGAACGTCATTGCGCTCGATAGTAGAGGCGGAGCTGGAATGTCTCCAGATAACGCCGCTCCGAACGACAACGGTCTCGCCATCGACGATAGTGTCACTTCAGGAATTGACGATCTGGCTGATGACATTCCTTTTTAAAACACCAAATTACGAATTTAGAAAGAAACTATGGCAAAACGAATTATTAACCTCGATGAGGTTCACTACACAAACACAAAACTCTTACGTCAATTCTTGACTCCATCTGGCAGTATGATGCCACGGGCTAAGACTGGCGTCACAGCCAAGGTCCAACGCAAAGTCTCACGAGAGATCAAGCGCGCTCGCCAATTGTCTCTGCTTCCATACACCAGCATGCTCTAATCGAGCAGCTGGTTGTATCTGGTAGAACAATCAAAGTTCTGGTACAGTAGGAGTCTATCAATTCTATGCACCAACGTTCTTCCAGATCTGGATTTTATTTTCTCTCTCACTTAGCCGTGGCAGCAATTTTCTTGCTCCTTGGGCTCCGTTTTGGGTCTGGTCTGACATTTCGTCAAATGATTGGACTCTGGAACAATCAGCCGAGTGGGAGTCAAATTGCTCGGTTGGTGAATACTACTCCTCCAGATAAACTGCAAGAAATTGATTTCTCGCAATTCTGGGATGTGTGGATGCGACTCGAGAGAGACTACTATGATCCAAGCAAGTTGGACGCTCAAAAAATGCTCTATGGAGCTATTTCTGGTCTGACTCAATCCCTCGATGATCCGTACACAGTGTTTCTCGAGCCAAGCAGTAAAACTCGCTTAGAAGAAGATTTGCTCGGGGAGTTTAACGGTGTTGGGATTCAACTTGGGTACATTGATCAACAACTCGCAGTTATCGCCCCTCTCAAAGGACAACCTGCCGAAGCAGCGGGTGTGAAAGCAGGCGATTACATTGTACGTATCCAAGACTCTGAGAGAGATATCAATGTCGATGCCGTAGGAATGAGCGCCGATGAGGCAGTCACACTGATTCGCGGTCGTCGAGGAAGTAAAGTGACACTCTCCCTCATCACGAAAGGGGAAGATCCTCGAGATGTTCAGATTACCCGTCAACCAATTGTTGTGCCTTCTGTTGAGCATGAAATTATTGAGCGAGACGGGAAAAAAATTGGCGTTATTTCGCTCAGCACCTTTGGTGAAAAAACCATTGATGAGTGGAATACAGCGGTAACAGAGTTGCAGCGACAAAATATCTCTGGTCTAGTACTCGATCTTCGCAATAATCCTGGAGGGTACCTTCAAGACGCAATTGTGATTGGAAGTGACTTCTTTAGTGGTGGAATCGTTGTTTCACAGCAAGGCAGAACTCTTTCTGAAAACTATCGGCCAACAAGAAGTCCTCGACTTGAAAATATTCCTGTGAGTATCCTCGTCAACAAAGGCAGTGCCTCTGCCTCGGAAATCTTAGCCGGCGCGCTCCGAGACCGTCGCCAGGCAAAACTGGTTGGAGAAAATACTTTTGGCAAAGGAACGGTTCAGGACGCTCAAAGTCTCCCTGATGGTTCAGGCGTGAACATCACCATTGCCAAGTGGCTTCTCCCATCTGGCGCTTCCATTCAAGACACTGGTCTTGCACCAGACATCGAAATGATAGACAACCCTGAGACCGAAGCAGATGAAGCGCTTGAATCAGCAGTGTTAGAGTTATAACTTCGAGCGAATACTTTCTAAACCGCGACACAAATGCCAAGCACGCTGAAAAGCCTGTTCTTTGGATGGCTCCCATTCACCATCTTTCAACGTTTGAGCCACTTGCAGAAACTGAAGCTGCCGACGAAGAGACCAACCTCGCAGTCGATGTTTCCATCGAGAGTCTAAACGCATTTCTGCCGATAACTCATCAAACGAACACTGTGCATTCAACTTTCCTGCTCGAGTTGTTGAGCACTGCCGAGCAAGCCGAATTCTTTTTTTGAGTGTATTGAGATCAAGTTGAATCTGATCTGCTGGTTGATGAATATTAGTTCTAAATATACGTAATTGAAGAGAAAAACGCTCAAGTAATGGCCAAGAAACTTTTTTTAAGTGTTGGCGAACTTCCCCTGCAGAGCAAACGCAAGACTGCTCTCCATATGAACCACAAGGGCAGACATTCATCGTTGCGACAAAAGTGGTGCTCCATCCATCGTCTTTCCATGAAGCGGTCTGCTGATCACTTGATTCCATCCAGGACCGAAGGCTTGATCGGACACTTGGTGAAACATGCGGCAACTCATCAATCCAAAGCACTCTTTTTGAACCACGAGCTAACCAACCAGACCAATGCTTCTGCCAAGAAGTGAGAGAATCTGAGGCAGGAGGGAGAAGAACGCGATTCATCTCAGAATCGGGAAACTGAAAAAAGTGTGCCAAAACTCTTGAGTCTTCTAATGAAAAATCGGGAGAGAGGGACTCAAGCCAGTACCGGGAAAGTGTTTTCCCTTCTCCAGGGCTCCCGAAAAATACAGTGTTGTGTCCGCCAGCCCAAATGAGTGCTAAAACGAGGAGATGATCTTCTTCAAGCGCTGGTAATGATCTTTTTGGTCGTAGCGGAACAATGTCTTTCCAATCTTTTTGCTTGAAAACAAATCCTGAAGCCTTGCTCATATCACGCAATGAATGCCAGGCGACATACTCCTTTCCCAAAGCGGCATGAATTCTGGAAGATATCTTTGGTCCACTCACAGAAACATCTGGATACGAAAAGAGGAGAGGGATATCATCCGGTGAGAGAAAAATGCTTCCATCGATTGAAACATTTCCAACAAAATCTGTTTGCTGCTGCGGCAATTTGTTTTGCTCATTTAGAATTGCTGCACACATTGCTAATCCTAAAGGTTGTATTGAAAGCACTTTTAGATTTGTTGGAGCATCGCAAAAGATGGTTATTTTTGCGGGCGGCAGATGAATATCAGCCGCCCGCAATCCTGCCAAAATCATTTTCTCCAACTCACTTGCTTGGGGAATACCAAGTATCCGAAACTGAGGCAGACCAGAACGGACTATACTCACTCGAATTGGTACTCGAATCACACCAGCACTTGTTCGCACTCTTCCAAAGATCATGTAAAAACTTTACACCACAAAAAGCGACAAAATACTAACAGCCAAACAATACATGGCAAACCAATGCAGGCGTGCTCGCTGCATAATCTTCCCTAATAAACTGAGGGCAAACCACCCACTTACCGCGGCTGCAAGGGCTCCAAGAAGATAGATATCCCATTGCTGTTGCATCGCCTCACCGCTCGAAAGCACAGCCAAAAGATCGTATCCCACGGCACCAAGAATAGCTGGAACGCCAACCACAAAAGCGAACGGGAAAGCGTCTTCTCGCTTGAGGCCAACAACCGCACTGCCGAAAAGCGTGCTTCCAGATCGGGAAACACCTGGTAATATTGCCAATGCTTGAAAAAGTCCCACTAAAAAGGCTTGAAGTGGCGTAACTGTCACGCGGTTTGGAGAATGAAACCGTTTGGCGAGAGTTTCTACTTTCTCCACAACAAAATTTACGACAGAGAAAGGATGTTCTTTGTGTTGTGTCCATAACGCATCAGCTAACCAAACAAAAAGAGCGGTTATAAAAAATGATGCTGCCACCACATACGCTGATTGCTGCAATGAAGAAAGAGAATCACGAATTAAGACACCGAAGAAAGCGGCTGGAATAGTCGCTATACCCAACATGAACCAATCATAGAGACGCAAAGCCAGTAACTGTTTCCGGAAGTACACAAGAATGACTCCCAGTGTTCCGGCATGCACAAAAATGTCAAACGTTATGGGAGTTTCTCGCAGATCAAGAAAAGATCGGAACAAAACCAAGTGACCATCACTCGAAATCGGTAAGAACTCAGTTATCCCTTGAACCACTCCCAGCAAAAGCGCCTGCCACCAGATCATGTTTACTCTTTCTTCGACTTCTTAGTCTTTGCCTCAGAAGGAGTTCGACGAGCACGCTCATCAGAAACCATGGCGTGTAAGGATTCAGCAACAAGATCTTTTGCTCCAAGACCAAACGCCAAACCAACCGCAAGAGCAAAAGCAAATACGCAGCCAGAGAAGAGAAGCAAAATAAAGTTACTCGCAATTCCTAATTCAGAAATCGCCATCAATCCAAATAAGATCATAATGGCATAACTAAAGAAAGTACCCACTAACACCGACTGCTGCGGAGCATATCGCTTAGCCTGCTGCTTGATAAGTCGTTCCCCAACTCCGGCGAGGACAACACCCAGGATCAAAACAATAGTCGCTGAAAAGAGGCGAGGAATCAAACGAATAATGGTGTTCACAATTTCTGAAAGGAAACGAATCCCTAAAACGTCACCCGCCCAAGCAATAAATGGAAGCAGCACCATCCAAAAAATAATCGTACTCACAACACCAGTGCCTTTGAGTCCTTGTGTCGTTTCCCAGAGTGAACTCACTGGAGAGTCTTTTACGGCTGGGGCTACAGAAGCTGATCGTGCTAACCGGCGCAACCAACCAGTCACTTTCCCAGCCAACAACATACCAAGCAAAACAATCAAAATACTGGCCAAAACGCGCCACAAAGAAAGGAGTGGAGCGGCGTAAATCCAGTGAGAAGGGACAGTGAGCGGAGAAAAAAACTCGTACATGTGTATCAGTATACACCAGTCTGAATACCGAAACAGCAAGATCTTGAGGATCTTGCTGTTTCATGTACTGAGGTCTGTTCGATAAGCCAGATTCTGTCGGGGACGTTCATTTCTCTGATGCCCGCAACCTTATCACCGGCTGCAAAAGCAGCTGGGAACGCATCCAACACGGTGAAAATCGGCGGTTGCAGCGGGGAGGATTGCCTCATTCATCTCTCGATGAAGGACCACTTGGCGTTTCAGCCGGCGTTACCCGGATCGTTTCTGTGGCTCTCACTGTTGCATGTTGCCATGCCCCCAAGCTTTCACTTGGCACCCTGCGTTCTGCTGTCCGGACTTTCCTCATAACTCCAAAAAGAGCTACGCGAACGTCTAAACAAACCTCGAGTGTATTATAGCAAATTTTTTGATATCTAGGCGGAATCCGTCTTTTTCGCTGGTTTTTTGGTCTGAGGGAGATACTCAGAAAAATCAGCGAATGGCCCTTTATCTGGCCAGATATAGCGCGCGACACAACGCACCGCAACATACAGAGGAACACTCACCACAGCTCCAAGTACGCCTTTGAGCTCAAAGCCAATCAAGAGAAGGAGAATTGTGGTCAGTGGTTGGACATCAACCGCATTCTTCATAATTCCCGGAACAATAAAGTTATTCTCTAGTTGCTGCAATAAAATGTAGAAACCCAGGGTGAGGAATCCAGTAAGTGGACTCACTAAGAAAAAGGCCACAAAAACAGCTGGAATAGCAGCAATTGTTGGCCCTAAGTTTGGAATAAACTCAAGGAGTCCAGCTAATATTGCCAGTGGAAGTGCGTATGGAACCTGTAAAGCAAGTAAAGCAATGTACGTAAAGAATCCAATTAAGAACATGAGGAAGAGTTGTCCGCGAACCCAAGATCCGAGCTGCTTGGTGAGCGTATCCATAATTTTGACTGCCAAACGTGCCTTTTCTTCCCTATTTTTTCCGGGAAGAATCCATGCATAACTCAAACTTAAACCATCAATGTCACTCAACATGTGGAAAGCAATCACCAGGAGAGAAAACAACACAAATAAAAGCGTAAATGTCGAGGCAAGCAGACCAAGAACAACTTGCACCGATCCCGTCAACTGAGTCAGTAATCCGTTGTAACTCTCAAAGTTCTGCGCGATCTGACCAAGCTGACTGACATCTAATGAAATTTCTTGCACAAACCTCATGTCTTGGATTCCCAACAACGTACTCAATTTTTGAACAAAGCCCACTGACTCGGCGGCAAGTGGCGGAATAATGAGGGAGAGCAACAGAGAAATGACAACAAAAAGCCCAATATACGTCAGGATAATCGATACGACTGGCGGCAAGAAAATTTTCTTCCCAAATCGAACAGCTGGACGCACTGCCGAAGCCAAAATGACCCCCAGAAATGCCAATAACAAAATATCCTGCAAGAAGTATATGCCAACCGCGGCCAGAACCACGAAGACGAACGTGTTTAACCAGGATATAATAGGAGGACGATCGCTTGACATAATTACAGTATACAGATCGCCACACATATGACAATTGACATTCTCACCATCTTCCCAGAGTACTTTTCTTCCGCGCTCAGCACGAGCATTTTGGGCAAAGCACAAAACAGCAGCAAAGTGAACATTGCCGTTCATGGGCTCAGAGAGTTTGGCGTCGGAAAGCATGCGCTGACTGATGATCGACCCTTCGGCGGTGGTCCTGGAATGGTATTGCTGATTGAACCGATTGATCGTGTACTGAAAACCCTCGGATACGCCAAAGGCACACCAGAAGAATTGATCGTCCTCACTTCAGCGAAAGGAAATGTGTTCAAACAGGGTACCGCTCGAAGCTGGGCACAACTCAACCGACTGTGCATAATTTGCGGTCACTACGAAGGAGTTGACGAGCGAGTGGCTGAGTTCTTGATCGACCAGGAAGTAAGAATTGGCGACTATGTTTTGACTGGAGGCGAACCAGCAGCGGCAGTCATGACAGATGCTGTTGTTCGACTCCTTCCAGAGGTTCTCGGAAATGAAGCCAGTTTACAAGGCGAGTCTCATGATGAGCCAGGTATTTTTGGTGTTCCAGCGTATTCTCGACCAGCAGTCTACGAAAATCACGCTGTTCCAGAAATTCTGCTCAGTGGTGATCACGTTAAAATTGCGGAATGGAAACAGAATCAACGTCGACTAGAGACTGACTCTGAGAAATCTTCTTAAACTTAGCGACGCTGTTGGCGTACGTTCGCATCTTCCAGTTGAAGTTCAAAGTTCACTGGTGGAAAAGCTAACTTTGCTTGAAGTGGATCAGCCGCTTCAACATCTTTTTCAAGGAGCACAAGCTCACGCTGTAAAGCTGACAGTTCTGGTGAACTGGCTGTTTGAGCTCCAGGAAGAATGATTGGATTTTGCTGATTTCCACCTGGACGACGGAAGAGTATTCCCAAAGTTAATACCACCAAGATACCGGTTACCAAGCCAGCAAGTGTTAGATATTTTTTTTGAGAAAAACCAGTTTCTGCAACTGGCTCCGTCCCAGGAAGAATCGGTTTGTCTGGCTGAGAGATAATCACGTCCTCAGAAAACTGTGTTTGCTGAGTATCGAAAGGAATTTCATTCGCTTCATTGGACTCAGTGGTCAAGGTATCTTGATTCTCGCTGCGAGCCAATAAAGCTTCTCGAGATTTCTGGCGGGCTTGACTAGAAAAAAGTGTCGTCATTTAGAGTCCTTGCTGAATTTCCCGGAGGTAATCTACAACCTGCCGCAGTTGTAAGTAGCTGAATTCGGCATTCGACTGGAAGGAGCGATACCCGGACTCAGAAAAATTTCCTCGGCTCTTCTGTTGCCGATAATTTTCAAGTAGCGTGAATGTATTGTTGTTAGCTCGTTGCAAGAGCAGTGAAATCTCACTCATTCCTCGAGTTGATATCTCCACTTCAGCTGCCGAAAGTGTTTCGGATTGTTCAATGGCGGACTGCGTCCGCTGCTGGAGAATTCCAGCTGTGTCAGCAGCTGTTTGAATTTCTCCAATTTTAATCAGCATGAGCGTGCCATACGCAGCGCTTTGAATCTCGCGTGATCGTGAATTCAAGTTCTCAAATAAAACGTTCACTTGCTGTCGATCTTGCGCATTGGGAATCAGGAGCACATACGTTTCCAGGTCTTCTTGAAGTCGAACTAAATCAAGATCAGCATTAATTTTATCGTTAATCTCGATTCCCTTGGTGTTTTCCAAAATCAATCTCAGATACGAAAAATAGGCGTGTAACACCTCAGAACGAGCGCGCAAAACCTCTTTACTTCGGCGAATCGCTTCATCGAGTGCTGTAAGTGTGTTGAGCTGATAGTATTGATCTCGAGCAAGATTGTACCGATTTTCTTCAATCCGATATGTTTCCACCGCTGCAAAGTAACGAGTGGTTGCTGCTTGAATAGCTTCTGGAGTGACTGACAAATCAGAAGAACTCGCTGAAAATTCTGGCTCTGTTTCGAGTTCTGATTCTGGGACTAAACTTGCTTCTGAAAATTCAAGCTGCGTTTCTTGAGCTCGAATGGGAGAGTGAAACAAGAGAAAAAAACCTGTTCCCAAAAACACCACCAATGAAAAAATAACGAGCGATGTTCCACGGAACGTCATATGGCTTAGTGTAACAAAATTTTTCTTGCTTGTCCGAGCAGAGTTCTGAGAGGGTTGTATGCAATCTTAGACTTGCCCAGCTCGAGATAGCTCTCGATCACGAGCAAAAGATGTTGCCTCAAACCATGACTCAAACGTACCAGTATCAAACCAACGACCTTCTACCAAAGCCACGTCGAGTGTACCTTCCTGCAGATACAAGTTGTTTAAGTCAGTAATTTCGAGCTCTCCGCGAGCACTTGGTTGCAAAGATCGAGCCTTCTGCACCACAGTGTTGTCATAAATATAGAGACCGGTAACAGCACGATTGGATTTTGGCTGCGCGGGCTTTTCTTCGATTGAGATAGCGCGACGATTTTCATCGAACTCTACAACACCAAAGCGTTCAGGATCGGAAACTTCTTTGGCAAACACACGTGCCCCAGACTGAAATGTCTGGATTGCTTCAGAGAAATCGTCCTCATAAAGGTTGTCACCTAAAACCATCGTGACAGAGTCATCACCGATGAATTTTTCACCAATCAAAAAGGCCTGAGCCAAGCCTTCTGGCTTGTCTTGAATTTCGTAGGTGAAGTCACAACCAAACTCTCGTCCACTGCCGAGAAGATTCAAAAAATCTCCTGCGTGATCCGGGGCAATGATAATAAGAATATCTTCAATTCCTGCCTGGCGGAGCGTTTCTAACGGATAGTACACCATTGGTTTGTTGTAGATCGGCAGCAACTGCTTGCTGGTGATCTTGGTCAATGGTCGCAATCGTGTGCCAGAACCTCCGGCGAGAATAATACCCTTCATATGGTCATAGAGTATCACACGTTGGCTTAATTCGGAATGAATGGCGAAAGTCGACGTGGACTTCCCCAATTTTTTTGTGCGCCAAAATGGAGAGAGTTTTGAGATTGTGCCTGGCACCAAGTGTCGGAAATCACAACACAATCAAACCAAGCCGCCCACTGGGTGCCATCGGGCGCATTTAACCAACGCTGTGCAGAAGCTCGCTGCGCATGACCACTCGTTTGATTCACTCCGACTTGCCAAGGACCAGTGGGTGTTTGATCGAGTATTTCTCCGCTCTCTGCAATAAGAAGTATGTGCGCATTCGAATTGGAAATTCGCATGGCCGGCAAGACGAGATCAGGCGCATCTTTAAGCTGAGACTGGGTGGCTGACAGCCGGGACAGAACAACCTGACGATAGGGTGCCAATATAAGTGGAGAAGGAATTAATAACGCTTCGCCATTTACACCGGCTCCCGCCAACGAGACTCCGTGCAATGAAACTGGTTCAGCAGACAAGTTCGTAAGCTCGATCCATTCGTCAGTGCTGAGATTCGCTGCATCGGTAAACGAACCTGCCCAGTTCACCTCACTAATAACTACTTGGCCGGGTGTTGGTGAAGAATATTCTGCCAAATTTTCGTGTTGAAGTTCTGGAGCTTGCCAAATTTTCCACCAACCAGTGGAACAAGAACTCTGTGGGAAAAATACGGAGACAAAATTGTGACAAAATTCTGAAGCAGGATTTCCTTGCCACCAGGAATGGAGCAAAGGGAGTGACACAAGAGGGGTATCATCCGGCACAGCAAGCTGCAAATGCAGAGACACTTCTAGAAATTCTTCCGGCGCGAACCAAATAACTTCTGTTGGAGTGTGGAAAAGTTCTATTGCGTGCTGCGGTTCAGAATTCATATCACCTGCATGCAGTGAAAATGCTGCTCCCCACCAAGGGAGTGTTCTTTCCAGAAATGTTGGAGAGGTAAAAACAAGCTGTGTTCGATCTTCACACAATTGACCTGCCTGCTTTTGAATGGAAAACCGAATCGTGTCTTTGTTTTCTGGATGAGAAAATTTTACAACTCCACCTGTTTCTTGAATCTGCAGGCTTGAATCTTCCCAAAAAAGGGTAAGTCCAACAGGTTCGCAGATTGAGTCCTGTGGAGCGGGTAAAGAAAAGTCCAAAGATTGAAAACCAGGTGCCTCGCCAACTCGAAACGTAAAGGCGGAGAGTCTGGCGCGGTGTGGCCTCCACACCGCGCCAACTTGCATTACTCCCCAAAGACTTACGACAACCCAAGCAGCAGTCGCCCACAAGCAGTACCAGAAAAATCGACTATCGAGCCATTTCCACATGTCGTACCTGCCACAGTTGAATCAAGACGCACAAAAGAGTCGGGATTCCAATGACACCTGCAAAGACTGTTGCATTTTGTAAAGAATCCAGAGAATTTGGCAGTGCTGTAAGCAACACTTTACTTGATAAAAGTGCCGCACTCAGAGTTGTAACCCAGATACTTAGAAAACCGAGAAGAATCCAAGAGAATGAGTTCATTGCACACTCCCATCAATCTCGAAAACGACTCCAGCAGTTTCTTGACTCATCAGCTCATTCCCAATCGGACTGCCAACTTGCAAGGGGCCATCCCCATCGGGATCCAAGGGATAGTTTTCTAGCAATCGATACGCGAACACGTAGCGCTTCGGTTGATTATCATTAAGCTTATCTCCTGGAAACTGATGCGTTTGATTCGTCCATTCATGCAGCGACATCCACTCGCCAACTTGTTGAGAAGACATATCACGAATTTGCACTTCTATGAGATGTTGCAACGTATCCCAAGCTTGATCTCCTGACAAGAACTGTCCAGCGAGCTGGAGTGTGTGAACTGGATTCGAGTCGTTTCTTACCCAAAAATACGTCTCGTGCTCAGTGCCAGGAATGAGTGAAGAGAGTGCTGGAAACGCTACTTCTGTCTGGAAACTGGCAGTATTGGGCAAAGCAGACTGATCAGACGAAACCGAAAGTGCCAGCTTGGCAGTTCTGAACGTGAGTGTTTCTACGCGGGCCTGTGGCAGAAATAATGCCAGCGCCGTTGTTGCTACCAATGAATAGAACGCCACCGACGCTGCTCCCAGAATCAACGATTTTGTAAGGAATTTGGACAAGTGCCTCCTTTTGTTTCCAGCACTATCGCAAATGAATCAAACAAAATGCTTGCAAAAATTCTCAAATCTTGGAAAAAGCCTGAATTCACATTCCTTCTCTGATGCGATATAATTCAATCCTGTCTGGTCTGAGCAATTGCTCCCGCGCCACACGCGGCCCCATCGTCTAGAGGCCTAGGACGCCAGGTTCTCATCCTGGTAACCGGAGTTCGAATCTCCGTGGGGTCACATTTTCGACATTTTCGCTTCCAAGAGCCTCAATTAGCTGGAAGCATTCGCTCATTTCTGCGGTTCGAATATTCTTGTTTTTGTCACACAAGATACCGTTGGGAAATATTTTCACCTGGAGAGCTTGCTGCTTGGGCAGATCAAGTTGTTTCCATAGTTCGTCAAAGTGTTCAAGGAATCTTTCGGTAAACGCCTTGACGATCTTGGCATCGTATCCAGCTATCACTGAGTCAGTTTTTTCAACCTCCAAGATAGTGATTTCTCGACGTACTTCATCAGCTTTTTCCTTGGCCTCAGCCTCTGTATATATACCTCGGTCACAAGACCTACTGATCCTATCGAGTTCTTTTTTTTGGTCGGCAATTCTCTTGTCCAATGTTTGAGTGAGTGTCGCAACGGTACTCACCACTGAATCCCATTCGGAAAATACCATATCCGTAAACAACACCATGACGTCTGGAGCGGGTTTGACCCGGGAAAGAATGGATGCAAACTGCTCATGTGCTGAAGACGCCAGGATACGTGACCGACGGCATTTTGGATTCCCACATTCGTAATGCTTGTAGTTCTTGGTCCGCCCTCTGGGATTGCTCGAGGTCATGAAGTGGTCACAAAGCTCACACTTGATCGTGCCCTTGAGTGGGTAATCCACAGTATCTTGATACATATATTTTCGCTTCTTAATTACTGAAGCATACGCCTTTTTCCAAGTGAGTTCATCAATCAGGGGTTCATGCAAACCGACAGCGTACTCATCCCATCTCGGCGCATGCATAAGCCCGTGGTAAAAGGTGTCAGAAAGAATGTCAACGATTACCTTTTCATTGATTTTCCTCCCTTTGAAATCCGCGTATCCAAGTAAATTTGTCTTTTCAGCAAGTTGTTTCCTGGAAAAAATCCCTTTGGATGCCTCAACAAACAGCTCATGAAGAATTGGACCGATGTCGGGGTCGATTATGGCTGGTTTACCTTTGCTTTCCTCTTTGGTTTTGAATGGACGTTTATAACCAGGTGGGACCTTCCATGGCCACAAACCATTTCGAAACATAGTCTTCATGTTATCTGAGACGCGTGCGGCCTTGAGTTGATTGTCGAGCTGAGCCATAGCGAAAGTGATCGTTCCAAGAAATTCGCCTTGAGGATCGTCTGTTATGCCTTCAGTTGCCGAAATAAGCTGAACACCATACTTGGCAAGGAGAAACTTTGCCTGCAATGCATCGGTTACATTTCTCGACCACCTGTCCAGTCTATACACAATAACTGCTTGAATATCATTCTTTTTGAGGCTACAAAACTGTAGAAGTCGCCTCAGTTCCGGCCTTTTGTCAATTGTCTTTGCAGAGACACCTTCCTCTCGAAATATCTCAACAACTTCAGCGCCCATTTCACTGGCTTTTTTACGACAGTATTTCTCTTGAGTTTCAAGGCTATTGTTATCGATTTGACCAGGGTCTGATACTCGGATGTATATAACAACTCTTTTTCGCATCGGACCCAAGTATTTCATAGTTTCCTCAAGATTGGTATGCCTTTTTCTGTCTTAAACTCTTGAGCAAAAAATCAAAGAACAACTCCTTCAGCTGCTCAGCCACGTCAATTTTGAGCTGCACCTGTTCATCAGTCAGCAGCTCCGCCGATTTTCCCAGTAATTTTCTTGCTTTTGCGATGGTCACGGTAGATTTCCTAGTCCGAATATAACCATCCGCATACCATTGGTGTCAACAGAAAAGATTGATATATACGTCAATTTACACCGTGTGTGAATTGGAATGAAAACGAGCAAATTGATTGATCTGTCAACACAAGAAATTATCGCAAAAACTGCTGGAATAAATGGGGTCTGAATCAGGATTTTGTTACCAAAATTGCTTACAAGTGTAACTTAGGTGCGATTAATTACATTTTCACCATCAAGCATGGAGGCATACCAATCGACATCCCATGGCAAGTCATTCCAAACAGAAAGGACATTGTTGTAGTGGGCTGGATTAACGGTTGATTGATCTGGCTGAACAACATGCAGATGTTCTTTGTTATCAGACAAAAAGGAGTTTATCGGTTGAACTCCCATGGCGTTCAACATATGAAGAGTACCTTTCTGATCTACGATCACAAAAGTATGTATCGGGCTTCCTGGAGAAGCTTGGGCATTGAAGCAAACACAGTCATGTTGCTCCAAATACTTTTGCATTGACACGCGCATGTCGCCAAGTGTGTTGTAAATAACTACATCTGGTCGACGGATACTTGGGAAGAAAGAAACGTTTTCATTTCCGGGCTCATATAACCCCCACTTGGTGATAAGTGTCGCATTTTTTAACTCTTGCTTAAGGATTGTTGATGCTTCCATTTCAGACAAACCTGTTAAATATACTTCGCCCGTTTTTTGGAATGTAATAATTCCAAGGTCAGCTTCTCGCCCCATAACAATCTTGAAATTATCAGCGAGGTTGGATGAAGGATCGACTCTGTTGATAATAACCGCATCAACTTTGTCAGAAATAAATTTCAAATCATCTGTTTGTTTAAGCCACATAGCACGGTCAGGTAAGTTGAAATTCATATTCGCGATAAGAACGTTTTCTGCCAGTTCTTTTACGTGAGCTTCTGGTGTCAATGGATCTTTTATGCGTGTTGCATCAGTTCGAACTGGTAGTCCACAAAACTCTGCAACATAGTTGAGGAAGTTTGCGACTTCATCTTTGGTCAAGATTTCGAAAAGGGGTAGGTTGGCATGCTTTGCTACTTCTTCATCTGAGCGAGTTGGTAGATGGGGCTTAGCCCAAAATGCCTGTGTAAGTTTTTGAAACCTGTCACTAGGAATATTATCTGGTTGGGACAAATAGTCGATAAATTGTTCAGGGTTTCTTAGTAGATCGTAAGCAACAACATCTTTACGAATCTTCGTATGCATCGCTAAATGCGATGATTGTTGTAGGAATAGTTCTCTGTATCTTGCTCCAAATTCCAACGCAAAAAAAAGCCCCTCAACACGGTTGTAGTAATCATCTGGCAAATTGTCTTTGGCCCATTTGCGTGCAACCGCCGGACCTTTGGCATCTCTCAGCCCAAAAATTGGAGCAAGAGTTGCTGCTGCCTCCTGAACATAAAACTGTGAATCATGAAGTTTCTTAAAGATGGCGGCGCGTTGCTCCTCAGACATTGCTGTTGCATGCGGAAGAAATCGTAGAAGCGTCTTCGTTGCCTGCCCATATTCAGTACCGTTGCAAAGTATGCCGTGGGCTTGTTCATGGATGTAAGTCATCATTGTTTGGTGTGGATTTAGAAAGTGCCGTCGATAATCAATCCCAAGCCAACCATCTTGCGGGTCATACCTTCCTAAAAGCTCGTTGCTCCAATAATTTGCCATATATCTGAACCTGACTGTCCGTACGCCGGAGTATAATCCTCTCAATGGAAAAATCACAAGTCGATTTTCGTAAAAAATCCCTCCAGCTACTTGATATTAGCTACCCCTTGGCAACAGGACCAAACACGTATAAATCCCTCTTTGGAAGAGTCCTTGAGGGGGTATTTCGGAAGGATTATTTAACTCTCCAGACCAGTATCACTTTGGCCAATCTGGCAGAAGAAGATCCCTCTCTGCGCACTGTGTACAGCGGCTCTATTCTCGACCTATCAAGAAGGATTTTAGAGGATATGGTCTATATGTTTTATATTGAAAAGAAGGGAAAAGAAGCGTATTCACGGCAATTCATCCAATTTGATGCAGTAGAACAAAAAGAAGACATGGATTTTTTACTGTCAGCAGGTGTAGAAATCGAACCAGAGGAAATAAAAAGGATCAATGACTCATATGATGCCATTCCGGCTAAGTTGAAAAATGGCCGCCATAATTGGGCTGGCCAAAGCGTGGAACAAGTAGTAGCTTGGCTTGTTCAGGAGAAAGTCATCCCTAAAACCGAAATGCAAACCCTTTTTAAGATATATATTGCTGGTAATAGAAAAAATCACACATCACCCAGTGATATTCTTGGCCACCTGGCACAAATCACACTCGACGGTTATGCAGAGTTGGATTTGCATATGGGCATCATGGTTTCCTATGGAGCATGTTTGAAAATTGCCTTACTCTTGTCAAATGAAGTGGAAACGACAGAAGAAGTAAAAAATGGTTTACAAGAATTGTGGAAAGAAGTCGGTGGCAAAATAGCTTGAATGCATCATCGTTCATTCCAAATAAGCCCAGCTGGACCACAGTTACGGTCGATAGAGTAAAGCGCTTCCTCTGCGGTGTACTGGCTATACTTAAAACCACTGATGTTGGTGGCAATTAGCGCCCGGCAATTCTTTGGCAACCCAGTATCGCCATATCGAGCCACCTGGTTGCCGATTCCTGAACGATATCCCAGATAATACGCCAACAGAGCAACTGCGATGAATAGGAGGTGCGACTTTTTCATTGTCCTCCTCCATACAGATCCAGGCAACGCTGCATAGCTTGATTAAGCTTTTGTCGCTGCTCCGGTGATTCACCAACAACGTAACCAGTTGTGGAAGTTTGACTCCCTTGTGCCGGTTGCGCATAGGTTTTTTGTGCTTGCTGTCGACATGCCTCGAGAAGCTCAGCTTGGGTTTGAGCGTTTTGTTGAGTAATGGTTTCCGTGGCCTTCTGTAGGGCTTCAATTTCGGCCTGCATCTGGGATTGCGATGTATTCCAGGCGTCGAGTTGTTTTTGAGCCGCCTCGTCCGATTGTTTCTGGCAATCCGTCTTCGATTTAATGTTCCAAGTTGAACCGTCATAGCAACAGGTAGTATTCAGGCATTCGTCTTTGGTTGTGATCTTCGTACCACCGCAGCGACTGTCGTAATAGCAGCGCACTTGTGGATTGGCGTTTACGGTTGGAAGCGCTGTGGGTAAGGGCGTTGGTATTTGCTTTGGTACCTGTGACGGTTTTGGCGCAGGTGAGCCTAAGATTCCTGGTTCTCCTCGATCTTTCAACATTTGATCGAAATCATCGAAGCTCATACCTTTGGCCGGTGGGTTTGCCAACTCACCAAACTGAGAGGTGATTTTCTCCGCCTGTTCTTGGGTCATGTATCGGGAGGACGTAGATTGGAGTACCAATACAGCTTCCTCGGTTTGTCCTGCTTTTGCCAATGTCTCGGCTTCCTGAATGGCTTGGTTTACCTTTTGAACGTCGTAGGCACGAACCACTCCGGGAACTGCTTTGTAGAGAATGAGCGAGAGGACAAGAATTAAGAAACCTGCCCGTAACTGAATGGGCCGAGATTTCCAATTCACACCGTGGGCGAATGCTTTTTTGGTCTTCTTCATCACCAGAGATCATATCACTAACTTGATGACTACGCCATGGCGTAAGCCTCTAATCACCAGGAAAATAATTGTTGAAATGAATACGATAAATCTCCCTGAAACAGACGGAGACAACACCAAAGTCCGTAAAGAATTCACCCAAAGATTAGCTGGTAATATTCGTGACGCTCGGAAAAGCAAAGGTATCTCACAGGAAGAGCTGGGCGGTAGAGCCAAGCTTCATTCCGCATACGTCGCTCATCTTGAAGCCGGGAAGTATCATCCAACCGTTTTTGTCTTGTGGAAGATCGCCAAGGCCTTGGGCAAAACGCTCAATGATCTTGTGAATTTCTAAACGTTTGCCTTGTCTTCATCTTTTCCCCTAAATATTACTTGGATTGGTGTATTGTCGGAAATCCCTTCCAACTCGTGTTTTGTCGAAAACTCATCTTTGGCTCTACGTTCCAAGTACCACTTGGCCACATCGACATTGTCGAGATTGCGGACGATCGTCGCCTTGGCGCGAAAAACTGGAGAACGCTTCCATAGTCGTTTTTGCTCCGAAAATGACGGGTTTTTCTCCTGGAATTTATAGAGTGTGCTTGGGGCAATTCCCACCACTAAACAAGCTTCGTCGTCGGTTGCGCCGACCAGAAACGCTTGTTTTAATTGATTTTGGACAGATTCCGTGAGAAGGGATGGTCTCCCTCGTTTTACGCGCATACTCAAGATTTTACACAGTTTTGATGCACAACATTACTGATTCACTTCGGGGAAAATTGGGACTAGAATGATGCCGTATGCAATGGATAAGTGCCGGTGATATCAAGTCTTGGAGTGAAAGTAATCAAAGAGATTGCGCCTCTTTTTTGCCCCAACTCCTACGACGCCTTGTTTTGGCAACAGCTAATTCTGTTAGTGAAGTTTCTTTCCCTGAACAAGACAGTGTGGCAACTCCCGGATGGGACGGCAGGTTGAACATTGCATCATCATCCCCCTATCTCCCTGATGGCGTTTCTGGTTGGGAAATGGGCACAAAGGAGTCGCCCAAGAAAAAAGCTGACGATGATTACACGAAAAGGGTCGCTGACTCGTTGGCTCTGACACCCAAAGATACATCTTTCGTTTTTGTAACGCCACGACGTTGGCCAAAACGACATGAGTGGGCAACCAGCAAGGCTGCATCCAACCATTGGAAATCAGTAAGGGCTATCGATGCCGATGACCTTGCACTCTGGCTCGATCAGGCGCCTGCCGTGGGTTTATGGCTTGCCAAACGCCTGGGAAAGGCGAGCGCAGGCGGAATACGGAGCTTGGAGAGCTTTTGGGAAGAATGGTCGGAATCAACAAACCCACCACTTTCGGCTGAAGTTGTGCTGGGTGGAAGAGACAATCATGTAGAGATTGTTCATGGCTGGCTCAACAAGCCACCTGCTATTCTGTCGCTTCAAGGTGATTCTGCTGACGAACCGTTTGCTTTTCTATACAGTTCTTTCTCCAGACTACCAGATGACGAGAGATTGCGCTCACTCTCCAAAAGTCTTTACGTCGAGAACCCCGCTGATCTACGACATATTCTTGATACATACCAAACCTCGCTCATCTTGGCCGTAACGATCGAGTGCAATGATTTAGTAGGTTTGGCCGTAAGAAAGGGCCATCATGTCTTCCTGGGTACAGGAACAAACGTTTCAAGTACGCGAGATGCTGGGCGCCTTCCTCGACCACTTATTGGCACTATTCAGGAGAATCTTAAAAAAATCGGTGTTGGAGAGGTTGAGGCCCGAAAACTTTCCAGAGATTCCGGCAGGAGTCTACCAGTTTTGAGACGTCGTATGTCGCCTTCACCAGCTATAACAGATCCACCTTGGGTGAATCCTCAAAACACTCACTTGCTTTTACCCGTTCTTTTCATTGGTGCATGGAATGAAAAGAAAGATGGAGACCAACAAATCGTTGAATATATCGCTAGTAAAAAGTATACGGATTATCTTTCAGAGCTGGGGAACCTGTTAACAGTGGCAGATCCGCCATTGCTCAAGGTTGGAAATGTTTGGGTATTGAAGTCACCGATTGACACATGGTTTCTCATTGCTCGCTATGTCGACGAGGCGATATTTCAGAGGTATCAGCAGGTCGTGAAGGATGTCTTGCTGAAAAAAGATCCTAAATATGAGCTACCCGCTGATCAGCGATGGGCTGCAGCCGTTTATGGTAAAGCCCCACTACATTCCGACTGGCTGAGGGAAGGACTTTGTGGCTCTCTGGCAATGGTTTCAGTATTGGGAGACCGAGCGACAAATCTCGTTTCTCTTCAAGATACGATCAATCAAACCGTAGCTGAGGTTTTGGAGGCCGCGACCACAATGGAGCATTGGGCCTCACTCAAGGATATTTCCCCACTGTTAGCAGAAGCAGCGCCCGACGTTTTTCTGGAAGTGGTACGCAAACAACTTGCCAAGCATCCTCAAGTTTTTTCTGACTTGATGAAAGACGATGACGGCGGCCCGTTTGGAGACTGCAATCACAGTGGGTTGCTTTGGGCACTAGAAGCGCTTGCATGGAGTTCTACATATTTCTCTCGTGCAGTGGAAATTCTCAGAGGAATGGCCGCAATTGACACAGGGGGAAGATACAGCAATCGACCGGCAAACAGTTTGACAGATATCTTCATGCCCATCTGGCCTCAAACTTATGCAGCGGCACCAGAAAGAATACGAGAGATTGACAGGCTCATATCAAAAGATGCAAAGCTCGTTTGGAATTTTACTAAGTCTTATCATTCAGGGGGCCACTTCACTGAAGCGTATCGTTTCAGATGGCGGGACTACGGCATCTTGAGGTCTGGCTTTGATCCGGAAACAAATCCACAGGAATATCAGAAAGAATTGGTCAATAGACTTGAGAGTTTGGCGTGCACAAGAGTAAACATCCTTGACGCTATGGACGAATTTACTCGCCTTCCAGATTACATTCAAACCGCTCTCATGAATACTCTCACCCAAATGGACAAAGACCAACTCTCACCTGATGAAGTAAAACTCCTCTGTTCACATATTCGGGAAGCAATGAATTGGCTTAGTAGTTACGGCGAAAAGCCCGAGCGGAAGAACCTCATGCCGCTCAAAAAGCTACTCACCAAATTTACTCCAGAGTATGTACTCGATCGAGTTGGTTGGTTGCTAGATAATCCGTGGCCACACTTGCCTGAGGTGAGTCGTAGAGATCGGACCGATGGTGACAAAGAAGTTGCGGTACAAAGAGGAAAAGCTGCCAGAGAAGTACTAGACAAAGTACCACTTGAAGAGATCGTCAAGTTTTCTTCAGGTATTTCATACGTTGGAGTTTTGGGACAAGCGCTGGGAAAAGCCATCAAGAATGAAGAAGAGGACGATCGAGTACTCTTCTTCTTTGCCAAACACGCAAAAAACCATCTGCTTATCTCTTCCTATTCTTGGGGAAGAACAGAAAAAGAAGGTGTGGCTTGGGTTGAAGCGGCTATCCAAAAACTGAAAGATGAGGGCATTTACACACCAGAGATCGCAGCGCAACTATATCTTGGACTCCCTGAAGGGCCAGATACTTGGTTGAAAGTCGAAAAAGCTGGAATTGATCTTGAAGCAGAATACTGGAAACATGCCAGAGGTTATACGCCAGGTCACTCGAACGAGAACGCGCAAATTGCCGCTGAAAAGTTTCTTCTCGCCAAACGACCTCAGGCAGCATTGGAAATCGCCGGCGATCATGTTGTTTCATTGCCAAGCAATCTGCTCCGACAAATTATTCTCGATTTACTTGCCATTCCCTCTGAAGATCGCCATGCAGACAGCATGACCGAATATTACCTATCCAACGTTTTCAGGCAGCTGCAAGAGCGCAAAGAACTCACGGATGAAGAGATTGCTAAGCTGGAATGGCCTTGCGCGTCGCTTTTCCGAGGAATGAGGGACAACGAAAGAACATCCTTCTCGATTCACAAGCTGCTCGAAAAAGATCCGGCATTCTTTTGTGACCTTGTCGGCATGGTTTACAAAAGGGACGATAGGAAGGCCAACCCGAAACATGCGGGTCTTAATTCTGATCAATCCAGTAACTTGGCGAGAAATGCAAAAAACGTACTTGATTCTTGGGAAGGATTTCCTGGAACAAATGAAGAAGGGGCTCTTGACGCGAAGGAGCTATCTACTTGGGTTGAAACTGCCAGAAAATCTTGTGCCGAGCAGAGTCTCACAACCGGTTGCGACTTGGAATTAGCAAGCGTGCTAGCAAAGACGCCATATGATACTGATGGTTGCTGGCCACACACAGCGGCAAGAAAGATCATAGAAGAACTCGACAACAGCGTAATTAATCGGCACATCCAAAGCTACGTTTACAATAACCGAGGCGTTACCACACGTGGTCCGTATGATGGTGGAACTCAAGAAAGATCTCTTGCCGAAAAATATCAGGAGATGAGCGAAAATGTAGCACCTGACTGGCCAATAACAGCTTCGATTCTGAAAGCTATCGCTGATTCTTATGCCCGTGAAGCCGTCAGAGAAGATCAAGAGGCAGAGCTCCATGCTACTAAATGGGGATAGTATTACACCGGTTCTATTCCCTAGACGGAGTACTTAACATCAGGTAGCATTACGTCTTGGCGGAAGGTGTCGAACAGGTCGACCAGATCACGAAGAATCTGGTTCCAATCCCAAACCCTTTGGGTCACAGGTACAAAAAAAGTCGCCTGAGCGACTATTTTTGTAGCTGAAATCTCATGGTTTGATACGAAGTCGCGAGTTCGTGCACTTCAAGTTTGCAAACGGAGTGAAGCAAACCTGAGAAATACTCTTGGGGTGAATCTCCGTGGGGTCACAAGTATCGTAAGGTTCGAGGCGACTCGTTTGGGAGTGGCAAAAAGCCCCCGCCGAGTACCGTATTGCCACGCATGCCAGTTTCCTGACATGACCTGAAAGATACTCCTCAGCGAGGGTTGTTTATCTTTCAGGTTTTTTGACCATACCCGGTTTCGAAAAACTGGGATTAGGTCATAACTAACTTATCCGCTCGTTATATCTCAAACAAGCGCTTACTTAAAAAGGAAATAATGATTAAATCTTGATTATGTCTACAACCAATCCTATTAGATTGTTAGGATTTGAAAAACTGCACTTATAGCTTAAAAAGCTTTGAAGAAGTTATGAAGTATATCACTTTGACACATATTGCGCTTTCACGTCAGGCCGTTCGTTGTTAGAATGAGTGATATGAACACTCCAAAGATGAATGGTAAATCAATTAATCCTCAAGAGGAATTACTCCAACAACTGAAGGAACAATTCCCAGAAGTATTCAGTGAGGGTAAAATTGATCCGGATAAGCTCAAGCAAACCCTGGGAGAACAAGTAAGCAGTGGCACAGAAAGATATGGATTGAATTGGGCGGGAAAGTCTAATGTTTTCCGGGAAATTCAAAAAACTACCAGTGCTACTTTAGCCCCTCTTCCCCAGGAATCAGTCAACTTTGATACCACAAAAAACCTTTTCATAGAAGGTGACAACCTAGAAGTTTTGCGTATATTGCAGCGTTCTTATTATGGCAAGATTAAGATGATTTATATTGATCCCCCATATAACACCGGTAATGATTTTATTTATAATGACAATTTCAAGCAAGATAAAACAACCTATGAAGCTGAATCTGGCCAACGCAATGACAACGGCGATCTCTTAAAAGACACTGCCCTACGACGTAACACTCGCGATAACGGGCATTACCACTCTGACTGGCTGAATATGATGTATCCCCGATTATTTTTGGCCAGAAATTTGCTTCGACAAGACGGACTGGTATTTATTAGCATGGATGATCATGAAGTCCACAATCTAAGAATAATAATGGACGAGATATTTGGGGAAGAAAACTTTATTACACAGTTTGTCTGGAACACTGACGGACATACTGACAATCAACTGGACGTTAAAATAAACCATGAGTACATCATTCTTTATGCTAAGAATAGCAACCGGGCTAAATTGGAACAAGTTGTTGATCCTAATACAAGAAAAGATAGTAATTTGTGGAAGGGATATGCTGAAAATTCAATTACAAAAAATGGTCCCGCCAATCCACCAAGCGAGATTGAGTTACCAATAGGTTTCCCATGTTCAATAGATGAAATTAGTTTAGAAAGCTCTGATCTGCCTGAGGGTTATTTCAGTGATGTGAAGAAGCTTGGCTATATTTCAAGGCAAATTACTGAAAAGTGGTCAGCATCATACCCAGTAAGAATTGGTAAACTCACTGTAAAAAATAGCAAGTTACTTGCGCCGTGCAAATTGTTTAGTGGTTGGGCTAATGTAAACAAACTAAAACAATTTATTGAAAACAATTGTAACCCGATAATGGATAACGGTGATAGATTGTCATTCTTTCTTTCTGAGAAAGGTGTTCTTTATTATAGAAGAGAGAGGGAAAAAGCTCGCAATATCCTGTCCGTATTAAGGAACTTTGGAACAACAGAGAAAATGCGCTCTGAGTTGGAGAAAAACGGAATTATTTTTGATTATCCAAAACCTAAAGACCTTATCAGCTATCTGATTAGTATCGGATCGGGTAAGAATGACTTAGTTATGGACTTCTTTGCTGGGTCTGCCACAACGGCACACGCCTTAATAGAACTAAATGAAAAAGATGGCCAAGATAGAAATTTTATTATGGTTCAACTTCCAGAAAAAATAGATGAAAACTCAGAAGCTTTTCGTTTGGGGTACAGAACCATTTCTGAGATATCTATTGAAAGAATTAGAAAAATAGCATCTCAGGTCGGTGTCAAGTTTTTTAGACTCAAAGCGAGTAACTTCGAAGTCTGGAATCAATCTGTTGTTAATCCAATGCAACTTACTCAACAACTTAAACTCTCAGTAGAAAACACCAGCCCAGATGCTAACCAGAGCAATCTCTTGTACGAACTCATACTTAAATCTGGCCTCGAACTCACTGAACCTGTTAAACGATCAGAGCAAGCCGGCGTGACATATTTCGTTGTTGGAAATAATAAGTTGGTTGTTTGCCTGAAAGGGACAGTTACCAGAGATTTTATCGATTTTCTCGAACGAGGAAAACCTGCAAAGGTTATCTTTTTAGAACGCGTTTTTGCGAATAATGACGATCTAAAAACAAACACTATTCTCAATCTTGAACGAGCAGATATTGACTTCAAGGTAGTGTAACAAATATGAAATTACAGTTTGACCCAAACCAACAATATCAATTGGATGCCATTAGCTCAGTGGTAGAACTCTTTACTGGTCAACCATTGACTGAAAGCACGCAGGAAAATGATATTGAATTATCTTCGGGCCAAGCTGATCTTTTTGAACTGGTCACATCAAACAAGCTAGTTCTTGAACATTCGCAAATTTTTGATAACACCAAACAAGTACAAACGAAGTACAAACTTCCTTTATCTGAGGGATTTTTTACTCCTGGACTTGTTGGATCAATGCTCCCGGGAGAAGCAGATTCTATTAGTTTAAAGAATGGGCTTAACTTCTCGCTTGAAATGGAAACTGGTACAGGAAAGACCTACGTATATTTGCGTACAATTTATGAACTACACAAAGCCTATGGCTTCAAAAAATTCATTATCGTCGTTCCGAGCATAGCCATTAAAGAAGGCGTGATTAAAAACTTAGAAATTACTGATGAGCATTTTGCCACTATTTACGACCGGCCAAAACATGATTTTTACGTCTATGAATCAAAAAATCGCGTACAAACAAAAAACTTTGCTAAAGCCAACTCATTACAAATCATGGTGATGAACATCCAATCGTTTATCCGTGATTCTGAAGATTCCGGTAACATTCTTTACCGAAATAGTGACTGGGGTACTCCAATTGAATACATTAAAGCTACCAATCCAATAGTGATCGTAGATGAACCCCAATCAATGGAGACCAAGAAAGCTAAAAAAGCTATTTCAAACCTGAATCCTTTATGTACCCTGCGCTACAGTGCCACACATCGCAATAACTATAATCTTATTTACAAACTTACTCCGGTTGATGCCTACGACTTAGGTCTCGTAAAACGTATTGAGGTTGATTCGGTCATTCAAGAAGAAAGCTATAACCAGGCATATCTTGAATTGCACAGTGTAGGCAGCAAAGGAAGTACCGTTTCTGCCAAACTTGCTATAGATGTCCAAACACCAACCGGCGTACAAAAAAAGACAGTATCGGTGAAAGTAGAGAGCGACTTATATAGTCTTTCTGGAGAACGAGAGGCATACCGTGGCTTTGTGGTTGACGATATTGATACTCTTTCCGAGTATGTTCGCTTTTCCAATGGACAAACGATTTATGTCGGGCAAGTGACTGGTGGTTATACCGAGGATTTGATTAAAACCCAAATCAAGCAAACTATTGCCAATCACCTCGAAAAAGAACTCTCTTTGTTGCCACTTGGTATTAAAGTACTTTCACTCTTTTTCATTGACCGCGTAGACAATTATCGCCAATATCAAGGCAATACAATAACTTCCGGGAAGTATGCTGTTTGGTTCGAGGAACTTTATCAAGAACTGATTCAAAATCCAAAGTATGCTTCATTACGCCAAGAAGACAATTCTATCAGTGCGTTGCATGATGGCTATTTCTCCAGAGACAAAAGTGGCCATTACAAGGACACAACCGGGACAACTAAGGCAGATGATGATACCTATGAGTTAATCATGAGAGATAAAGAGCGGCTTCTATCGCTCTCTACACCGCTTAAGTTTATTTTCTCTCACTCCACCTTACGCGAAGGTTGGGATAGTCCCAATGTTTTCCAAATTTGTACTCTTAATGAAACAAGCTCTGATATTAAGAAGCGACAAGAGATTGGTCGTGGCCTGCGTTTGCCAGTTAACCAACAGGGAGAACGTGTTGCCGATCAAAACATTGCTGTTCTAACAGTTGTTGCTAATGAACACTATGATGACTTCGCTCGTGGTCTACAGAACGAGATTCAGGAAGAATGTGGCGTCGACTTTTCTGGACGTATCAGTAATGCCAAGAAAAAACGACGTGTTCAACTTAAGAAAGGGTATAACCTTGACCCACAATTTCAAGCTCTCTGGGAAAAGATCAAACATCGCACCCGCTATAACGTGGAGTATGACACAGATGAGCTTGTTCACCGGGCTGTTAGAGAACTTCAATCAATTGAAGTAACAAGCCCTCGCATTAGAGTCGTAAGCGTGAACATTGAGATGAACAAAAAGGGGGTGAGCTCAGCGGTACGACGTGCTGGTGAGAAACGCCTCAACGCTGCGCAAGTTCTAGTGCCCGATGTTTTGAGTTACTTACAATCTCGCACGAGATTAACAAAGCAAACACTTCTCACTATTTTGAATACTGCTCAAGTTGCTGGCAAAATACTTAAAAATCCTCAACAGTTTTTAGATCAAGCTTCAAAGCGTTTGATCAATGTTCTGCATGAGTTGATGGTAGAGGGTATTAAGTACGAAAAATTGGAGTCGGAAGCGTGGGAAATGGCGCGTTTTGAGAACGAAGAGCTTTGGGGTTATCTCAATAGCATGGTAGAGGTGCAAGATCAGACAAAAACGCTTTACGATCATGTTCTTATTGATAACAACTCCGAACCAGAAAGAAACTTCGCCGGGGAATTGGAGCGCAATCCTGATGTAAAATTTTACTTCAAACTGCCGCGTTGGTTCAAAATCGAAACTCCTCTTGGCTCATATAACCCTGACTGGGCATTTATACTAGAAAACGAGACCAAGATTTACTTCGTCGCAGAAACAAAGAGTAAAAACCAAGAACTACGACCTTCTGAGCTCATGAAGATCGCGTGTGGCAAAAAACACTTTGAGCAGTTGCCGGGTGTGGTATTTAAGGGCCCAATATCAAGTTTCGTCGAGATAAGCTGATTTTTGACCTCTTGGAATGCTTCAAAAACGGCTGACTTGATCTAATTTGAGTCATTGGTATATCTGCCGAAAATGCTATACTCATTGGTACATCTCTCATGGTGACCTGCCCAGATTAGTAAATGACAAAAGAAATGGGGTGGTATATGAGAATGCAGCTCATCTCCTGTAAGATAACGAACTTTAAGTCAATCCAGGATACTGGGTTTTTTAATTTCCCAATAGATAATATCACTGCGATCATAGGACAAAATGAATCAGGGAAAACATCAATCCTTGAGGCGTTAGAAATCTTTTCCACTGGCAAACTTAATCCGGATGCGCTTAGGGATGACAGCTACCCAGAGATTACCTGTGTATTTAGAGTACAGAAAGCTTGGTTTGACGAAAATTTTGAAGATGGAGAATTACCTCGTGGATTAAAAGCAAAGATAAAAGAAGCAGACAACAAAATATCTCTTACAAGAACCTGGACAGCACCAACAAAAAACAATGTTTCCATCAATTTTTTAGACATAGATACTCTATTTGCTCCGCCAGCACCACCAGAATTACCGAAATCTCCTGAACCAACTGCCAATGGTGAAACAGTAGAAGCATCCACTCCCAGCCTCGTGCCAGAGACAACCCCTGCGCCTTCGCCCGAACCACAAGTATCGCCGCTTGATGCAAAGGGTTTTATGGATAGAGTGATTGCATCATTGCCGGAATTTCAAAAATTTATTGATTTTGAAAGTCTGTTGCCAGACAAAATGGATGTTGCCGACATCACAAATAAAAAACCAAAAGCAAAAGGATTGCATGGGGTACTTAACTTACTTGAAATTATGGGAATTAGTGTCGACCAATTAGAACAATTAGGCGACAGGCAGCGAAATAATCAGTTAACAAGAAAAAACACAACATTTACAGCTGATTTTCGACAGTTTTGGTCACAGAAGATTGGCAAACGTGACGAAATTGAGATTCAAGTAACTTTTCACCGACACGGTAAAGAAGAAACCGAGCGTATTGGCGAGTCATACCTCAGCTTTTGGGTAGTTGAAAATGGGACGCAATTTTCTCCAGAACAAAGAAGTAAAGGACTGCAATGGTTCTTGTCCTTCTATTTGCAACTTAAAGCGAATTCTGTTAGAAGCGAAGAAAAGAGAGATTTAATTTTACTCATTGATGAACCTGCGGGTAGTCTTCATGCCAAAGCCCAAGAGGACGTGCTTAGAGTTTTTGAAACCTTGAAGAAAAACGTTCAGGTAATTTACACCACCCATACTCACCACTTACTTGATTTGACAAAGTTGTATCGAATCATTGCAGCTCAGAGAGAGATTTCGGCTGACGAATATAGTCTGTCTGAGTTGGCCAACACAATGGTATTCAGTGCACACGAATTAGGAGCGCTATCTTCAGACACTCTAACACCTATATTTGACTGTATGGGCAGTAGTTTTGCCAATCAAAACGTTATAGACAGAACGAACAACATCATTGTTGAAGAAGTAAGCGTTTGTTATTATTTACAAGCATTTTTCAAGCTGAAGGGTATCAAGAATGTCCACTTGCTACCAGCAAATGGAACAACCACTGTTCCTCAGCTTGCGCGGTTACTTTTTGGTTGGGGCATTACTTATGGAATTCTTGTTGACGATGAAGATAGCGGTAAAAAATCAATAGAAAAGGTCAGAAAAGAGGTTTACCCTGGGAACAACCTAAAAGATCGGCTCGACAAAATTTTCAGAGTAATTCCTGGTTGCAAAGGCATTGAAGATGTATTTAGCAAGGATAACTTCGCTAAATTGATAGCAGAAGTTGATCCGAAAGATATTTCTAAAGAAAACTCTGTATATATGAAACAACCTAAAAAGAAGGAATCTAAAGGATTACTAGCTGTTCGTTTCTTTAATGCAGTCGAAGATGAGAAGATAACTCTAAACGAACTTGATAATAATACCAAGAAGAACATGGATAAACTGATGAAAGTTGTGGCTGAGATAATTGGAGAAATTTCTCCACCTACCCAAACAGACGCAATTGTAGAACCTACAGTCAGTCAGTAGATCGAGTTAGCCTACTATTGCATGTCGCCTCTTTAAGGGTATTTCTCACAGAGGTGGTGTGGGTTATGGTTTGGGTAGTTAGTAAGCTAGAGCCGGAGCGGTCGAGTACGCCTCCCCAAGGCTCAGCATGAAGGCTTGGAAGTCTTCCAACGCCTGGAAAACATCAGAGAAAAAGTTTGAACCAGCCCAATGGTGGTTCACAGCAATAAAAAAGGTCGCATAAGCGGCCTTTTTTGTGGTTGAAACCCTATGGTTTGATGCAAATCCGAGAGTTCGTGCACTATAAGTTTGCAAACGGAGTGAAGCAAACCTGAGAAATACTCTTTGGGTAAGTGCCCTCACCAAATCACCTAACATTCTCTCTCAAACAAAAGGTGGAACAACATAGCCAAGCACGTCAGTGTCTGGATGCCAAAGCTCAAGCATCTCTCCATTTTCTATACTTCGAACATATGAGCCTTTTTTCAAAAAAGCATCTTTCAAATCGTGGTAATTCTGAATCTCATAATCTGCACAACCAACATGTAATCGATATGGATCAACAATCCTCACTCCAAGATATTGAATCGCCTGTCTTGAAATCTCCTTGTCAATCTCAACATAGTAACTCGTCTCTGAGCTCAGCTGCGAACGATTTCCCATTCTGGAAACGAGATCAAGCAGATACTTATACTCATCGTAATAATGAGCAAAAACTTTCACAGTATTGATGGGGAGTGATTCTCCAAGAACTTCTTGTGCCAACTGATCTGCTGCTGAAACAATGTATTCGAGAGCTTCAAAAAACTGATCTTCACTTTCTATGGGACTAAAGCGGTAAAGATTCAGTTTTTTTTCGTGCATGTATAAATTATATCAGCAGACATCACTCCCTCAAAACCACACGCATTTTCTCCAGAAACTGTTGGTTGGTGTCAAGATCCCGCACGCTGATTCTGAAGGCAGAATTATCCCAACCAGCAAAGCACGAACCCAGTACCACAGAGACTCCTTGTTCTTGAAGTCGCTGTGTGAAGAGGGTAGAGTCAAACTTTTCAGGAATCTGCACGAACAGGTTATTCGCCTCACTCGGAAACACTTTGCAACCAAGATCAGATAATCCAGTAACTAGAAACTGTCTCTGGACAGCTACAAACCGTTTCGTTTCTTCCAAAAATGCGTCATCTTGAAGTGCCACACAGGCAAGTTCTTCACTCACTTGGCTGATAGGGAAAAGAGGGATTTCTTCCTCTAACTTCTGTATAAACTCAGGATTGGATACTGCAAAGCCAACTCGCAGTGCTGCCAGCCCAAATGCTTTCGAAAAAGTACGTAACACAATCAGATTCGGCCAATTACGAACATCCTGAAGAACGCTTTCGCCGCCAAACTCAATGTTTGCTTCGTCTACCACAACAATAACGGATGATGGAACCTTGGAGAGAAACTGCAGAATACGCTCACGAGGAATCACGGAACCAGTCGGATTATTCGGGTTACATAAGAAGATCATTTCCGTAGCCGGAGTGACAGCCTTCGCAAATGCCTCGAGATTGAGGGCAAGATTTTCGTCCATCTCTACAGATTGAACCGTTTTGCCTGCCAGTTCTGAGCAAATCCGAAACATTGGGAAGGATAAAGCGGGCACCAAAACTTTTCCCTTTTGCTCTCCAAAAACTCGTGGCAAAACGCTAATAATCGTCTCGGAACCATTGGCGATAAAAAAGTTTTGTGGAGCGAGTGAAAACTTTTCCGCCAAACCTGCTTTGAGTTGCTGACCATTGGCGGAGGGGTACTCACTCACTTCTTGTATCCGCAGACCACGAAAGGCAGCAGAAACCAATGGAGAACATCCTAACGGATTCTCGCTTAACGATAGATCGATCGGTCGCTTCTCACCGAGTGCGTAGAGCTGCTTCATGCCGCGCGGCGCACTGATTGGCGTCCTTGGTTGTTTATTCATTTTTTCCTTTCCGCACAAAAAAAACCTCCCCGATTGGGGAGGTTTGTGCGAGTCTTATTTTATATTGCTGTTACAACATCAGAAACACACACCTCCCGTTTGGGGCGTAATGCACAGCAGCATGATGTGTGTTTTGCGTGAACAACATGGGAGCATTATATCGTACATCTTTTACAAAAAACATTATCGAGTACCAAGACCAAAAAAATCACGAAGTTCTGATATGAGAAGAATTCTCCCAGAAGAACGAGCTTCTTCAAGAGATTTTCTATCACCTTGTTCTAAAACGACTTCAGTTGCTGAAATTTCTAGGCCCACAACATCCGAAAATTGAGAATGCTTCTTGAGCTCATTAAGAAGATGTACGTAAAGGCCAGTAACACGTACTTCAAGCTGTTGAGCAGCAAGCGCTGCTACAAGTCTCTCCATTCTCAAACGTTGTTCCTGAGGCAAGTTGTTTGGAATTTTTGGCTTATGAGAATCTTTTTCTGCGTTTTTAACAGCTAACAAAACACTATTAACGGTTTCTAGCAAAACAGACTTATCGAGTTGTTCTTTCTTATGAACACGATATGAACGAAGACCCTCACCAGAACCTGGCGCAAGATAATCTGAGAAAGTCACAAGTAAATCTAATAATCGCATAGTATCTCAATAATTTTGAATGATTATATCAAAAAATTCAGCCAAACCTCCTAGTACAATCAAATTAGACTCTCTGTAAGAGTCTTACACTCGCTCAATCACCACCTCAGCCAAAGACACATCTTTGGGAGCACTCACCACAGCAACAATTTGGCGAGCCACTGATTCTGGGGGCATGTATCCGCTCATGTCTTTTCCAGGAACGACGCTCCAGAAGTTATCGGAACTCATTCCACCAGGATAGACTCCAGTCACGAAGATGCCGTGCGGGCGCGCTTCGAGACGAAGGCTTTCGGTAAATCCACGTAAACCCCACTTACTGGCGGCGTATACGACTTCCGCATCGCGCGCCCGCAAACTCGAAGTCGAACCAACATTCACAATGTGACCCTGTTTCTGTGAAATCATGCGCTTGTACACTTCCTGCGCAATATACATATTTCCTTTGAGATTTACGCCAATCACATCCATAATTTCTTCTCGGGTGGTCTCGGAAAAGGGTTTCACCAAGCCTCGACCCGCGCAGTTCACTAATACATCGATCGTTTCCACTTCGGAGCCTATCTGGGCAAAAGCCGCATCAATCGAGTCAAGATCTCGAATATTACACACAATCGGAACAACATTCTCTGGGAACTGCTGATTTTCTACGCGCCGCGCCAATGCAAACACTTTCCAGCCATCGAGAGCCAAGAGCTCAACAACTGCTTTGCCCAAACCGCTAGAGGCACCTGTGACGACTGCTACTTTCATACGTATTTATTTTACTACAACTGCACTCACAAATTCTCTCAGCGACTGAATCTCATCCCGAAAAACTTCATGACCTCCTGGAAGCTCTAGAACGAATACATCGGCGCCGGAATCTTGCAGAGAAACAACCAATTCTTTTGATTTATCTGGGGGGATGAGTCGATCATTCAATCCATAGGATACAAAAAAATCTGCGCCTTGCAAATCATTCTCTTTCCAGCGTGGTCCTGGTGGTAAAAGCCCATGCAGCAACGCTCCTTTTTTCACCAAATGAGGAAAACGCTGGCCCAAGGCCACGATCATATTTGCCCCGTTCGAGTAGCCAATAAAAATCATGTCGTCGACCAAAAGATCATGTTCGAGTTGCCAATTTTCAAGAAAATCAGCCAACTTTTGTGTCTCTTGTTTGATACTTTCCTCATCAAAAGTACCATCTGGGTAGCGAGCAAAAAAGCGCGGCATACCATGCTCAACAACATTCCCGAGCAAACCAACTTTCTGAATTGGAGTTCCAATATTTTCAATCAAAGGAAAAAGGTCATACTGATTGCCACCTGTCCCGTGGAGCAAGAAAACAGTTTTTTTTGCACCAACCACAGGTTCAAAATGATACACAAATTGATTCATAGAGACAGTATCACCAAAGACTGACAAAAAATCTACTCAGAAACAGTTAACGAATCCCAGCCATAAAACGCTTAATTTCTGACTGAAAAAGAATTCTTCCAGAAATTTTTGACTTCAAAACAACTTGCCCCTCAACATTGATTGCGTTCTGATCATCGATCTCAATCCCAACAATATCTTTAAATGCACTATGTGTACGAAACGCATTCACGAGCATTTTTTGAAAATTCTGTAAAGAAATTCGTTCAACTATCTCCACCAAATTCTGCTTTCGAAGTGCAACAACCTTCTCCATAATAAGCGTCACAGCTGATCTGAGCTCTCTATCTTCACCTTCTGAATGAATCTTCTCTTGTCTTAAACGTACATCTGCAGCTGCTTCTTCGAGTACTTTCCTCAAATCTTCAAAAAATGACATATTTCCTTCGTTTCTTTTTTCAAATACTATTGACTCTACTCTAGAGTATATCAATTTGAATCAAAAATCACAATCTCTGGCAACCTCGCCTCAATCGCTGCGCGCTGAGATTCTAGGAAAGGAGGTAAAGCAAGTTTCTCACCAAGCGTGGATTCTGACTCATCGACAGCAAATCCTGGCCCCATGGTTGCCAGCTCCAACAAGATTCCAGCTCGAGTACGGAAGTACACAGACTGGAAATAAAAACGATCAATAATTGGAGTGGGCTGTAAGCCAATTTGCACCAACCGCGCTTGGAAGTCACGGAGCGCCTCTTTGTCTGGAACTGAAAAGGCAATATGGTGCACTGTCCCGGCTCCTGGGTATCCACTTTCGTTGAGTGAAGTGGTCTCCACTTCTAAGAAAACAGCGCGATGCGAACCAAATTCTTCTTCTGGTAAACGCCATAAAGAAACAGAGTTATCTCTCGAACCAACTGACTCATATCCCAGTAAAGACAAAACTGGAGAAATCCAACTTTCCGAAGCAACAGAGAGTCCAGCAGAGAAGAAACAGCGAATTGCCTGCTCAAAACCAACCTCTTCAGTTGTCCAAACATCTTTATCTGCTCCCAGGGATCGAAGTTCAGCGTCCGGAACGCCAACCAATTCGAGCTGTTGATTATCTGGATCAAAGAACACAAAACGCTCGTACCCAAAGCGATTCTGTTGTGACTCCATCGCTACCGAAAACTGCTGAAACCGCTCTCTCCAAAAAGTAAGACTGGAAAGAGGAACCGCCAGCGAAATCATCGTCACTTGCCCAACATCTCGCTCTCCCTGCATGGCTGGCTGGAAGGTAAAAAATGTCAAATCCATTCCTGGCTCGCCAGTCCTATCACCAAAAAATAAATGATACGTACCAACATCATCTTGGTTGACACTTTTCTTCACTAGTCGCAAACCGAGAACACCGGTATAGAAGTCATAGGTACGTTGCGGATAACTCGCGATAGCAGTTATGTGATGGATTCCTCGTACATTCATAGATGCATTGTAACCGAAACCACAAAATGTTTGGTACACTACAGTGTGAAATTCTTACCGATTGCAATCAATACCAAAATACTTATCCGCTGGATTATTTGTGTCGATGTCTTGATGGTTTTACTGCACCTTACACTTGGACCACACTTTGCGTTCTTCAATGTTGATGTTGAGCAAAATCTGCCTACTGTCGTACAGTCCAGTAAACTTATCTTGGCCGGCATCTACTTCGCGTTGATAGCTTTGTTTGTCAAACTCCCTCAGAAATCTCGAAGATTTTTACTTCCGTTGGGGCTATTCAGTGTGGCGCTCGGATTTGATGAGCTCCTTCAAATTCATGAAAATATTTATCGAGTATTTGAGTACGTAGACTGGTTCCACCCCAGCCGAATAGTCACCGCTTCTTTGTCCATGGGATACCGCTCTTCACTCTGGTTACTCTACTATTTACCAGCAATTATTATTTTCGTTTTTTGGGGTGGCTATTGGGTGCGATCACTCCAAGAAACCTTGGCTTCTCAATCTAAAATAATTGCGATTTGTGCAGGCTCGCTCTTTCTCATACTTCTGACAGAAGTGTTAAGCTCCACCGGTCAGTTCTCTGACCAAACATATTTCTGGATGGTCACACTGGAAGAAGCCGCTGAAATGGCCTTTGCCACAGCTCTTATTTGGCTCGGATTTGCAGTGCTGGAATCAAAAAAAACAAAGCAAAATGAGGAACAAAATGGCCAACACTCCAATTAAGTCATTTTTGCAGTCATTCACGCGCCAACAAAGCAGTACTATACAGTTTGTACGAACGTTTCTCCTTTCTCCTCAATTCTTACTGGAAGAAGTCGTGGCAGAAAACGAACTTCTCTATCAATCTAAAAAAACTGGCCAAACCGTAGCAAGTATTTCCGTTCGGAAAAACTTCTTTATTCTCTTTTTGGCACCTGTCCAGTCAAGTGCTTTACTTCAAAAATTACTGGAAGACGGATTCAGAACCAGTTATAAAAAGCTTGATTTGCGAAATGATGGAATACATTTTCACCGCACTGATGATCTCCATTTACCAACTTTACAAGAAATTTTACTGGCCGGGAAAGTACAGATTAAACACTAACGTGTTCCATACGGCGTATTCAACGCTTTTGCACCACCAGGTGTAAAAGCAGTCACCATTACCGATACTGGCACTTTCCAAAAGTGTTCACCAGAGTCAATCGCTTGAGAAACATCTGAAAAATCACTCTTGAGCCACTCTTGTACGTCAGAATTGTTGTGAGTTTGCCAAGAATCATACTGCTCTTTAGGCAAAATTTCACAGTGAGCACACACATCACATTCCCCAACCATTTGCTGTATTCCAGGGAAATGACACTCGGAACCATATCGACACACCCCTAAATGGAAATTTTCTGCTCGCTCGGCACCGAATATGGACGCCACTTGAGACTGGTGACGAAACGGACCAGACTGCAAGAGAGAAGAAAATTCCGGAAAACTCATCCCAGAAAGAGAGCCAAACATTTCAGACATCATGCCACTTGAGGAAGAAACGCTCGAACTCAAGCCACCAAATTGTCCTGCGGCACACGTTGCTTCACCCACCACACGATTAAGAATATTGGGATACCTCTTCGCCAGATTTTGAATAGCTTCTGTGCGAATCGGAGAGTCCAACAGTTTTTTCCCAGCGATCGTACGACTTTCGTGCTGCAGTTTTTCCGCACTCTTCTGCAAAACATGCCAAGGCTGATTTGGCCGATCAGACATTTGCTGCTTATATGTCTCAACCCACGACTGAATACGGGTATCTTGCTGCCCAAATTGGTAATTTTTTCGAGAAAAATGCTGAGAAAGCATCTGCAAGTAACTCTGTTTGGAGGCAGAAATATTCAACGAAGCTCCAGAAAAAAGGGGATTAAACACCATTTCGAGCGCAACATTCAGACGAATCAACAAATCTTTCATCGCGCTGGGGTCTCGTCGACACACAGTCACTTCCGCAATCAAGACTTGGGTCAAAAAGGCCGTAGCGCGGCGAATATTGGGTTGACTGCTCTTGAATTCTTTCCAGGCAGAGTTTTGGTCTTGATTCAAATGAGACTGTCCGCGCTGCTGTGCCATGACTGTTTCCCAAGTTTCAAACAAGACTTGCGCCACAGGCGTAGATCGGAGACTCTCTGGCAACGTCCCTACAAACGAAAGCAGCGCCGCCTCTTGCTGTTTCGCCGTCCATATTTTGTTACTCGGAACGAATTCTTGGGACAACAACTGCAGTTGATCAGCCTGCAAAGATGGCTCTAATCCTTTGTACAGATGATGAGAAACCACGATTAACCGCTTAAGCTCTGGAATATACACAAGTTGATATACATTCGTGTAGCTCGTGGCATCTGGATAAATTTCGAGATTTTGCGGCAAAGCAAGAACGTGCCGGTTGTGACTAAACACTTCTGTGCGGCGAGAAACTCCCAAGCTGCTGCGAAGAGAGTCGGGGATGACCTCACCCGCCGATCCTGAACTCCAGCGACTCCAGTCAATTTCTCCGGACTCATTTTCGGCAGTGAGGTCATCCCACAACCGATCACACAACAGATCAAACTGGGTTGCTTCTTGAGAAAAACGGAGTCTTCGAGCAGCTGTTGGAGCAAACTCAGCTCCTTTGGCAAATGAGTCACGAATGTCACTCGAGCCATATCCAGGATGAAAAATGTGCAGCCGACCCTCAGCCGCAAACGTTGGGAGGTCTATTTCGAGCACATCCGCCTGATAGGGCAGATGCAAGTGCTCACGCTGTGCCGCAGTGAGCTGCGTTTCAAGTGTTGTAGAAAGAAATTCAGCCACTTCCTGTTCGGAAGCACCCTTTTGGAAAAGACTCAAAACCTCGGAGAAAATATCAATTAACTCAAATGTACCGGCTTGCTTGAGGGTTTCGTTTGATCTGCCGCCAAGTATTTTTTCCGCCGTAGAACGAAACCAATTCCGGACTAAAGCAGGCGGCAAGAAAGAAAAACTTGATTCTTTTGAGTGAGTTTCCACTCGATTTTTAGGCATACGCTCGGAGAATCAAGGTAGCATATGTAGCGTTTTAGATCGAGGGTCAAACACTATCACAAGCGTTTTCAGCCCAAAAACCAAGGCCTGATTTTTGAGCATTTTCTTGAGCCAACAGGTAATCAGCGCGATAGACATGAGGAACAGAGCTATACAGGGATTCTTGAGCCAATCCACGCTCGATCAGAAGTTTTCCAACATCTGTGCCATCCTCAAGAAACACAAAGCGTAAAAGTCGTCCGTATCGATCTTGATCTGACTGCGTCGCATCAAATTCCAGACGAACTTGCCGCCCACTCAAAAGTTGTTTTGCAAAATCGGAAGCCTCTTTTCCAAAACACTCCACAGGTTTTCGAGGATCAACGGTTTCTGGTGTGTTAATGCCTACTACTCGAACCGTTTTTCTCTCTCCAGAAATTTCTACTTGAATCGTGTCACCATCCACCACTCGCACTACTCTATAGAAAGGAGAAGCCTCCTGGCCCAAAACAACGGACTCCTGTGAAACCGACAAATCTGGCAATGGCGCACGTTGCTGGAGATACACAAATCCAACAACCGCTCCTACCAGTACACACTGAGTCCAAAAGGGCAGCTTCCGAAAAATTTTTGCAGCCTCTCGAGAAAAAACAGACATGGGATTCATCGTAGTACAGTTCGCAAGAAACCTCTAGACCAAAAAAAACACAAAAACGACTGGGTATGTTTCGGTTTGTTGTCTTGCACTTTGCAACCCCCAAAAACTATAATTGTAGGTACCAGCAATGGCTCCCTCATTCTTCGTGGACGATGAATCGAAACTCGAGTTCACTAAGTCTCAAACTGAGGGAAGGAAAGGAGTATGGTATGCGTGCCATTATCCAGACCAAAAATATTCGACTGCCGGCATTTCTGCAGCGATGGCTCGATCGCTCACTTGCCAAACTGTGGCAGCACCATGGCCAGATTGTCAAACTCTCGGCCAGAATTTCTAAGGAAGGAAAAAACCTCTTCCGCGTTCAAATTTTCGCGAAAACCAAGCGAAAAGAGCATGTGGTAGAAGTGCGTCAGAACCATCTGTTCTGGGCGCTGAGTGATGCGATTGATCGCTCACAACGCATGCTTCGACAAAATAAAGAGAGAACCAACACGCTGATCAAACGGCGAAAACGTGCTCTCCGCGAAAATGGACATTCCTCCGAATACTCCTGGGAGTAAGTGAGGGCTGGGCGGGGAGAATACTTCTCCCCGCCCAGCAAATATTACAATCAGAATGTACGGCAAAAATCCGGTAAAATGCGCTCATGGGAGCATTTACCAGAATCTTATTTGTCCGTCACGGGGAAACGAACGCCAACAAGCAGCGAATTGTGCAAGGCAGAACAATTGATCACCCACTCAATGAGCTTGGACTCCAACAGGCTGAAAAATTAGCTCAAAGACTTCAGAACGAAACAATTCACACCATTTTTTCTTCTCCCCAACGCCGCGCGTACCAAACCGCAGAAGCCATCTCAGGCTACCATCCACAAGCGCCACTCGTAGTTCGCCTCGACCTGGCCGAAAACTCAATGGGCCGTTTAGAAGGCGTGTCGCTCGAAAAAATAGAAAAAGAATTTCCCAAACAAGATTGGGATCAAGAAAATTTCCGTACCAAGGTGGGGGCAGAAAGCCTCACTTTCTATAAAAAGCACTTTGCACGTCATCTGCCAGCTTGGCTGGAAGAAAATCTTGGAAAAACAGTGCTTGCCAGCTCTCATGGTGGAAAAATAAAGATTATCTTGCGTAATTTGCTGCAACAGAAGTACCTTGAACACATCGAACGGAGCCACCCCGGGAACACGAGCCTTACTGAAGTGCGCTGGACTCCTCAAACTGGCGGGGAACTTATCGTCTATAATGACACTTCACACCTGTAAAAATTATTTGTTTATGCAGCAAACTTCTTACCCCACACCGGTTCCACGAAAAACATTGAGCATTTTCCGCGTCATTTTTTATATCGTTTTTGGATCCATACTCCTCAGTCTTGGTGTCTTCCTCGGGTGGGCACTGAATCGTGGAAACAACACTTTTGAACTCATCAGTCCAAATCTTGGAACTCAACCGACTCCACCGCCAAACCCCTATGCCAAGTATTCGTTGCCGAATTTACAAGCACTTCAGCTCACTGGCGAAAAAATTCGTGTTGAGTCATTACTTGATTCTCAACCAAGTTACGCTGCTTTTTTGGTGAGTTGGGATGTGCCAGACCTTGAAAACGGAAACCGAGTAAAAGTGACTGGCCAGATGAATATTCCAGAAGGCAACGGTCCGTTTCCAATCATTGTTATGCTCCGCGGCTACGCTGATCGAGACGCATACAGCACTGGGCTGGGA
>CAZFLN010000005.1:63184-71509 GCA_964519905.1 uncultured Pseudomonadales bacterium | reverse complement strand
CCACAGTGTGCTGTACCCTGGAACCATTGTGTACGACCCCATTCCTGACAACAGTGTGTTGCGTGAGGAGCGGAAACAAGAAGTTGTTTCTCGCTAAACCTGCTTCCACGATCCTTGGAAATATCAGGTATAATTTCTCCATCAGAATCACGTAGATTCTAGCCGGGGTGGCGGAATGGTAGACGCGAGGGACTTAAAATCCCTTTCCGTAACAGGAGTGAGGGTTCGAGTCCCTCCCTCGGCACACATTACTGAAGGATAAACCTTTAGGCCTATAACGATTGTGGTGCAGAAATAGAGCGAAACTCAGGACTGCAACCTCATAAGAAAATTAACGTTTTCACTGAGCATCGCATAAATATCGAGATTTCTTGATAAACAGTTAAGTCCGAGTTTTTTGGCAAGATTATCAGATACTCTCTTCTGGCTCTGGAGATCAATGGATTCTTTATAAGTAAGAAGTCTATTCATATCGACAAACCCAAATTCTACGTACGTGTTTAATAGCTCAAACAAACGAGGAATTGGCGCTGATCGATCAGAGAAGAGATTGCGAGCAGCCTGCCTTGACTTTACCCTCTTTTCCAAGTGTTGAAGGAATGCTTTTTTCTGTTGGAGTACAAAGAATTTTTTCTCGTCTTTTCGATCATTCTCAAATTTCTTTCCCTCAAAGTGATGCTCTTGAGCGAAATCTTCGGGAGTAGCATCAAGTGACGAAACAACTCCATTTCGAATATGCTTGAGTTGACGATGCGCCATGGCCTTGCTCACTACGTTCTCTTCACCGGCAACCGTACCTTCCGCAGAAAAACCGTACGATGAAACAAAAACACTCGAACCATTGTCAAACACTACGCCCAAACAGTAGAGGAGAAGCTCATTTGCTGAGTCACACTGACAGAGAAACAAGCCTGTCTCTGGATCTAAAAACGACGAAAGACTTTCTAAGACAAAAACATTCCCCAGGTTAGCCGAAGTAGAATTGTATGAATACTGACTCACCTCTTTAACGGCATTTTGTAAATCAACGTCAGTTACTGTTTCTTTTTTTATAAGATCAACAATCGCCTCGGAGAGTTTTTGAAAACCGCAATATCTCAGCTCATCTTCTAATCGATACAGGTTATTCATTTCTTGCTCCGACAACTGAACCGGGAGCGAACTCTCAACCTCAGAACTTGAGTACGATATATCCAATCGCAGTTGCGTCTGATTCCGAGCCTCTGACGGAAGCTTAATTTTCAGACTCCCATCGGGAAAAACGGAGTATTGTGAAAAATCCCAAGAATTCCCAGCACCGATGAGCTGTATTGACACTGGCGATAGGCCATTGATCCCCGGAATATTCATTTCTGACTCACCCGTAGTGATAAGAATTGGCTCACTTTGTAAATGTAGTATCTTTTCAGAATTACTCTCGACACTCTTTTCTTCCCCATCTTCTACACCACTTGAAAGAGAGGTCCCAATTTCGATAAACTGCGGATCAAAGTCATGGTGAGCTGTAATGGAAAAAACTGGTTGTTTTTCAAGACGAGCCATTCTCTCACGCGAAGTGTTGCTGAGATGATCGGAATCTTTTAGAAAAGAGGAAAAATTTAAGTTTGCTGACTCTCTCGATTTCCGAGATTGCCAATTATCTTTTGCCTCGTATCCAAGTCGTTTCGCTCTCTCTGAGTAAAACTCATGTCCATTGCGAAAAACTCCCCAAACAGTAGCTTGGGCAACGATTCGAGAAAAATTTTCTGGCGTTATTTCAGTCTCAATGCATCTTGCAGCCAAAATTTCTTCCCAATTTTTGTGCAAGTTTCCTTCCAACACTAACTCTGTCGCACTCAACAATCGCATTTTGCTCATTTTTTCCGGATTTTGTAAATGCAAAATGAGTTCACAGATTTCGCTTTCCACAATTTTTAACAGTGAGAGAAAAAAGAATTCTTTTCCATTTTTTTTGGAAAAAAAATTTTCATTGCGAAACGCAACAAACTGAGACCACATAAAACCCAGTTCATCTGTTTTCCTAAAATGAGGACAATAATATCTCGAACTTGGCTTAATAGATACAGGGCCAATACCTTCTAGAAAAAATTCCTTCGTAAAAGGCTCATCAAAATTTATACGGAATTTGTGAATATTTTGCTTCCAGCCAAACTCTTGGGAATTTTTAGAATTTACGCTTTTGAAGACAAAGAAATCAGAAAACTGCTCACCCGCCTCAACATACAATTCTCGCAAAAGCTCTGCCAAAGCCTGCACGAGATGCTCAGTAACCTGGGAAGTATCTGGTTCAAAAACAGTTTCTTCCAAAACTTCGTCTAAAGAGAGCATTGTTTTGTGTATCATTCTTTCATACTCTTGTTTCCCCTGAGGATCCTGAGAAGAAAATTCATAGGTTTTATTTATAGCAGCAGCTCGCAGCTGCGATGGCGTTAGTGGTCGAGTAACTTTAGTTCTGCCTCCAGAAGTAGCCAAAGCATTGAGAACGAGTTTTGCTGCTTTTTGAAGGTTGTTCAAAGTCGGGAAATCTGCAACAATCTCTCGAATTGTTTCTTCTTGAAACGCTCGTAACTTCTGAAGCTCGGGGGCAAACGACATGTTAATCAAACGAATATCACTTGGGGAAAAACTGCCTATTTGTCTCAAGGTTGCTTCAATACTATCAAGATATTCTCTCTGTACCTCTGCCAACATATAATTAGCTTGTTCTTCATATCGGATGACTTCCTTTGAAATATGGAGCCGCTCTCTTTCTAGCATTTTCACAAATTCATCATCACTCTGTGAATACTTCCACAAAATATCAGGACTCTCGTCTCCAGGAAAACCTCGTTGAAAATGAAAAGTATCAGGGAAACCAAAAATTAAATCTCGAGAGATTTCACCATCCCAGAGTCCTGCCACTTTCCCTTGATCGGAGCTCAATGCACTGTATACATTACGCACCAAGAAACCAAACTCATGGTCAGAAAAATCCTGAACAAGACGAAATCCTTCTGTGTCAAAATTTGATGCTTTTGAAGGAGGTTTCGACTCAGTTGGGTTTGGGCGAGGTGAATCGAACATGATGGATCTAGCATATCATAAGGACTCTCCTTTAGGCCTATAGTAATTTGTTACGGAAAATAGCCAAATCTTCTCTAGAATAACAAAAATTGTAGAGCGGAAATACGGTTTTTTTGACAAAAATGATTCTTCATTTTACTATTTTCCTCAAGCGAGTTATAGGCCTAAAGGAGAGTCCTTCACCTGAATGCCCAAGTGTGCTACGCTGTTTTCCGTATGGCAGGCACCCTTCTTTTTTCCGCGCAAAAATTTTCTCGAACTGCTCAAAATACTTCAATTCCTTCAGATCCAATCACACCAACCACCGCAGACTCACAAACAAAGCAGCCTCAAAACTCAAATAGTTCACTCCCACAGCACTTCACGTTCTCGCTTTCTGATATTGATCAAACTGGGCTCCAGGTAGTCGGGCTACATGATTCGCGTACTGGATTTACGGTTCGAACCGCTTTGGCAGATCCGGAAAAACAAGTTCCAGCCATCATGGCCTTTGCTGGTGCGCGCTACTCTCGATCGGCACTCACAGCAGAACAGTTGTTCGCGGAAATACACGACACGAAAGATGGAAAAAAATCCGCCCAGGAAAAACTGGCTAACATTTTTGTGAATTACGGGCATGCGAGTGTGGGTGACATGGCAATGCTTTTTGCCTATGTCGAGCAAATCCCGCGACATCTTCTGATGCACTTTTTCTGTGCCAGCAGTGTGGGGAGTGGTCAAGAACGCTCCAGCCGCTATCAGGATTTTTCCACGAGCGCTGGGCCAGAGTGGCAACAACTCTTACCAGATTCACTCTCCAGCGCTGAAAAAGCTACTCTGGCCCAGCGCGCAGACGAACTCTACAAAAAAGCCATTCGGTCATACACCGAGTTCTTACCCAAAGTCACCGCGCGTTTCTCTGAGCACTTTCAACCTGAGACAGAGAAAAAATCACATGCATCAGCCCTCCAGGCACGTGTCTTTGATACGGTTCGTGCTTTTTTACCACTGGGTGCTCGCACCAGCGCCGCCTATATTTGTTCCAGTCGAGAATGGGCACGACTCATCCAATGGCTTAAAAGTGACGCTTCCCCCGAAGCCATTTGCCTTGGGGAGCAACTTGAAGTCCTGTTCGCCCCACCAAAAGAAGAGGCTGAAATCTTGGGCTACCAACCAGAGGCCCCAGATTTAATCCGCTACACCCAACCGGATCTCCGGACTGCCAATGTGCTCGCCAAGCTCAAAAAAACAGCAGCTGATCTCCTGGATGCTACCCCAACGGCTGAATCTCGAAAACATCACAAACAGCAAGTAGAAGCGCTGCCAGATTCCGCTACGACAACACAAAAATATCTCTTTTTTGCGCTTCTGTGCCTCAAGCCAAAACTCACTTGGGAAGCATTTGCGCAGTGGGAAACCAAGCTTTCCGCCCGGAAACGCAAAGAAATCAGCACAATCTTGCTGGCCGACTTCACTCATCACAACCACTTACCACACTGGAGCCACGCTCCAGGTCTCACGCTGCAAGTACACATGACGATCAGTGAAGCAATTGACTTCAATCGCCACCGTGCCTGGGGACGCTTTTCACCTTGGCTGGAGTCCGATACAACGCAGGAACTCCTGACCGACGGATTTATCACTCCTGCCTACCTGGACATCCCAGAACTCCACGATCTCAAAAAGCAATTCGCCGAAACCCTTGAGTCCTATTACCTAGAACTTGAATCTTTGGCAGCCGAGCTTCCGCAGGGGACATCACCACATTTTCTGCGCTCCTTGATTCCAAATGCTCAGCGAATTCGGTACTTCTTGTCTGGTGGTCCGAAAGAATTGTCGTACATGACTCAACTGCGAGTTCGCCCTGGTGGACACATTAACTACCGCTTGTTGGCCTACGATATTGCCAAAGTCGCAGCCAAATCAGATCCGCTTCTGGGAGCTCTCGCTTTTTCAACCAATAAGAAACCAGATCCAAGCAGCAGAAGTGAGTTCTTTGATCGCAGCTAAACCGCTCATTTCGATTCTTTCACTCCTGCGTCAGCATCGGACGCATGTGTTTTTTCTCTTTGTCGGAGCACTCGCCATTCGGCTGATCGCATTGAATCAATCATTGTGGCTCGACGAAGCGATCACGGCCCGAGTAATCCAGAATTTTTCACCCTTCGAACTTATGAGGATTTTTTCGCCAAACGATTTTCATCCGCCGTTGCACTATCTCTTGCTCCAAGCATGGAGCCACATCTTTGGCACCAGCGAAATCGCCCTTCGATTCCCTTCAGTACTCGCTTCTCTTTTGGCTGGATGGTGTATTTATTTCACTGTCAAAATTCGCTCTTCTGCTGCTATAGCCTGGTGGAGTGCGGCTTTTTTTCTTTTTAATCCACTCGTTGTGTACTTCTCACAAGAGGCACGGATGTACTCACTTTTGACTCTGTTTGTGGCAGCGAACATCTTCTTCTTACAAAGATTGCTCTTGCCTTCAACGCAAAAAAGAGATTGGTTTGGGTTTATCAGCACCATTATGCTTGGACTTTGGACTTTTTACGGAGTAGTGTTCTATCTCGGTGCCTTAGCAGTATTTTTACTCTGGAGAAGAGAATGGAAAATTTTGTTTGCTTCCATTGCTGCGGGAGGACTGGGTCTTGTACTGATCTTTCCACTTTTCTGGCAGCAACTCATTTTTTCTCAAACAGCTCGTTCGCTGGTTCCCAACTGGACGCAAGTCTTGGGAACCGCCTCTTTTAAGAATCTCTTGTTAATCCCAATCAAACTCTTAAGTGGTCGACTCTCCTTTGAGCCCAAATTTTTGTATTTTCTGCTTGCTGGCGGCTGGACGGCGGTGTCAATTTTCTCGATATTTCTTGGATTGCGAAAGCAACCATGGATCGGAATTTTTCTGATTGTTCCAGTAGGTTTGGGCTTGGTATTTTCGCTCTTTACGCCGCTTTTGCAGTACTTCCGATTTTTGTTTCTTGTTATTTTTGTTGCGCTCGCTCTTGGTCAAATATCATCGAGTTGGTGGAAAAAAATACTTTTGGTTGGCTTCTTGAGCTGGAGTTTAGCTACTGTTTTGGTCTCACAGTTTTATAGAGAAAATTGGAAAGAATTGGCCGTTCAAGTAAGTGAAACAAAACTTCCCGTGGCCATGATTCTGAGCTCAAGCGATCCACTTTTGTATTATTTCCCAGAGCAAGAAATCATCGACATTCGAGAAGTTTCCAACGAAAGTCCAGACATCTTGATTGTACTGCCATACTCGGTTGAAATTCATGGGGTAGATTCAAGAAACATACTTCAGTCAAATGGATACACTCTGGACGCTGAAACAAGTCTTCGCGGGCTGAGTTGGGAGGAATGGAAACGAGAAACCACCCCTGCCAGCATCAGCGACGACATGTTATAATTTCTGAATCGCGGGAGTAGCTCAATGGTAGAGCGTCTGCCTTCCAAGCAGAAGGTCGCGGGTTCGAGCCCCGTCTCCCGCTCCAAATAATTCTTGTGGCACTTTCTTTTTACAGCCAAAAGTTATGATCTCACTCAAAAAAGTTAGTACACTTACAATTCCGAAAGAAAAGGAAAATCTCTTTCCTTTCTCAACAAATGGTATCAAATCACTCGGAGAGATTACTTTTGATACTCCAGTTACTTTTTTCGTCGGAGAAAATGGCTCGGGGAAATCAACGCTTTTAGAAGGCATTGCAGCTTCCTGTAATTTGCCAATAGTTGGAAGTAGAAATCTCAATCAAGATGAAACATTGAAGCATGCGACTGAGTTATCAAAATTTCTAAAACTGAGTTGGTCTGTGAAAAATAGTAAAGGTTTTTTTCTGAGAGCAGAAGATTTTTTTGGCTTTACAAAAAGATTGAATAGCTTGAGAACAGAATTAGGACAAGAAATTTACCGCCTGGACTCAGAGCTAACAGATGGGTACGGAAAAACTCTGGCCATTGCTGCAATTCAGGGTCAAATTGATCGACTCACGCAAAGATATGGTGTGGAGCTTGACGCGGCTTCTCATGGAGAAAGTTTTTTACAATTGTTTCAAAGTAGAATCAAACCTAATGGACTGTACTTACTCGACGAACCAGAAACCCCTTTGTCGCCAACTCGACAAATGTCACTCCTCAAGATAATTGATGAGGCAGTAAAACAAAATTGTCAATTTATTATTGTGACTCACTCACCGATTGTTATGTCCTATCCAGGATCGACTATTCTCGACTTTAATACAACTCCAGTTAAAAAAATCGATTACGATCAAACAGATCACGTTCGTATTTTGCGAGACTTTCTGTCAAACAAGGAACTGTATTTACGAAAACTACTCGAAGAATAACTTAATTTTCAGAGAAAATAACATACACAAATTGAACCTGAATTTTGACGAAATTCATTTTTTTATATATGCTCAACAAGCATGTCAAAAAATCACATCAATGTGTTTTTTGTTTTGGTTCTTCTTCTCTTATTAACGTTCTTTGGCATCTCTTTCCGGATGATCTCCCAAAATGATCAGTTACTGCGTCGTGTCATTGCCTCTCGATCTGAGTTACTTACCGAAAACAACGAAGCGTTTCAAACCGTCTTTACAGAAATTTTCCCAAGTGCTCACAGTTGCTTTGAGCAAGAAAATTCAGAAGCCTGCAAGCCTCATATCCGCATGCAGCTTGACCAGACTCTACACGAGGCTTTGTCATACCAGTATCCTAGACAACACGCTCAACCAGAACAGCGCTTACCCGTGTACTTTGTTCGATTGCTTGACGAAAACACACTCGAAAAACTCTATCAAGACGGAACATATACACAGAAAATTATAAATACCCCACAAGAAAAATACGGTGCACAGATTCTGCTTGGACAAAAAGAAACCTTTGCTTTCCCACAGTATACCTGCTGTGGTGGGGATGACTTTGTTCCGCATATTCCAGTCATAGGCTGGCTTTTACCTCCCCGACGATACTTTCAAGACTTCCCGGCTGAGACAGAACTCATCTTTCCTGTAATAATACAGAGAGAAGTAACAGGTGGCGCTGTAGTGTACCTACATGGAGACTAGAGAGATATGAAACACGAAAAGCGAGCACTCTTTTTTCTCATTTTGATTGCCACTTTTTGGGTATTTCTTATTGGAAGTATCGCGTACCAATTTTTCTTTCATTCCCGATCTCACAATCCAAGTGTTACGCGTACATGGCAAGAGTATCACTCCATGGAAGACTGGGATATGTCTCTCCATGCTCAGACAGACATTGATGGTGACGGGCAAACTGACATGA
>CAZFLN010000005.1:48797-63174 GCA_964519905.1 uncultured Pseudomonadales bacterium | reverse complement strand
GCCATTCTTTGGAGAACCAGGATCTGATCCAGATGATAACAATATCCACTGCGCTTTTTTATCTACAGTGGAACCAGAAAGTATTCCCCAAGAAGAGCGCTGTGAGCGCCCAGGGATGACCTCTCTCCTCAGTACGGAAAAAGAGTATGTTGGACAACGACTCAAACCGAAACAGGGATTTTTCGTACCGCTCTTACAAAAATCATATCTGGTGAAAACTGAGCGGGAAGTTTGGAAGGTCTATCACATCAATGGTTTTGAGATTCGGGTCTTTACGCTCGGCTCGAATGGCCTTTTCCAGGAAACAACGCCGAACCTCGCCGACCGCATCGACACGATAGCATATCAAGTTCGAAACCTTGGAATCACCCTCTTCTTGCTTGTTTGGTCGCTCTCGGCACAATCTCAGCGAGGTTGAGCCAAAGCGTAGAGAGATTGAGCGAGACGCTTCATAGCAGCAGGATCTCCTTTTGGAGCTCCTGGAACTGGAATCGCATCACCGATGTTAACTTCTATATGAACGGGACTTCTGTCGCCAGATCGAAGTCGCTTCCAAGCACTCACGCCACCCTTTGCAGGCTGATACTCCCGGGGATACACAAAACCAACTGGAGTAATACTCGACACATTGAGTAGGCGCCCCATAAGTAAAACGCCTTTCTTTAATTGCTCTTGCAACTCTTTCTCAGACTCTGCTGGCCCCAACCGAGATCCTTGAGAATACACGAGTAAATGCTTGTTTCTTTTCATTAAACGCTTCATGTGAAGAATTTCTCGATCAAACTCTTCGCGAGAAAACTGTTCCCCACGAGAAATTGGCACCACATCCACCACATTTGCAATCGCCCAGCGTAAAAAAACATTTTGAAACCAATAATCGGCAGCTGCCAGATACCCAACTTCATTGGGAGGAAGCAGTAACGAGTTCGCGTGCTCACCATGAGGATACGCAACCAAAATCGTCGGCTCAGTTGGAAGTTCCTGATTGATTTTCACCTGGTAATTGGCCACACCAAGTAAAATTTTTCGAGCAAGAGGTTGAATAACCCGACTCACTGCTAATGGATAATGAAATGGTGTAAACTTCTCAAACATAGCCGATATTATACGCTACGCAAGAAAGTATCCACGTAAAAACCACAGCATAAACCACAGTTGGAGTGCTAGACCAATCACCACGTATACAATCTTCGCCCAATTTGGCCATTTTCCTGTCCACAGCGCTAGCACGAAAAATAATGGATAAAGATGCAAGCCATATCTTGGCATTCCTTGCAGAGTTCCGGTCACCACAGGAATAGTAAGATAGGCAACTATCCAGACCCAGTAACTCCAGCGAATTTTGCCCCACTGCTGCACAAGTATCCAGCCATACAGTGCAGAAAAAGCCGCTTCTGCCACAACCACAAAATAGGTCAAACTCATACTGAAGGTGAGAACCAACATCTTGATATACCGCCAAGCAGTTTGGGGTGGCAAAGTAAATTTACTCCGATGCCAGACTTCTACTCCCTTAAAAAAGAGGTGCCAATCTCCAAAAGCCCAGTGTATCCAGGTGAGATACCCCACGAGCATTCCCGGAATTGCGAGGAAGAACCAAACATACCGATGGGCTCCCAGCCAATGCTTTGGATTGAGCGTCCGCGGGAACGTTCTCAAAAGTGTGGCAAAGCTCCATTTCTCTTTGATTTCAGGACTCAACGCCATCCAGTACTCAGCGAGCAAGAAGAAAAAGAGCGCAAGGCCATTCAATCTAGCTAGGCTTGCCAGACTTCCAAAAATCACAGCAAAGACCCACTGTTTTCTGCGTGCCGCCAAAAGTGTCGTTGTTGCTAGAGAAAAAAACAACGCATCTTGATACACCGCTGCATAATAATGAGCCGTTGGAAAACTCAATAACACCGCCACAAACCAAAGAAAGGGAATTTTTCTTTGACCAACATCCATTTTCCAGAGTTGCGCCGCACTCCACAATCCAAGTGGGAAGATATACAAAGAAAGCAGAAGACCACCCAGAGCAGCGTGATGTCCCGTTATGTCTGCAAACGAGCGCATCAGCAGTGGCAAGAGTGGAAAAAATGGAAGTTCTGCTGTTGAGTACCCTCCAATCGCAATTCGCAAAAACACTGCCCCATCAAAATTTGCCCAAGCCAACAGCCAATCTGGAAGATTTGTTGGGAACTCCAACGGGGCAAAATACTCCAGGCGCATAGCCGGTTTTGAGACCTGATGAATAACAACAGACCAGAGAGCCAACCAAATACGCCAAACAACATACACAGCTGCTACAGGAAACCACCAATATTTGCCCAGACTTTTTCGCACAGATTCCAACATACTGTTACGTGTTTTGAAAGAAAGCTGCTGTTTGAACAATGCCTTCTTCAAAACTCATTGTTGGCTGCCAACCGAGCTCTTTGATTGCCTTTGAAGCATCTAAAGCACTTCGAATCTGCTCTCCTGGGCGAGCCGGACCATGCTTTTCCGGAACATTCACTTGCAACGCGGCCACCACGGCATGAAAGACCTCATTCGTACTCAACTCACGTCCGGTCCCGATATTAAACTCGCCTACACCGTCATACTGGAGCGCCAAAACGTTCGCTCGTGCCACATCTCCAACATACACATAATCTCGGGTATTCAGTCCGTCGCCATTAATGACCGGTTCTTGTCCAGCTAAAATCTTTTCCATGAAGATAGAGACCACCCCAGATTCGCCATGAGGATTCTGCCTCGGTCCATACACATTGGCGTACCGCAGCGCGACAAACTGAATTCCATATTGAGCGTAGTAAAAATACAAGTACATTTCTCCTGATCGCTTGGAAATGCCATACGGGGAAAGTGGCTGAGGCAACATCGACTCATTAAACGGGACTGGTTGATCACCATACATCGCTCCACCAGTGGAAGCCATTATTACTTTCTTTACTGTGCCCAGTAATTTCGCCTCTTCCATGAGATTGAGAACACCAAAAATATTATGAAGTGCGTCGAAATGTGGATCCTTGACCGAATTTCCAACTTGAATGTGCGCGGCATGGTGATTAAGAACGGTCGGTCTAAATTGCTGAAGCACCTCATTCAGATAATCTCGATTCGTGACATCTCCACGGAAAACCTGAGCCTGGGCTGGCAAATTCTTTTCCTCACCAGTTGAAAAATTATCAAGAATAGCAACTTCGTGTCCAGCCGCTAAAAAAGCCTCTGCCACGTGCGATCCAATAAATCCAGCTCCTCCAGTTACTAAAATTCTCTCAGCCATATTTTCCTTTCTTCTTCCATCAAAGTTACGGTCGCAAGCCTGTTTGAATGTACTGACTATCAAGCCAATACGCTTCTGCGTTTATAGAGACGATTGTTACGAGACTGCTGACAATGATAACAGCCAACAAGATACCTGCGCCAGAGAGAAAGATTCTCTTTCGAATTTTTTCGTCTTGAAGCAAAAATTCTGCCGCGACCAAGATGGCAGCGCCTAGAAGCCAAATTTTAGAAAGAATTGACTGCCACACAAAAAGTTCACTCCCCATTCCAAACCAAAGGCCTTGACGCAGCACGACCGCCAAAATCAGCCAGGCCATTGAAAGACCAACCAAAGATTTTGTGCGCCATAAGAGCTCCGCTCCGCTCGCGAGAGACAAAGCAAAAAATGGGAAGAAAATAATTCGATACCAGCCATGAATAGTATGCTCTCCCACGCTCAAGAAAATGAACGCTAGTGAGGCGATAAAAATGGCACGAGCCATATTCCAAGTTTGAGAAGAAATACGTAGCTGGAGCTTTTTTGGATCTCTAACAGCCACTAAAATCATTGTGGCAATAAGTCCAAGCAAAGTCCATGGTTCAGCAAATGAGTGAAGGACTAAACTCTTCGACCAAATCTGAGTTGAAAAAAGTGTCAGTAAACCAGTGTCCCGTTGTGACTGCTCCTGCTGCACTTGTAAGAACAAACTCCAATCAACCCAAGAAAAATAAGCAAGAAGGACAGCAATACCCCCGAAAAATGCTGCGAGCCACCACCAAAATCTTGCTCGAACTGGTCGCTTCCATATACTCACCAAAGCAGCCACAGCGATAGCCAAACCCGAAATTTTGGTGAGCGGCAAGAAAATAATTGAGATGGCTCCCACAAACGTCCACGCTCTCGCTTTCTCCCAGCTGCTCGCCAGTAAGAGTAATAAGGTCCAGGTCAATAAAAGATTTTCGCTTACCACGAGTCGCTGTAAAAATATCCATGCTGGGACGACTGCAAATAAGAGAACGGCAATATTTCGCGACCATTTTTCTGAGAACCAGCGATCTGCGAGCCAAGCAAATAACACCAAATTTAAGATCGACAACGCCACCATTGGCGCGCGAACCGCTTTTATTGAAGGAAGTTCATTCCATGGTGTTCCTTGCAAAGTTGCCACAGTCCCTGGGATAAGACCAAACAGAGGCGGATGATCAACTGAGGGAGTAACAATTCGATACAGAGAAGAACCAAGTTTTTTTTCTTCAAAATGTGTGTACGACTTGAAGTATGACCAACTCTGAGGAATACCGGTTTGCCATAAACTCGAACCTTGCATTGTCCAGGCAATTTCGTCACTGGTTTCACCAGCCACTGGAAATTGAGCAAACTGAACAGTTCTCAACCAGCTACCAATCAAAACCACTAAAACCAGTAACATATTCGCTCGAAAAAAACGAAGCAATTGAGTTATGTTTATACCAAGAAAATTCATGTTCATGATTGCTTTCTCCACTTCCAAAGAGTGCCACTTATTACCACTCCAAAAACTCCTAATGAGAGTATCTCTGAGACCCCTCGTATCACTGTACGCTCTGAAAAAACACTTTTTACTGTTTGTGGGTCATCTTGTGCAGACAACTCGTATGCAATTCTTCCTTGAGCCACCTCTAAATCATACGAAGTTTTTTCACCATTCACAGTCGTTTTCCATCCAGGGAAAAATACGGTTGGTTCGACAATTACTGTTGGTTCTGAAACTAAGACCGTATACTCTCGGCTTGACCCATTCCAGCGCTGTACAGAAATTTCAGCCTGTCCAGAAAGAACGCTCGGCGCTGGCTGCCAGTCAGGGAGGACTTCTGCTGTAAATGTTCGTGGTCGATTCTCATTTCGAGTCGTTGTGGTGTATGGGAACAAACGATAGTACATTGCATCGTGCCCAACTCTGTCAGCCAATGGACGAGCCAAAAGCCAATTTGCCTGAAACAAAAGAGACACGAGTAAAACGCAGTACACCCAACTCCATCGTGGGAGACTCAAAAGCAACAATCCGAGAATTGGCAGAAGCACAAGCGAGCTCAATGCCATCCATCTCCATGGGAATTGAATAAGCGCCAAAAACGGAAGCTTTTCCCAAAACAAAGCGCTTCCATCCCAAGAAAAAAACAATGAGACAGCCAAGAGAACTCCAAAGATCAACCAAGCTGAACGATAACGAAAAGAAGTTTTCCAAGCACTTGCAAGGAGAAATGCTGTCGACAAAACAAGCACGAGTATGGCTGGTACTCCCAATCCAAAGCCAAGACTATCTTGAATCCCAGGGAAAGAAAAGCCAAATCCAACAGGAGAAAACCATATTTGCCACCAAGTCAGGGTGTGATCCATCGCTTGACTGGCTAATGAATCACTCGCTAACACAATTAAATCAAGTTCGAGTAAGGCTGGAATCCAAAACCACAGCGTCATACCGATACTTGCTAAGCCAGATACAATTGTTCCCTTCAAACCGCCAAACTTCCACGAATACCACAGCACAAACATTAGGATCCAAGGGCCAAGAATCAAAAGTAAAACATTGTGTGCCAGTCCAAAAGCCAAGAAACTGAGAGTCAGTAACCACCAATTTCGAAGAGACTGAAACGAACTCCAACGAATCACAGACCAGACAATAACTGGCACTAACCCATAGGCCAGAATCTCACCAACACTTCCTCGCCAATACAACATCGAAATCAACGGAGGAGAAAACAGATAAAACAATGAAACAAGAAATGACTGTTCTCGAGCGAGCCATCGTCTCGATGTGTACCACACCGCACTGACTCCCAGCGTTAATGCAAACCAAGATTGGAGAGCAAAAATAGTAGCTGGGTGCAGCTTCAACCAGACAAATGGCACAGCCAACAGGTTTGCGAGTGGATAGTTATAGTGCAGTACTGGGAAGCCATATCCAGAGAAAACGTCCGGGGCGAATCGTGGTGGAATCTGCCCTTGCCGCATGGTAGCAGCAGTGTTCATAAAACGAGCTAAATGATTCTCCCCATCATGCGTATACGGAAATGGCAGATTCCACCACGGTCCAACCACAGCAGCCACCAAAATTGCCCAGAAAACAACAGTCGCCCATTGTCGCCACCGATTTCGCATTTGAGCGCGAAAAACAAAACCGGTTCCAAAAAAACGTAACAGAGAACTCATGTTTGTGACTCCGATGAAGGGTTGTTTCCGTTTTTGGAGGATTGCGTCTTTGATCGAGCAGCGATAAGAGCAGCCTTTTCTGCTAAAACTCGCTGATGTTGTTCATGTACAAACTGGTAGACCGAAGCTGTTTGTTTGGCAGTATCAGACCAAGAAAACTTGGCCGCCCACTTCAAACCAGCCTGAATACGACTCTCTCGATCTTCACCTCGAAGCTTCCACGCCTCTCGGATCCCATCTGTGAGTCCAACCAAAGTTGGCTCTACGACAATGGCAGCCTCACCAGCAACTTCTGGAAGCGAACCTCCATTTGTAGAAACCACAACGGTGCCAGCCTGCATTGCTTCTAAGACCGGCAAGCCAAATCCTTCGTACAAGGATGGTTGGACGAGACAACGTGCTCCTCCTAAAACTCCCGAAAGAATTTCTGGTTGATCAGAAGGAATATCAAGGATGTGAACTCGATCTTCTAAGTCATTTTCCGTAATTATTTTGGCCAATTGCTGACCTTCCGGAATATCAGTGTTTCTAAAGGTTCTACTCACAACACACAAATGAACTTCTTCAGGAAGCTGTGTCAAAGCCAGCAATAAAGTTGGGAGATTCTTGTTGTAATTAATGTCCCCCACATACACGATGTAATCCTCAGGAGCACCAACCTGCTGTGCGTATTTCTGCTGATAGTATTCACTGACTGGTTCAATTTCTGGATTGGCAGCTAAGGGAATTGCCCAAATTTTTTCAAGCGGAACCGCCAAATGCTCATGAATATCCTGACGAGAAACTTCAGAATCAGTAATAACTCCGGCAACTCGCTGAAGTGCTCGCTTTTGTTTCCAAAAGCGCAATGTTCCGCGCACTCCTGGACGGTATTTTTCTGGAAAAACGAGCGGAATAACATCGTGAATCGTCACTATGACTGGTGTCACTTTGGGGACAGTCAGAGTTGAAAAAAACAAATCAAAAAAAGGATAGTGAATTATGTCTGGAGCAACTTCTGGTTCAGAAGTGAGCAACTCTACCCCATCAAGTTTTTTCTTTGCAATAAGCTCTTCGAATGCACGGAGCAAAAAACGAGTATACGCACCAATTCCTCGGTGAGCATGTCCACTTTCCAAAGGTGAAGTGTCGAGCCAAACCCTCATTTTTTCCTTTTTTTAATCACTGGTGAAGGCATCGGCGTCTGGTGCATCTCCCAATACTTAATGTAGGCAATGGGAAAATGGAGACCAGAAAATAGGGCAAACACAAAACCAGACATGCCATCCATAAATCCTTTATGTCGAAGATACAGTGAAAAGAAAGTGGTAACAGGCTTCCAAATCACGAAACGGATGAACGATCCGACAGAAACAGGAACTTTCTTTTTCTCCCATTCCAAGGCAGTGAGTGAAGTATAGGTATTGGCTTTCCGTACGTATACCGAGAAATCAGGCGAGTTGTAGTGTAATAAATGACCATCCAGCCAACCAATACTACCGCGAACTTCCATCTGTTCGTGAACGGACTTCATGGGAAGAAATGCTTTTCCTCTTTGAAAAAAACGAATCACTGGATCTGGATACTGGCCACCTTTTGTGAGAAAACGGCCCAAAAACCAGTTTTTCCTTTTGAGCCAATATCCGGCATCGAAAAGGTCCAGAGACTCAGCTGACAAAATACGAGTAATATCTGCCTTGAGAGCTTCGTCGATAGTTTCGTCCGCATCCATTTGGAGAACCCAATCCCCTTTCGCTGCATCCATCGCCATTTGTTTATTAATATGGAAAATTGGTTTATTTGTGGTTTTGATAACTTGGGCTGAAAATTCTGCAGCTATTTCTCTGGTTCTGTCAGTTGACTCCCCATCTACGACAATTATTTCATCAGCGATATCAGCAATACTGGCAAGTGAAGCAGCGAACAATCGCTCTTCGTTGTGCACTGCGTAGACTACTGAAAGGGAGAATTTCTGTCGCGACTTCATAGCTCCACTATATCCCATTGCGTGTTACTACGGGGAGAGAGAATTATTCCTGTTGCATTCGTTGGGATGTCATCCTCATCTAAAACGAAAGTATATTTTCCAACTTTCTCTACTCGCACCATGCCCACCGTGTCTGGCGCAGACCGAACAGCACTGCTCACAAATTCTGAGCGCACTTTCGCGTCGGTAGCACCTACATACGCAGCAAGACTTCCATGCGGGTCAACCACAAACACTTGCTGTGCGGCTTGAACGGACTCAGACTGCAATACAGAAATAATATTCCCATTCCATCGCGGACTCATAAAGTACTGCCATCGTAAACCAGCTGGGCTCCACCACAAGACAGTTATCCATACAACTAAAACTCCAAGAATACTGGCCATGAGTCGTTGAGACCACCGAGGTTGTTCCTCTCGTAAGAATATCCAAAGCTCTCCCAAGATGGCGCCAGCAGCTACAGCCAACATCACAAAGAAAAAAAGGCTTCTCGTGGCATGAGGAGCATCGACGGTAATTACGGCAGGAGCGGTTGCAGTCACAAGCAGCCAAGCAAGAATTACTGCTGTTTTTGGTAGAGTAAATTGAGTTTGTGACTTATACCATCGGGTGCTCACTAATGGTGCAAAAAGCCCAAGAATAACCAAAATTAATGCATGAACATGTCCTGTTCCAGGAATAGTGTGCCAAGGATTTGCTCCACCTCGAGTCACCAAAAAGGTCCAAGACCAACTTACCACCCATCGTTCAACAAGCAAACGAAGAAAATACACATACTGATTCCCGAGAAGTTTTTGCCAAATCCCAGAATACTCAGCTCTATAGGCAGGATAGAGCGAAAGAATTGTGGGATCTTGAAAAATACTAATCGCACCCTTCTGCGTACTCGCTCCCAAGGTAAAACTGGCTGCAATCAACCCAGAAAAGACTACAACAATGACCGCTCTGAAAATTTCTTTCCAGTTTCCCCAACGCCAAAAAATAACTCCGAGCACAAGGGAGGGAAGCAAAAGTAACGGGGCGTTATACGTCAAAATGCTCACAAAAAGTAAGAGTCCCGCTACGAACTCTTTCCACAGCACAAACGGGCGATGAAAAATCAAGCCCATACCAAGTATCCAAAACAGTAATGCCAAGTTTGCCTCGAACCCTGAGCTTCCATAATGCCACAACCAAGGAGAAAGTGCACACAAAACAGCGGCAATACTTGCACCAAAAGAGTGAATTCGCAACGATCGCGCCAAAAACCACACAGCTATGGGCAATAAAAGACTCGCAATAAAGCTGGGAATACGAACACTTTGCCAAGAAAAATCGGTCAAGAAACCGACAATATAAACACTGTATAAATATCCAGGGAGTTTACTATCTCCAAATGATTGATATACCAGTGGCCAAGAGACACCCCATTCATCGACACCTTGCTCACTGAGCAGTTGGGCGTTGAGTAAAATTGAGGCTTCATCAGGAGTGTAGGACTGTGGCATCGTAAAAAAAGCATACCCAATTCTGGCAACAACAAATGCAAGGAACAGGAGGCTTACAATCACAAATGCTTTATTCCCGAATAGCTTGGACCACAACAAATTGCTCCTCTCCAAAAGCGTCTCTTATTCTCTCTTTCTCTGTAAATCTTTCTGGAACTTCTTTCCCAACTGGAACAATTACGAATGTTCCAGATTGAGCATCATCAAGCGCTGACGGAAGTTGTAACTGCACATACCCAAACGTGTCTCGCTTAAATCCTTGAGTAGGTATCAACTGAATGTGATTCCAAGACTCTTGAGAAAACACTTGATAATACACAAAAAAACGATCATCAAATGGAAACACTTGCACTGGCAAATGAGACGCCTGAGTGTGCGTTAGATACTCAGCAAGCTCTCGATACCCATTCTGCCACTGAGCTTTTGATGCTTCCGCATATCCCGGTTGCAGTCGCATCCAAAAAACGCTACTCCAAAGAGTCAGAGTAATCAGCACACCGACGAAAATAAGCGAAAGAACTCCAGGCTTTCTTCGAATAAATTCAGTAGAAACACTCAAGCCAGTAGCCAGGAACAGAATCAAAGACGGCAAAGCATTTAAGGATCGGAGAGCATGTGGAACGTCATTTGGGACCGCTGCTGGAAGAACGCCAAACGCCCACCAAATTGACAATACTGCAGCTGCACGAGGTGACTTGCGCCACAGAGCGAAAAATCCAATGACCAAGAAAGGCATCGACCACCACCAAAATAATCCCGTTTCTCCCGTTCCGTGTCGAAGGTTCTCATCCCCATCCACAAAAATATATCCTGGATTCAAAAACTCCATCATGTTTCTACTGAGCGCCTGAGCTTGCCAAATTTTAGAGGAAAAAACAAATCGTGAAAGTATCGTATTCCCTGAATCAAGTCTCCATTGATTCAATGTCTCTACCGCTGGTGAAGAATTCAAAATACTGGGAGTACCAAGACGAAATCGCTGAGACTCAACATAAAAATCTGAACGAGTGAAGGGAATAAGAAGAACCAGCCAAAAAACTCCTGCGAGAAGAGCCAAAGCACTGCGGAGAATCTTTGATCGGTTGATTTGAGATCCTAGAATAAAAATGCCCAATGTCGATAGGAACATTCCAGGCCAGACATACCGAACGCTGAAGTACGCATATGTTGCCGCGACGGCAAAAAGGGCTGAAAGTAAAAAATACATCAAGGAAAACCCGTGACTCCGCACCAAAAATCCACGAAACAGAAATGCCAATGCAGCCACCACCAATGCAAGAGCGAGGTGAGCCTCAAATCCAACTCGCGAAAAATGCAAGAGAACAGGAGCAAAGGCCGCAACCCAAAGTGTCGAAATCACCAAATTCCTTCGCGAGAGTTCAGAGATATTTTCTAATCGGAAAAACCGATACAATTCACTTGCTAACCAAGGAAGCGTTCCCAGCAAACTCAAACCAGAGAGAAGACTGATAATTCTGGCGCCTACGTTTGGCTCCTCAATAAATCGAGCAAAAGGCGCTGTCAGCCAAATATACATTGGCATCTTGTAATCCCCATACGAAAGGAAAATGAGCTGATTCCAAGGACGATTATTTGTGTCCTTCGCAGTCTGGGCAATACTCTGCGCTTCTGACCACAATGCCATTTCATCCCAGTACAAAGATCCAGGAACAGAACCAAAAAATTGTAAGCGCAAAAAAACACCAACAATGACACACGCTACCGCGAAGAATGTCCACCAGGAAGAAAGCGCCTGCCGCATAGAAACCTATTGTACGCAGAGATTCCTGTCAAAACCAGAGGCGAAAACAGAATCTTGTTTGATTTGTGTGCTCTACTCGTTCCATGAACCTTCTCAATGCAAACCAGCGCAGAATTTTACGAGCAGCTGGTTTCCCGGCACCAAAGTGGATTCAAGAGCAAGTCATCACTTCTCTCCTCAAAAAACATGACACCCTCGCCTTACTTCCAACTGGCATGGGAAAGTCTCTCTGCTATCAAGCTGCTGGAGTGCTTTTGCAAAAACCGAGCATCGTTATTTCTCCGCTGCTGGCACTGATGCAAGATCAACTCCTCAGCCTGCAACGGCTTGGATTGAATGCTCGGCACTGGAGTAGTTTGAGCTCCAAGGAAGAAGAACGTCACATACAGAAAGAAATTGCATCCGGAAACATTGATTTTTTGTACGTATCCCCAGAAAAATTACAACAAAGCACAGTACTGGAATGTCTACAGAAATGTCGCTGGGGAGTCATAACTGTCGATGAAGCGCACTGCGTAGAGACCTGGGGAGAATCATTTCGTCCACTATACCGAAGTCTTGGCCCCTCTCTTCAGAAACTCAAGCAAATCGGAAACTTTCCCATATTTGCGTGCACTGCCTCTGCCACCACAGAAACGCAGCAAATTATTCTCTCTTCCCTTGGGATGAAAAATCCCAATATTCTCGGGACACCAAATCTTCGCCCCAATCTTTCACTTGCGATTATTCAGCCACCAAGTAATTCAGCAAAGAAAATGGCTTTGTTTCGATGTGTCCAACAGTGGTGGGAAACTGGAACGGGCTCAGCATTGATCTATGTATCAAGCCGCTCTCGCACTGAGGAACTCGCCAACTGGTTGAGAAAATGTGGTTTACCAGCGGAGCACTTCCACGCTGGTCTGACTCGTCGAGAAAAAAATTCAAAACTCAACCACTTTTGCTCACAAAAGCGCAGTCTTTTTGTCTGCACCTGTGCGCTCGGAATGGGAGTTGATCAGCCAAATGTGAGACTCGTTATCCACGAAGAAACTCCTCTCGATATGGAAAGCTATGTTCAAGAAGTGGGAAGAGCCGGTCGAGACGGCTTGCCAGCCAGCGCCATCTGCTTTCACCAAAAGGATAATTTTCAGAAAGCACTGCAATATCGGGAGGCAAAAACTCCAACTTCTCTAAAAAAAACACGAAAGCAAGCTCTGGAAATACAATCTTTGGCAGAGAATCATTCCTGTATCTCGAGAGAAATTCAACACTACTTTGCAAGTTCGGTAATTCCAGATTCAAATATATTTGAGTGCAAATGCAATCGTTGTCACCCTCGAGGCTGGTTACTCAGTCCACGAAGTGAGAACTTCAGGTGCGCCTGAAGTGACTCGAATCATCTGTTCAAACATGACTGCCCAACCGCCATCTTTGGTGCGAGCCGTCCAGCCGTCCTCGTCATGCACCACTTGATCAGAGCCCTCAACCACCTGGCACTCTACACAAATCACCATATTTTCTTGCAAAACTTCACCGGTTCCTGGTTTACCAAAAGCAGGGATCTCTGGTGGCTCATGCATCTTTTTGCCAATACCATGTCCAACATACATCTTTACAACATCAAAACCAGCTTCTTGTGCGGTTCGCTGCATCTCCCAGGAAACATCCCCTATGGTATTTCCAGCCACGGCTTTTTCTACTGCCCGAAACGTTGCTGATTTCCCAACCTCCAGCAAGCGTTGCTTCTCTGCAGAAAGACTTCCAATTCCAAAAGTTCGACAATGGTCAGCGCAATATCCGTTGTAGCGCGCCCCAAAATCTATTTTTACTACGTCACCATTTTGAAAAATTTTTTCAGCGTTGGGGATTGAGTGCACTACTTCGTCATTCACACTCACGCAGGTAGCGTATTCATACCCTTGGTATCCATAAAAGGTTGGTTCAACGCCATTTTCTCGGCAAAGTTCCCAAGCACGATCATCAACTTCTTTGGCAGACACTCCTGGCTTCATCAGCTCGGACAACTGCGAGAGAATCTGCGCTGTAATTTTGCCCGCAGTTCGAAGTTGCTCAATCTCAAAAGAGTTTTTTACTTTTCCCACAAATGTTTATTCCTCTAATCGGTCTATTTTAGCACCCATACTTCGCAAACGCTCAGTGATTGCCTCATACCCACGTTCAACATGATGCTCTTGATCGCGCAAAATTGAGGTCCCATTCGCAATTAATCCTGCCAAGAGAACGGTAGCTCCAGCGCGCAGATCTGGAACAGTGGAGTCAAATGGTTTGAGATCAACTGGACCAGTAATTCGAATCGCATGTGGATTTTTCTTGTACTCATTCTGGCTAAATCCGTAGACAGCATCAAAGTCCGCAACTTCTGGAGTATAGAATGAAATTTCGGCACCCATACTTGTAAGAGCGTCTGAGTATTGAAAGCGACTCGCTTGAATGGTCTCATGAATCGTACTCGTCCCTCGTGCCTGAGTGAGTAAAACCGCCCAGAGCGGTTGCCAGTCAGTTTTGAATCCTGGATACACTTCTGTCGTGATATCTGTGGCAGTAAGAAGGCCTTTGTAGAAAAAGCGAATCCCATAATCACCAATTTCGTACCCACCGCCGAGTCGATCCAGTGCCACCAAAAATGCTTCCATATGTTGTGGTCGGGCATTTTCTACAATAATGTCACCTTTTGTCAGCACCGCAGCCACAGCGTAAGAAACTGCTTCATTTTGATCAGGCAT
>CAZFLN010000005.1:17594-48787 GCA_964519905.1 uncultured Pseudomonadales bacterium | reverse complement strand
CGCACAATCGAGCTTTTCTACTCCTTCAATCTCAATCACTCTTCCTGGTTTGCGAACAATTTTTCCGCCCATACCGTTCAAAAAGGCAATCATGTCATCAATTTCAGGTTCTTCCGCCGCATTTTCAATCACGGTTTTTCCTCGAGCCACCACGGCAGCCATGAGTAATGTCTCGGTGCCAGTGTGTGTACTTTTCTCAAACCGATAATGCGCCCCGTGGAGACCATTTTCTGCTCGAGCTTCGAGAGCATCTTCATGTTGAACAAAGGTCACACCGAGTGCTTCAAGTGACTGCATATGTCGATCTAACGGACGCTTGCCAATTTTATCGCCACCAGGAAGAGGGACTTTTCCTTTCCCAAATTTGTGCAGTAACGCTGGCAAAAATAATGTTGAGGCTCGAGAACCTTTTCCATATTGTTCACCCAGCTCCCAGCCAGAAAGTGCTGATGGATCAACGAACATTGTTCGCTCTCCGGCGTTGTAGGCCTTCGCTCCCAGACTATTAATCGCGTTGCGCACAAGATCAACGTCGCTAATATGGGAAAAATTAAGAATTCTTGATTCTCGCTCACCCAAAAGTGCCGCAATCATGAGTTTATAACTCACATTTTTCGCTCCACCCAAGCGAACTGAGCCATGGAGGGGAGGACTTTTATGAATTGTATACGTCACCATGTTTTCCCTATTCCGTTATTTTCTGATCGAAGAATTCGTAGACTTCATATATGTCACCGGCTCCTGCTGTAATACCAATCACGCCTTGAGGCAAATGTGAAAATATTTCCGCCAAATCGTGAGTTGAGTGAACCAACTCGGCCGCCACTCCACGCTCCTGCAAAGCTGCAACTAATTGCTCACTCGAAACACTCGTATCTGCCGACTCTCGAGCTGAGGCAAAGATTGGCAAAAGCAAAACACGGCCGCTGAATTTGCTCAAACTCTCCAAAAATTCCGAGAAAAGAGCCTTTGTTCTGGAGAAAGTATGTGGCTGAAAAGCCACCACCACTTCTTTGCCAACGAACCACTCTTTAGCTGTTTGTGCCACTGCCGCAAGCTCTCGTGGGTGATGAGCGTAGTCATCAAAAAAAGCGGCTCCGAGCGAATTCTCGCCTCTATACTCAAATCGCCGAGGGGTAGATCGAAAAACGCTGAGTCCTTCTTGAATACTTTCGAGATCCACGCCCAACGCTCGAGCCGAAACAGCCACCAGAACCGCATTCAACGCATTGTGTTCTCCAGGCAAAAGAGTCTGAGCAGAGAGAGTTTCTCCTGATTCTTGCCAGGTTATAGAAATCTTTGAACCAATTCCAACTGGCGTACTTTCCCAGTGGACGTCAGATTGACCTCCCTGACTCACACGAATTATCGAAGCATCAACAGAGGCCGTTTCCAGCACTTCTCCAGTACCTGGGTCGTCAGCAGACACGACTAAAAATCCGTTCGCTGGCAATCGGGACCACAGTGTTTGGAAAGCTTGTACCGTCTCGGACCAAGAAGCGTATACATCTGGATGGTCATACGCCACACCAGTACACAGCGCTGCGGTGGGTTGCAATGTTAAAAAGCGAGGAGAAACTTCCGAAGCACTTGGATCAGCCACATACTCGTCTCCCTCGACAATAAACCACTCCCCATCCTGCCACTTTCCAGAAGTTCCAAGATTCGGAATCGAACCAACACCAACGGAAAAAGAAGGTCGCATGCCTGCCAACTCAAGGACAGTACTCAACCAAGCAGACGTAGTGCTTTTGCCTCCTACTCCACACGTGAGAAATGTCTTTTTCGAGCGACTAAGCGCTCCAGTTGCCTCAGCGAGTGTAAAACAAGGAACTCCATTCTGGAGGGCAGTTTGCACCAGTGGATTCTTTCTTCCACCGTGCGCGCCAGAAAAAACAACCGCGTCAAGCTCTTCTGGTAAGACTGCGGAAGAAAAAACGTGAATCGCAATTGCATTCTCTCGCAGTGTTTTTTCGGTAACAAACGTTTCTTCGGTGTCGGCCCCGGATACTTCGATCCCCGCTTGATGAAGTAAAACAGCGAGCGAAGTCATCCCCACGCCTTTTATTCCAACAAAGTACACCCGTCGCCAGGAGAGAACATCTACTTCTGGCGCTTGCACAGAAAAAATCATTTTGTGTGAAAGTGAGTTGCTCATTGAGAGAATCCTAAATCATCCAAAAATGTTTTTTGAAAGAAATGAGCAATTTTCTCTGGATCATGGCGAAGCATACTTCGAGCCAACGTGTCACCAGCCACCGTAGCGGTCACTTCATCTGACAGCAAATCAACTCTATAAATATGTCCATTTTCAAGATGCGAGTCTGATATATCATCCACAACTGGAACACTGTGTTGTTTGGCGTAGTGCTCGAGAACACCCTCTGGGAAGTTCTGATTATTGTTTACTATAATTGAGTTGAGCCCATCTAATCCGTAGTATCGATCTATTTCTTGTAAATAATTCTCAAGTGTAAAGCCGTATGTTTCGCCATACTTTGTCATAAGATTGGCAAAAAACATTTTATGGGCCTTACTGGAACGCACTGCTTCTGGAAGTCCTTTAACCACAAAGTTTGCCACCGTGTTTGTGTAAAAATCACCAGGTCCAAAAATAATAAAATCCGCCTCTGCCAGTGCTTGTCGAGCATCTTCACTCAACTGCGCCTCTGGCTCGGTCCAAAGACGACGAATGCGCAATCGACCATCATGATCTGGCTCGTCAATAAAATGTTCACCCACAACTTGACTACCATCCTCGTACTCCGCCACGAGTCTGACATCATCGAATGAGACAGGCAGAATATCCCCACGAACTTTGAGTAAATGCAGTGTGTCCTTGATAGCCTGACGCTGCGAACCAACAATGTCGGTCACCGCAGCAATAAACAAGTTTCCAAACCGCATCCCACTCAGACCGTCTCCTTTATGAAAACGGTAGGTAAAAAGCTCTCGGAGCAGGCTTTCTTCGTCGCTCAGGGCAGTAATTGCCTGACAAATTCCAGAGGTTGGCAATAAACCCAGTTGATCTCGCATCACCCGGTTTGACCCACCATCATCTACCATTGTCAAAATCGCAGTAGAAAATACCGGCAAGCGCTTCAGTGCTTGCAACACCACAAATGTTCCTGTTCCACCACCGAGAACCACAACTTTGGGGAGACTCGATTTGGAAGAAGACATTTTTTGTGTCATATCTGGAGAGTAGAGAACAGCTGCTCAGAAGTCAAGCCTTTTGGGAGAATTCCAGTCGAGAAAAAATCTCTTCTATACGTTGCTTCGTGTCTTCATAGAGATTCATTTCTTGCACAGCCTCCCTGGGAAACCACTGAATCTTCTCTGGATCACCACTTTCAGATCGCACGGGCTGCTCCGGTACAGAAAAAATATACTGATGATCAACATGGTAATGCTGAGGATCATTTTTATGTGCTGGAATTGCTTGCAGTTGAATAAAGTCTGGAACAGGAATTTCCCACGTTTCTTTCACGCCAGCTTGTACCTTTCCAGAGCTATCCAGTTCCAGCCCAGTTTCTTCCAAGGCCTCTCGGATAACTGCTTGCCAAACATGCTCAAATGGTTCAATGTGTCCGCCAGGTTGAATCCACACCTGGAATTTCTCGTGCCACACCAACAAGACCTTGCGAGGATGTGAGTCACTAAAAATCCAAGCACTCACTGTGGGCTGGTGTTGCCCAGGAAGCGTAACGCGACCACTCATGCGGGAGTTCCTTCTTGGTTGGAACGATCAGCAGCTACGAGCGCCTTTTGAGGGTTTTTCAGATACGAACGAACAAATTCTTGATCAGACCAAGGATACTCTATCTTGCCCCAACACATACTCATTTCGTGCCCTTTGCCAAAGATTCCAACGGTATCTCCTGGCTGAGCGGACTCAAGCGCAAAGGCAATCGCCTCGGCGCGTTCAGCAATGGTAACCACTTTGCGCACATTTTTAGGAGCTACCCCTTCTTTCATTTGTCGAAAAATTACTTGAATATCTTCAGTACGAGGATCTTCAGCCGTAAAAACAGCCAGATCTGCCAATTTTGTGGAAATTCCGCCCATGGCTGGACGCTTCGTATGATCTCGCAGTCCCGCGCAACCAAAAACAGCAATCAGTTTCCCTTTGGTTCGTGGTCGCAATGACTCCAACGCTTTTTCGAGCGAATTAGGAGTGTGCGCAAAATCTACAACCACTTGAATCTTTCGCTCGTTTGGTAAGAACTGCATTCTGCCCTTCACTCCTGGAAAAGCCAAAATGCTCGCTGCAAACTGCTGTTCAGTGACACCAAGCTGCTGCGCGAGTGTCCAAACAAGCGCTGCGTTCCAACGATTGTATGGTTCAGCAAAGCGCTCAGCGATTGCTTTGCCAACATCTCCAGCAGGTAAAGTCTGAGAATATGTCTTATACGTTTTTCCCATTTGCTGCAGTCTGCCAGAAAGAAAAGCAAAGGATTGATCATCAGTATTCAAAACAGCGAGATCAGCGCGCTCTAAGAGACGAGATTTTGCCGCAGCATACAGCTGCCAGTTCACAAAGTAATCCAGATGTTCATTTGTGATATTCGTTACGCCGGCCAAGGCAATTGGAATTCCCCAAGTTCGATACTGAAAAACACCGTGCGATGTCACTTCAAGAACGACCTCTTCGACACCCTGCTCCACGCACCGACGCAAGAGTTTTTGTACTTGCCAAGGTTCTGGCGAGGTCGTATGAAAACCAGTGTCGATCTCTTCGCCATCAATATACGCTGCAACCGTGCTAATCAGCGCCACTTTTCTTCCAGCCTGCTTCAGTGCGTAGTACAGCATGGTAGAACTCGTGGTTTTCCCGTCTGTTCCAGTAATGCTATACACGCGCAATTTTCGGCCAGGAAAGCCAAAATACACGGCGGCCGGAAGGGCTTTGAGTAACAGAGAATTTACAAAGTGATGTGCCTGTTTAATCGCTAACATATGTAGCCTGAGCATACCAGGTCTGAGTCACAATTTCAGTTTTTAATTTTGCACCTGCAACACACTGGGAAGAATTTCGTACCAGAGTGGAGCCGCGGTTTCGGATCCCCAAGGAGAAGTTTTGGGAGCGGTCAGACGAACGAGCATCACAAATTCTGGATCTTCTGCTGGGGCAAATCCAATAAAGCTCGCCAAGGTCTTATCCGTGAGGTATTTTCCTTTTTCGGCAATCTGAGCCGTTCCAGTCTTTCCAGCGACAGAGACTCTTCTTGAAGAAGTCCACTTAGCGTCACCTTGTTCTGCTGAGTACACCATCATGTCCGTGACTGTTCGAGCTGTCTGGGCAGACAAAACTTGCTCTGTATCTGGATGAGAAAGCACCTGCCACTCAGCATCTGTACGAATGGCGTTGACCACATGAGGTGATGGCAAATACCCACCATTTGCAATCGCTGACACTGCCCGAACCAACTGAACACTCGTAACTGCAATCCCTTGTCCAAAAGTGGAGGTCGCCACATCAATGTCACTCCACCGCCCACTGTCACGCCAGACAGGAGTTGCTTCTCCTTGCAAATCAACATTTGTTTTTACGTGCAATCCAAATTTTTGCCACCATTCAATCGTCCGTTGCTTCCCTAGCAAATCTTGAATATACACCATAGCCGTATTGTCAGATTTTGCTAACGCATCGCGCATATTCACGCCAGCGTTATAGACTTCATTCCAGGTACGAATAGGAAAGCCATTTATCACTCGGGGTTGATGACACACCGGACAGGTTGTCTCAGAATTGATGACTCCCGCCTCAATACCCGCGGCCACAGTCAGCACCTTAAAAGTAGACCCTGGTTCATAGAGGTCAGAGACAGCGGTGTTGCGATACGACTCGCCTGGAAACTCAGAAAACCGAGACTGATCATACGTCGGTACGGAAGCCATTGCTAAAATAGCACCTGAATTTGGATTCATAATCACCACTTCACCAGACTCTGCGCCATAGCGATCCACACCTTGTAAAAGCAACTCCTCGACTTTAGACTGAAGCGCTTTGTCTATCGTGAGTCGCAACGAGGCGCCAGATGTGGGATGAGTTTCAATAATCTCGGAGTTTGTGAGAAGCGGCAGACCAGAAACACTGCGTTGCAACTCTCGTTTTCCTGGTCTGCCGCGCAACTCACGGTCGTAGTACCCTTCTACCCCAAAATACCCTTGATCTGTGCCCTCATCACTCTTTCCGACAAAGCCCGTCAGTTGGGCGGCAATCGAGGCATCAGGATATGATCGAGCCAACAGTGTGTCAAATCCAAGTCCGTGAATCTTAAGGTCAGCAATCGCTGCTCGCTGTTCAGGAGTAAGATTATGGGCTAACGCCACCCACCGCCGGTCCGTTTGTAATCGAGAAGCCAAGCGCTCTTGCCAGAGGACTTGTTGTTGCGCCGCGTCAGTGGCAAAAGGATCAATAAGATGGGGGGCCACCAGAGTGGCTACTTCAACTGGATTATTGGTAATAACTTGTGGCTGGGCAAAGAGTGTGTAGACTTCTTTATTTCCGACAATCACGTATCCCGAACGATCAATTAATGATCCTCGCTCAGCCTGCAGCTCTTGACGACGCTGATACTGCCGATACGCCACCGCTGACAATTCTTGATGCTTCCATACCTGCCAATAGGCCAGTCGGAGCAAAAGAATCGCCAAAACAATCACAAATGTAAATTGTGCAAAACGAAAACGCGAGTGGGTATCGTTCGTTTGGTTCATCCAAACTCATTTCACCATTATCGAGCGGAATGTGCCACTGTCACTGCTCCAGAGAAGTTTCCAGCCACAGTTACTGGCTGAGTCAGTCCCTGCTCTGCAGCATAGGCTCGTACATTTTCCAGGGCTCCAACAGACGCATACGTAGTTTCTAGAACTCGAATTTCCTGACGAAGCGTGTTCTGTTCCGCATGTAACTCAGCTAAGGAGTGTGAACTCATCATCACCTGTGCTGAAGAAAAAACAGTCACCCCAGCGCATGCAGCGAGTGCACAACCTGCAACCGCAGTTTTCAACGAAACCCAAGACAAGTTACTGCTCTGCTTCTGCACTGGAGCAACCTGAACTTGAGTCATAACTCCTCGAGTCACACGGGATCGTGAAGAAGTTCGTTGAATGCGGTGTATGTGGTTCATGTTATTTTTTTGCTTTTGTTTTTAGTTCTTTTTGATCGCTCGTAATTTTGTGCTTCGAGAGCGTGGATTTTCCACAATTTCTTGCTCGGTTGGCATAAGTGGTTTTTTGGTATCACTCACCACCAACTTTGCTTGCTCCCAGGTTCGGATCTGCTGTTTGACCAGTCGATCCTCTCCTTCATGAAAACTCAGGAACACAATTTTTCCTTCTGACTGAATCCAGTACAAAAGCTGATCCAGTAAAAGCGTGATGTTATCCAACTCAGTATTGACGGCCATACGCAGTGCCATAAATACTTTTGTGGCCGGATGCAGATGTGACTTTCCATGTACGTGCTTGGCTCGCTGAACGATATCGACCAGCTGTCTGGTGGTCTGAATTGGCGCTTTTTCGCGTGCGTTTACAATGCCTCGAGCGATCGCGCTGGCACTGGTTTCCTGCGCGTAGTCCCAGAACAAACTTTTGAGATGCTTTTCTGGGAGGGCGTTGACCAAGTCTGCGGCAGTGACACCGAGTTCTGGATTCATGCGCATGTCGAGTGGCTCATCCTTTTGAAAGGAAAAACCGCGGCCAGATTCATCAATCTGATTGCTACTCATACCAAAATCAAACAGAGCTCCCGCAAAACTCGCAGGCTCTATGTCGGCGCCTTCGAGCGTGGCGTTTAAGTGAGCAAAATTTGCAGACAAGAGTTTGAGTCGACCAGCAGAGATTTCGTCAGCGAACTTGGCGTGACCAGCAGTAATAGCGTCGGGATCATGGTCCAGAGCAATCACACTTCCACCAGCATCAAGCATGGCGCCTGTGTGACCCCCTCGACCAAATGTTCCATCGAGGTACCACTTGCCTGGTTGAATATTGAGGGCCTCGATTACCTCAGCCTTCATGACTGGTACGTGCATGTTCGTCCTTCCACTCTAATGTTTCGGCTATGTCCTCTGCGGACTCGGCCATTTCGTCAAAGTATGTGTTGTAGCGGTCTCGATCCCAAACTTCGATGTACTGCAGTGATCCGACCACAACCACGTCTTTCGCAATGCCAAAGCTTTCGGCTAGGCTCTGCGGAATCGTGATTCTTCCCAGTGAGTCAGTGCTGACTGGATAGGCGTCATTGCTGAGCAATCGTAAGAAATCGCGAGCGCGCTTTTTTGTAAACGGTTGGTGTTCCAGAGTGTTCATGAGCCCTTGCCAAAAAGTTTCTGGCAAGAGGAAGATTCCTCCGTCGAACCCACGAGTCAACACTGGTTGTGAGCCCAGCTCCCCGCGCATGTGTTTCGGAACGGTGACACGTCGTTGGGCATCCAGCGAGTGATACGATTTTCCGATCAGCATGTTGTGTATTCTAGGATATTCTTCCTATTTTTTCCTAATTAAAACTATAGTCTGGAAACTCAAGAGATACAACACCGAAAATGCCCGAAACACCCGAAGAAAAAGGAAAGAGAAATTGGTCCAAGTTTTTTGAACTATAGGACAATATTTGGCAATCAAATTAAACAATTGCTAAAATCAACCCAACAGAACAAATGCGAATATATACGCATAAAAATGAAACAATAGCGTGAAAAACCGTCTCAAAAGATGTCAATGTATGTCAAAAAAACAAAAAACTACTGAAACAAACGAGGGCGTCCCAGGCGATACTGAAAGTCCTTCAGCTCTCGCTCCCCAATAACCTTGGCCGGAACACCACCGACGACGCTTCCAGCGGGTACATCCTTCGTTACTACCGCACCGGCAGCGACAACAGCGCCCTTCCCAATCGTGACGCCTGGCAGAATAATGGCACGCGGACCAACAAAGACATAATCCTCGATCGTGACCGGCGCGGAAACGGCACCAAAGTCTACGGCATGAATATCGTGCTGACTGTTATAGATCATCACCTGCGAGGCAAAATCAACATGACTGCCAATTCGTAACGGAGCTCGTCCGTCCAAAACAACGTGGTCGCCAATCAAACTCCCCTCACCAATTGAAATACCGGACGGCTGATAGAACTTCGCCCCAACGTGAATGGTGGAGCCTCGACCAATCTTTATACCGGCGAATCGGAAAAACACACGACGAAACGAGTGAAACGGCACATTGGCTACAAAACTGAGCCAGAGCAATACAACATCCTCTCCATAACTTCCAAATCGACGAAAAATCTTCCCAAACGCCTCTCCCCAAGAAAGTGCGTTACCCATACGATCACGAAACGGAGATGCCATACTCTGATCCTAGCATATTTTTTCTGGAATCAGTGCTTATTTCTTGGTTGCTTGCACAATCACTCGCCCACGCGGGGTACGCTGAATCCGACCCAGTTGCATAAGATATGGCTCAATGACTTCTTCCAGTGTAATTGGGTCTTCAGAAAGCGCCGCAGCAAGCGTTTGCACTCCAACGGGTCCCCCACCGAACTGCTTTGCCAGAACTTCGAGATACCGGCGATCGTGCTCGTCCAGCCCATCAATATCAATCTGCTGCAAACTCAGTGCTTGATCCAAATGTACCGGCTGCACTCGTGACTGACCAGCGAGCTGAGCCACGTCGCGAACGCGCTTGAGTAATTTGAGGGCAATACGTGGCGTTCCACGAGAACGACGAGCCAAAGCGAGCGCTTCAGCTGCCTGTAAATCCACTTCAAGTTTGTGAGCTGCCTGCTGGAGAATCACACTCAATTCTTCCGGATGATAGTACCGCACACGATGCACAAGCCCAAAGCGATCTCGAAACGGACCAGACAGTGAACCGAACTTCGTCGTCGCTCCAACTAAGGTGAAGCGAGGAATGTCCAATCGCACCACCCGCGCTCCAGGTCCTTTCCCCAAAACAACATCCAGCGCAAAATCTTCCATGGCAGGATAGAGTGTTTCTTCTACAACTTTGGGCAGACGATGAATTTCATCAATGAATAACACATCGTTAGGACTCAGACTGGTCAAAATAGCAGCGATATCAGCCACTTTATTAAGCGTGGTGGCAGAGGCAAAGTGCAGATGACTTTCGGATGACTGAGCAATGAGTTGCGCCAATGTCGTTTTTCCCAAACCTGGAGGGCCATATAAAAGCGTGTGATCCAGGGCTTCTTTACGCTGCTTGGCTGCCTGCAAAGCTACCTGAAGTGCCTGCCGAACCTCTTCTTGTCCATGAAACTGTTCCCAAGCAGTGGCCCGCAGAGAAACAATGAGTTGCTCTTCTTCTGGCGTGTCGGACTGAGCCGACTGGCTGACATGACCACTCGCGGCGTTTGACTGCACAGATGTATCTGCCCAAAAATCAGCGGCCATGCTTGCCTCCTCGTAATTCCTGGAGAACAATCTTTATTCCGGTCGAGACATCTGTCTCTGGATCAAGTTTGGCGACACAAGCGGTCACCTGCTCAGAAGGAAGCCCCATTTCGACCAAGGCCGTCTCAATGTCTTGTAAGTTGGCGCTCAACGGGGTGAAACTCAACGCCCCTTTCTCGCCCAGTTTGGACTGGAGTTCTAAAATAATCTTCTGAGCAATCTTCTTCCCGAGCCGTGGCACGGCTTGAAAAAAGGCCACATTCGCTTGTTGCACGGCAGCAACCACGGCTTGAGCACCATAATTCATCACCCCAAGTGCTGTTTTGGGCCCGACACCGGAAACACTCGTCAAAAGTGCAAACAATTCTCGATCCTCCAGCGAACGAAATCCATAGAGTTGTTGTGTATCTTCCCGAACCACCATGAATACATGCCAAGTTTGTTTTTCGGATTCTTCTCCTACCAAACTCGGTATTGCTCCCGGAGGGACAAAAAGTTCATACCCAACACCGTGCACATCCACGATGACTGCATCGCGAACCACGGCCACTGCTTTTCCTCGTAACTGTCGAATCATATGCCCTTTTTAGACGCTGCGTTTCTGTGCCGATCCTGCCCCGTGCAGAACAATATGCGTTAAGGCCACCGCGAGCGCATCACCAGTATCGTCAAGTTTCGGTTTTTTTTCAAGTTTTATTTGTTTTTCGACCAGAGCCAACACTTGTTCCTTCGGAGCTTGACCATGTCCAGTAACGGTAAGTTTTATCGTTGAAGGTGGATATTCATACACTGGAAGCGTATTTTGCCAGGCGAGCGTCTGGACAACTCCCCGTACTTCGCTCACCGGAAGAGCGGTCGAAACGTTCCGAGCAAAAATCAACGACTCCATGGCAATCGAGTCCACCGAAACGCGTTGGAGAACCTGTTGCAACTCATCATGCACCGCTCCCAATCGTTGCAACTTCGTATGGCTGCGATCTGTGACAACACACCCGTACCCTAAAGCCACGGTTTCCCGGCCACGTTGTTCGAGCACAGCCCAGCCGCAACGGTCATACCCAGGATCAATACCCAGTACAATCATGTCGATTTCTGGGTGGCCACTGAGAGGAGAATTTTCTCGAGCCGAGCAGCGCTGTCACTCCAAGAAAATTGTTCAGCGTGTTTTTGCATTTCTGAAATTTCTTGCGCATAGCGTGATTGTGACCAGCTCAATACGTCCTGGATTCCTCGAGCAATGTCCGAAACATCAAACGGATCCACTAACTCACCCTCACTCCCAACAACTTCAGGCAAACTGGAAATATTCGAGACAACTGGAACCACTCCGACTTGAATAGCCTCTAAGGCCGGAATACCAAATCCTTCCAGCAAACCCACCAGAGCCAACACGCGGGCACCTTGCAGGACCGCTAGTTTTTCTTCTTGTGTTACAAAGCCAAGTTGAACAATTCTGGCCGAAAAGAGATTTCCTTCAATTTTCTCAAGGATTGGCTGACTGAGCCAACCAGCCCGACCAACCAGAACAAGGTGCAGATCTGGGTCTTGGGCTGCCAGGCGTTCAAATGCTTCAACGAGACGAACAATATTTTTCCGTGGCTGGAGGGTGCCGACGTACACAATGTATTTCTCTGGCAACCCAAGACCCAGTCGCAGTTCTTTCGCTTTACTCACAGCTAACTTTGACATCGGCATTTGTCCTGGATATACCACACTGACGCGATCGGCTGGCACAGCATAGGTCTTGATCAAATCTTGCTTGGTGGCTTGCGAAATGGCCACAACTCGAGTAGCTCGCCGAACGCTCCACTGAGTCAGTAACTTCAACTGCCAACGATCTTTCGTGGTGAACTGCTCTGGAAAATGCTCATATCCAAGATCCATCACGCTCGAGATCAAAGGCAAAGAAGTATGTGCTGGAGTGTAGTGCCCAGGAGAATAAAATGCGCTCAGTTCCGGGAATTTTCGAATCCAACGCGGCAAAGTTGTTATGGTCCACAAAGGTTTTGGAGGGGTAACGGTGTATTTCCAGTTTTCTGTTTCAGCTGGCCAATCAGCCAGCGGTGGAGCACTCAAAAAAACGCGAACCGCAAGCCGACTCGAAGACTGTTCAACCCGTCGTGCCAGCGCGCGGAGGAGTTCAAACGCATAGACATTACTTCCAACGCGCTGTGGGACATTGCCTTCGTTTCCATCGACACCGATCCACACTCGATCTTGAGTTTTTTGAGAAACACTCATGATTTCTCCTGAAAGGCTTTTGTGTACACTTGGATTGTCTCCTGTGCTGCTCGATCCCAAGAAAATGTATGCAGTTGTTTCAGCATCTTGCTTTGCAATTGTTTCTTCTCTTCTGGCGTATAACTCAAAATTTTGGAAATTCCTTCTGCAACAGCTTCTGAAGAATACGGATCAACTAATATTGCTGCATCACCCGCCACTTCCGGCAAGCTGGAGACTTTAGAAGTCACGACCGGGCACCCATGAAAAAATGCTTCAAGCACAGGCAAGCCAAATCCCTCATACAAGCTTGGAAATAAAAGTCCCTCAGCGCGGCGATACAAAGTCGAGAGTTGATGCGCCTCAACATAACCGAGTTTGTGCAGTCCAGGTAAATCAGGCAAGGTATCCCATCCTGGGGCACCAGCCAAAACCAGATCGTATCCCTTTTTCTGAGCTGACTCTTGCCATGCTTGAATACTCCGCTGTAAATTTTTTCGAGGTTCGGTCGTACCCACAAACAGAAAGTATGGCTTTGAGATTTTCAATTGTTGGAGGACCTGTTGTTGCTCTTCTTGACTTGGCACATACTTTGCTTCTGCTGGGAGTGCCTCGTACACAACAGTAATTCTTTCTGGCCCAATATCAGTCAAACGAATGATATCTTTTTTAGTGGACTCTGACACAGAAATAATTTTCGCCTGCTCATCTTGCTCAAGTTTCTGAATCAAAGCATCAAACCTGCGGATAACTTCTGGATGCGCCGTTTGCGGAAAAAGCATGTGTGCCAAATCATGAATGGTAACGACCCAAGGTCGGTTTTCAAGCATTGGCTGTTGCCATTCCCATACATGTACTACTTGAACAGATGGAGCAATAAAACTCAAAAATGGTATTCGTAATCTTGAGAAAAAAATTTCAAATCCACGTGCCGAAATTGGCCAAGCTCGGAACACAGGCTGGCCGCGCAGCGAACGCGCCCAGGAGCGAAATTTTGCCCAGAATTTTCCAACAGCTCCAAAAAGAATCAGCTGAACGTCTGGCTGCGCGGCCAGCGCCTCGACCAAGTTACTCGTGTATCGAGACACCCCACGACCAAATGGGAGTGAAGAAACGTCAATGGCTACTTGAATCGGTGGCTGTATGTTTTGACGCTGACTCATCGTTGTCGCTCCTGAATCCACCGTTGAAAATACTGCCATGTGGGAATTAATCCTTGCTGCAAAGAAATTTCTGGCTGCCACTGCAAAAGCTTTTTTGCTTTGGTGATATCTGGCTTACGACGTTTTGGATCGTCTGCGGGCAGTGGCAAAAACTCCATCTGAATTTTTTTGCCAACAACTGCTTCCAGTTCTTGCGCGAGTTCGAGCATAGTGAACTCACCTGGATTCCCGAGGTTGATCGTTTCGCCTGCCAAACCCTCAGCTTGAGCAAAAGCCAAAATTCCATTCACCAGGTCTTCCACATAACAGAATGATCGAGTCTGTTCCCCGTCACCAAACACTCGAATTGGCTCTCCTCGTAAAACACGCAAACAGAAGTCAGGTATAACTCGCCCGTCATAAGGATCCATATTCGGACCATAGGTGTTAAAAATTCTTACCAGGCGAATATCAGCTCCAAAATCTCGATACTGAACGCCACAAATGGTTTCGCCAAAGCGCTTCGCTTCGTCATAGCAGGAGCGAATTCCATTGGGATTTACGTTCCCCCAGTACCCTTCTGATTGAGGATGAACTTCAGGATCACCGTACACCTCTGAGGTAGAAGCAAAAATCATCCGAGCGCCCACATTCGTGGCATACTCGGCTAAAACATGAGTGGTAAAGGCATTAATTTGATAGGTCAACACTGGTAACGCTTGATACCGGGGCGGACTGGCCGGTGATGCAAAATGCAGAATAAGCGAAAACGTGGACGAATTCTGTAAAAATTCTTGAAGCCAAATAAGATCAGTAGCGTCGTGTTCTACCAGGTGGAGTCTGTCTTCATTCTTGAGTCGCTCAAGATTCTGCCGCTGACCGGTTACAAAGTTATCAATAACGGTCACTCGTGCCATTGGATGGAGCGCCAAAATCGCTTTCGTGAGATGGGAACCAATAAACCCACCGCCACCAAGAATCAAAACATTTCCGAAAATACCAGACATGCAGTCATAATAGCAAATATTCGGTACAATACGAGTGAAAGGAACAATTATGACACTGATGCAACGTTTAACAGAGGATATGAAGTCTGCCATGCGAGCAAAAGATCAACTCACGCTGGATGCTATTCGATTTATTATAGCCAAGATCAAAAATTTCGAGATCGACAAACCAAATCACGAAGCTGCTACCGAGGGCGAAATTGAAGCCATCGTTCGAAAAATTGTGAAAGATTGTCAGGAAGCTTTGGAGCAGTATAAAGCTGGAGGTCGTGAGGACCTGGTCGAAGAAGAGTCCAAAAAAATCGCCGTTTCTCAGCGATACTTACCAACTCCACTCAGCGATGACGAAGTATGGACACTGATCCGCAACATTCGCGCTGAAAACCCAGATATTGCTCAAGGTCCACTGACTGGAAAAGTGCTCGCCCTGGCCAAAGGAAAAACTGATGGCGGTGTGGTGGCTCGGCTTTTGCGGGAACGTCAGCAATAAAAACGAAGTGAAGGGAAAGAAAAGGCTACAAAATGTAGCTTTCTTCTTCATGTGATTTTTGCTGTTGTGGCAAGATATAAATATCCTGCCCGTACGTGTTTTCTCCCACGAACTCGGCTTCGCCGCGAATAATGGCTTCCATTGGTTGGCAATTTCTACAGCCCTCGTCTCCTTGCGGGCAGCGATACCGTTCGAGCTGACGAGCAAGTTTGACTTGTTTCGCAACTTCAAGAACACGATCGTGCGCTTCTTCGAGTGCAGGTAAATCTTTCGGCGTCAGCTCATTGTTTGTTTCGAGGTACCAATAGGCTGCTCCCGAAACTTTTCGGCGCTGACAATTATGCACCAACAGATGATAGATAGGCAATTGAAGAGAAGCCGCATCTTCCTCACTCTTTCCGGTCTTAAAGTCGAGAATAGAAACGGCATCCTGTTCTGGAAGGTACTCTAACCAGTCAATTTTGCCACAGAGAATGATCCCTTCTTCTTCGGAGAGCCAGTAGTGAGGTAAATCTTCCTTAATCTTTACAGCCTGACGAGCAATCGGCCCAGGGTGTTCCATAACACGACGCAACATCGCTTCACCTCGAAGTTTATACTTTATCTCTACATCTTCGTTCGGAAACCCACCGCGTTTCCCGCTCACCTTTTGCCAAGCCGGTCTCATTTTCTCCACGAGTGACTCACTCAAGCGAGTCGCTGTCGGGAGCACTGACAAAGACTCCAAAACATCATGCACTGCCTGTCCGAGCGCGAGTGGTGGCGCCATGAGCTGAATTTTGTGCTTAGTTTTTGGATCACGATACACATTCTTGAGATAATACGCGCGAGGGCATCGTAAAAAATCACTCATGGAAGTGTGAGAAACCCAAACGGCAGAGTATTTATCAGACATGTGCAAAACTTTCTTGGTGCATTGAATTCATTGTAGCAAAGCTTCCTAACAAAATGCGAACTGACGGGAAGAGCAGAGCTCATCAATCTTAAAAACAGTCGAGTGAAGGCGACAGACTTTGAACGCCTTACAGAAGTGATTTTATCATGCTGGGAACCACTTAAGGTTGTTTTAGGTTCTGACTTGTCTGAAGATTACTTCATTCGTGGTGAAAACAATGCTGGGTTGGTTTACCTCTACTAGGACTTCTTGGCTAAAACAGGTATAATCACGGTCAAATTATGGCACTTTCTTTTGATGAAGACCTCGAACTCAATAAGCGATTATTAACAGAAGAACTCAAACGACCTCATGCCAATCGAGCTGAAATAATGATGGCACTCAAAGCTGTAGAGCAACAACAAAAGCTCGGTGAGGATGGTGTCAGGAATTCTATGGCGATGCGAGACAGTCAAGGACGAGAGATTCTGTATCTGAAACTCAAGAAAAACCGTCTATTTGCCTTTTTTAGAAATATCAAGAAGAAGGTGTTTGAACTATTTCAGAAGGATTTATAGCTCAATTCTTTCACCAGTTGAAAGAGTAACACTGCCCTTAACCTTTTTCGAACGTAATTCTTCTAGCAAATTACCTTTGAGTACTGAATCCGATTTTTCATCACCTGGCTCTGCTCTCAAGTTGCCATTACTCCAACTAAAAGTATTGCCTGGAGCTGTACCATGCTGAAAACGATATGAATCTTTATGGGCTATTTCATAGGCAATAACATTAGGGACTTCATGATAATCTCTCGTGTCAGCTATCCTCCAAACATCTATTCCTGACTCATCAGAAAATGTCTCACTATTACTAGCAGGTGCAGGCTTTTCAGCAGGACTATCTGGTTTCTCCGGTGCTGAGTGTACGGAGTAATCCCCTTTTTCATTTTTAATCAAGGTCACTCCTAGACCTAAAAAAACATTCATCTCTGGAGTACCTAGATGGTAAGCTTCAGGAATTGTTTTAAACATCTTGATGAGAGCATCACCTATTTGTTGAGGTACAGTTTTGCCGTCTAAAGAGTCAACAGCCTCCTTCAGTCGCTTCGCTCGGTCAGAAACGTCACTTCCGGCATTTTCTAGAACAGCGATAATCTCTTGAAGAGGTTTTTGAATATCTCTCAAGTTTTGGTAATCTTGTTGACCTGCTTCTGAGTTAATCATGATGATATGATACCAGTTTGTTTAATGGCTATCAATTAGATGAAGGAGCTTCTTGGCAACCAATTGATTTTTATAGGCTTTCTTTAATGTGTTATGTATTGTTAGGTTTTCGTGGTTTTACTGTGCCACCCCTGCTGTGGCAGAAACGGGTCAAGGGAGGTTGGTTGGAGTACAGGAAAAGAGTGGTGTGTACTCCTGTTTTTGTTTTTTCGTGGGATAATCGGGTTTAATGGAGTATGAAGTTGACCATACCAAACTCAAATATGTCCTCTACGCTCGCAAATCTACCGATGACCCAGAGCGTCAAGCTCGGTCTATTCCTGACCAAATTGCCGAGTGTCTTCAGCTTGCCAAACGCCTCAATTTAACCATTGTTGGTGAGCCCCTTCGAGAAGAAAAATCTGCCAAGAAGCCTGGTAAACGTCCTGTTTTCAGGCAAATGCTCAAAGACCTAAAACTTGGTAAGTATGATGGGATTCTCTGCTGGAATCCTGACCGTCTCGCCCGCAATATGAAAGAAGGTGGTGAAGTCATTGACATGATTGATGAGGACATCATCAAGGACTTAAAGTTTGTCACTCACCACTTCACCAAAGATGCGAATGGCTTAATGATGCTAGGACTTGCTTTCGTGCTGTCTAAACAATACTCCGATAAACTTTCCCAAGATGTGACTCGCGGTATGGTCAGAAAAGCCAGCGAAGGCAAAAGTCACGTCCCCAAACACGGATATGTGATTGATGAATACAGTAAGTATCAACCTGATGGCAACAACCATGAACTGATTAAAGAAGCCTGGCAGATGAAGCTCAGAGGTGAAGCACTGGACAAGATTGCCCAAGCAATCAATGCTCTTGGCTATCACCGACTTATCAAATCCACTGGCAGAAAAGTAGACATGGATAAACGGATTCTCAGTCAATTGTTCAGAGACTCCTTCTATTACGGTTTGTGGAATCAAGCTGGCGAATCGGTTGACCTGCGAACCAAATACGACTTTGTACCTGCGGTCAGTGAAGAAGAGTTTTACCAAATCCAAGCTCAGTCGGGTACTCGACTAATGCCTATTAACACCCACCGCTACACCTTTTATCCCTTCAAGGCTTTTGTAAAGTGTTCATTCTGTGATGGCAATATGACCGTTGGTCCATCTACTGGTGGCAGTGGGAAAAGATACCTCAACTTCAGGTGTGAAACCACAGGATGCAAGAGAGTCAAAAAGTCAGTCAGAGTAAAGGTTGTCTTAGATTGGCTGTATGAATTTCTCAAGGATGGACTGAACTTTACCGAAGCGGATTACCAGATTTACCTCAAAGAAATGACCGATGTTCTCACCAAGCAGAAAACTAAGCTCGAGGCAGAACTGCACTCCAAACAAGGACTGCTCAAAGCTACCGACAGTGAACTACGAACGACTGCCTTGCAGGTTATCAAACAGGAAGAAGGCTCAACAGTCAGAAAGATTGGTGAGGAACGAGTCAAGGAACTGGAACGAAGCAAAGTTCAATTGGAAGAAGAAATCAGCAAACTCAAGGAAGCCATGCCTGACTTAGAACAGGACGTGCTGACACTTGAAGACTTCTTGAACTTGTCTAAAAACGCTGGATTATCCGTCAAAGCAGGAACACCAGAAGTGAAAGACCAAATTGTCAGAATTATTTTCTTGAACTTATGGATTGATGAGGAAAAAGTGACGATGTACAGGCTAAAAGAACCTTTCGACACCCTGCTCAAAGACCGTCTTGTCTTAAATGGTCGGGATGACTGGACTCGAACCAGCGGCCTCACGCACCCCATGCGTGCGCGCTACCAACTGCGCCACATCCCGGATAGACTCAACGTCTAGGTCGATTATACCGTGAGATAACTAGAAGCGCACCTGAGGTTGCCAGCATATCAATCAGAACGTCACTCAAACGACCAGTTCTTCCGACAATAAACGTTTGATGCCACTCATCCAAACAAGCCGCCACGAAAAGAACAATAAATGTGACTCGATATAAACGATACGATGACTGAAACCATTCACCTCGCTTCCAAGCAAACCATACAAAAGCAGTTAACGTGGCGTATACCAGCATGTGAGCGCCTTTAAACCACAAAAAATCAGCAAGTGGTGTGCCTGGCGCAGGGAGTTTTGGTTGATGAGATAACCAAGTTATGAGTGCATACAGTAAAATAGCCGGAAGCCAATAAATCAGTCGCTTTCGCCATTTGGTATTCATGCCTTCATGATAGCAAAGGCCAGGCCCACTTTCTGCGTTGTCTTTTCAAAATCCAAGGAAGAAGTTGAGAAAGCCCCAAGCCGCACCAGCAACAAAAACTCGCCAGAAAGAACAGCGCGGACATCCGCCACTGCTGGCGCCAATTCTCAAATACTTCAATTTCTTGAGCGTAATCTGGCCTGGACAAAACTATTTGATTCTCCCGATTCTGGGCAAGAAAAGAAGAACTCTGATCAAAATTACGCAGCTCTATTTCTACTGCTGGATACGGCGAACTCATATTCCCTGACACTGATGACTCATGTTCCTCATCTTCTGAATTAGGCTCGACCAATGAAGTGTCTCCTTTTTCCGATTGCACTTGAGACTCAAAACTCAAGGTATGAATGTTTTTCTCCCGCTCTCCTTGAGCTTCTTCTGGAATATCCACTGCCAAAGCCCAGTTATTTTTCTCTCTCCTTTCAGCCAAATCAGTGAGCGTGATCCAAGTCCAGCCAGTGTCCAGTTTTGCCCACACCATGCCTCTGTGAGCAGAACTCGCCTCATACACGCGACTCGTCTCCTCACTACCCAATGGTAGGCTCAGCACAACGGAATCTGAATCATTATTGAGGACTATTTTGCTCTGACCAGCTTTTATTTCGTACCATACTTCTTGAGGAAGATACGAAAATGAATAGGACTTTATGCTGCCATGCGTATCTGAAATTACAGCAGAACCACTTGCTTCAGGATCTAACTGTTGAATTAAAATCCACTCTTCCTCGCCAGTTGGTGGAACGGGGTACAGGGCACGAATTATGAGTGGAGACTCAGCAAAGACTTGACTAGGAAAAAGGGGGAAAAAGAAAATTACCCCCAAAACAGCACATATTTTTCGAAAAATCATACGAAAAATATAACGGCAAAAACAGACGAGAAACAAACAAATTAGTAATTTACATGCACGTAGACAGTAGAAATAGAGGGATCATCTTCGTGTTTTACCTTGACGTACTGCATATTCCCACCACCACAGCGAATTGCTCCGCGATACAAAGTACCTGATTTCACTGCCACCACCTGCAAATTACTCGAACTCTTACTGACCAAATCAATACCGGTATGAGGACTCCCACCGTAGGCACGCATAACACGGGCGTACCAACTCATTCCGTAGCCTTGCGTAATTCGAGCTGGATCTTGTACTGGCCAGCGCCAAGAGCCACTTGGATTGGCCGGGTCAGAGGAAGAGTTAATAAGACTCGGATCACCACTCAGCCAAGAAAACGGATTCGTGTAGTTTCCGTCCTTAATCACCTCAAAGTGCAGATGCGTACCACTCGAACAAAACGATTTCCCAGGAATAATACTGGCAATAACATCACCTTCTTTTACGGTTCCAACTTCTGACTCATTTCCGCGACCAGCTTTAATTTGAAGTAATCCAGCCGCTTCCGCTTGGGCGGCAGCCAGTTGCTGCTGATAATTTCGTTCATCATTTTGAGTGACTGACAAAAGACGGCGCTTGTCCTCTTTTTGCTCAGCTAATTCTGTCTGCTGCTGAGATAAACGTGACTGTAAAGACTCAAGTTGAGTCTGCTTTTGTTCTTTGGACTCGCGCTGATGCTCGTAATCTTGCCGCTTTTCCTCTGTGGTCATAATGAGTTCTTGCGTGTGAGCTCGAACCTTAGAAATATATTTATCCTGCTTGAAGTAATCTTCTGCACCAGTTGTAGCAAACAATCGACTCATAGCGTCACCGCTGTGCTGCTTGTACTGCTGTTGAATACGATGAATAAGCGCGACTGACAATTCTGAAAGCGTTGTCTTCAGTCCTTCAACCCGCTCTGTCAAATCAAGCACTTCGGACTGCGTAACCTGGATTTCCAGCTGCGTTTTGCGGATCTGCTGTTCATTCAGGAGCGTTTTATTGTCAATCAGTTTGATGGCAGAAGAAAGTGTATTCTTCTCTTGCTTTACTTCCTCTAACTTCTGAGTCAACTCATCAATGCGTGACTGAACTTGTTTTCGCTCTTCTTCCGACAGCTGTGCAGATCCGGTTGCTTGCGCAAACACGACTTGAGAAACGAAAAGAGTCGAGAAAAAAAACAGCCCTGCCAATAACAGCGGGACGGAAAACACAAATCGGAGTGTTTTTAACTCTAGCATACTTTCATCATATCAAGATTACAGTGTAAATTCATCTAAAATCTACACACGGAACAAACGGCGAGTACTCCAAAAGCTGGCCACGAAGCCTAACAAGAGTCCAACCGAAGTGCCAGCAGCCAACAACAGCGCCATAAACTCCCATGGAACTGGAACCAATGCTATCTCGGCAAAAAATGACTGCACGGTAGGAGAGGCATACAACAGTAAGATATACGCACTTACCCAACCAAGCACTGAGCCAGTAATCCCGTACAGTGCACCTTCCAGCAAGAAAGGTTGTTGAATATACCATTTTGTCGCACCCATTAAACGCATAATTCGAATTTCAGCTCGACGGCTGGCAATACGCATACTTGTTATGACCACAATAACCAGACCAGCGATGCTGGCAAAAATAGCCAATGTACCAATCCCAATTTGTCGCAACAAGGTTGTCCAGTAACGGAGACTATCCACAATGTCCTTTTGATACACCACTTCATCGATGCCGGCAAAACCTTGAACCGCTTCCGCAATTCCAGCTAAGTCATCCAGTGATCGTGTGGAAATTTCCAAAGAAGGAGGTAAGATGTCAGCGGTAACAAGTTCCAACAGCACTGGATCGTTCCCAATTTGCTGTCGATAAATCTCGAGAGCATCTGCTTGTGTCACCATTTTTACTTCAGTAACCTGAGGTTGTTGCAAAAGATCTTCGCGGTGTTGTGAAAGCTGTTCAGCAGAAGTAGTCTGAGTGAAGAAAGCTGTTACTTGTGGACGAGTCTCAAAGTACTCTAAAACACGATGCGAACCGACCAAAAAGAGTGTCAAGACATATCCGACAAAAAACGTAACCCAAACGAGCATCACCGCCGACAAAGCTTGGTATGGTGAGCGACGAATGTGCGATATGGACTGAGAAAATGCAGAACTCATTCAGACTCCTTTTCTTCTTTTCCATCTGAATGGTCTGAATCAGACTGCTCAAGAAATTCTGAGGAAGACTCTCCATCCGCAGCTTTTTTATTCTTCTTTTTTGAAGAACTTTTCTTTTCTTCAGAAGAATCAATACTTTCTTCAGTAACTGGTTTGGCGGCTGAATCTTTCGCGAGTCGACCCTGTTTCAACGTCAGAATTCGGGCGTCGGGATGCTGAGCCAGCAGATTTTGATCATGCGTAGCGACTAAGACAGTTGTGCCAAGTGACACGATCTTTTCAATAAGATCACCAATGTCTGAACCAGTTTGAGGGTCTAAGTTCCCGGTTGGCTCATCGGCAAAAATAACGCTTGGCGTAGTCGAAAGCGCGCGAGCAAAAGCAACTCGCTGGAGCTCTCCGCCAGAAAGCTGAACTGGAAATAAATCTAAACGGTCTTGGAGTTCAACCAGGCTTAACACCTCTTCAATGCGTTGCGGTCGCTGACGACTAGACATACCAGCAATTTCAAGGACCAGATCAATGTTCTCAGCAACGGTCCGTTCTGGGATGAGCTTAAAGTCTTGGAACACAACCGAAACTTTTCGTCGCAAATAAGGAACTTTACTGAGCGGAAGTCGCAACAAAGATTCGCCATCAATAAATATTTCACCCTCTGTCGGCATCATTTCTCGAATCATCAAACGCATGAGCGTTGTTTTTCCAGCACCAGATTCGCCAGTAATATAGGTCAATGTGCCAGGGTTGATCTCGAAGCTCACTTCATCTAAGCCAACATATCCATTTGGGAAAACCTTGCTGACTTGATCGAACAATATCATTGTTTCCTAATTTCCTGGTTTTTTAGTTTACTGACCTTGCTGTTTCTGGTACCACTCTGGAAGCTCTGCGCCAAGCTCCATGACTTCAACGCGTCCGACATCCATCAACCATCCGGCTTTTTGACCCTTGAATGTTTCTCCCCAAATACGAACACGCATATTTTCAAACTGTCCAAGGTCAACAACAGAAGAAGTAAGATACACATTTTGACTCACACCACCTGGGCGTAACAAGGTGTGAGAGCCTTCTCCAGCCAAACCGCCGAGGATAATAACGCCTTCCGTGTCATCACTAAAGGTACTCTGATCTGAAACGCCAAATACCGCACCAACTTTCACTGCTGAATCTGGAATAACACTGGTCTCAGTGCCAGTTGAGTCTGAGGCAACTTGGGAAGTACTAGTTTGGCGAGAGATAAATGCTCCAGCTCCGCCAGTAACAATTCCAAAAACGACCGCTCCCGCGATAGCGAGAGTGATAACTTTCTTGGTGGCAAACTTTGGCATATCTTTCCCTTCTGAACGACGTGACTTCTGACTGAGATTTTGATTCATTGATTCAGTGTTGTTCTGTTCGAGATTCGTAGGAGACCCTTCGGAGAATGAACCCCGTCGAGGTTGAAACGAAGATGTAGACTTGGCGGTTTTACCAGAAACGTCTACTCGTGAAGCGACAGTGTCCGCTGTCTGAGTTGAATTTTTCTTGGTAGTTTGAACGGTGACACGCTGAAATGACATAGAGATTACTGTAGCAAATTTTTGACTGGGAGCCAAGATGCGAAGATGCAAAGGACTCTCCTTTAGGCCTATAAAACAAATTTGCGGAAATTAATCTTCTCAAGGACAAAAAATCTATTTTCTATTTAACGAATTAAAAAAAGCAAATAGACCACTAACCACAATCATTTCCGCAAATTTTGAATGGAAGCATTAATAACTCCAGAGAAAATGATCTCTCAAACAGACTTTTACCGCAACATAAAACTATAGGCCTAAAGGAGAGTCCTTTAACTCAGCAAAAATAAAATCATCAATCTCCCCATCCAAAACTGCTTCCGTATCAGAAGTCTCAACACCAGTTCTGGTGTCCTTCACCAATTTATAGGGATGCAAAACATAGTTTCGAATCTGATTTCCCCAAGAGGCTTGGGTGTGATCTCCTTTAATACTGGCCAATTGGGCACGACGTTCTTTTTCCGCCTGATCAGCCAACAAGCCTTTTAATAACTGCAAAGCAATTTTCCGATTCTGTTCTTGGCTTCGCTCTTGACGTGAGTGAACAACTAAGCCAGTTGGTGTGTGGCGAAGAGTCACCGCGGTACTCACTTTGTTGACGTTCTGCCCACCCTTTCCACCGGATCTACTAAATGACCATTCTAGATCATCGGGCTTCACTTCAATACTCGTGTCATCATCATCAAATGCGGGCATAACCTCTATACCGGCAAACGAAGTTTGTCTCAATCCATCCGCGTTAAATGGGCTTTGACGTACCAGGCGATGGGTGCCGAACTCACCCTTCATGTAACCATAGGCATACGAACCATGGACCAAATAGACAGCACTTTTTATCCCAGCCTCTTCTCCCCGGCTTTCCTCGAGAAGATCATACTTCCAGCCTTTTCGCTGAAAATATCGCACATACATTCGCTGGAGCATACTGGCCCAGTCCATGGCTTCTGTGCCGCCTTGGCCAGAGTGAATCGAGACCAGAGCGTCATTGCGATCAAACGGTCCAGAGAGATACGTCTGCAGTTCAACACTTCGAGTGAGTCGCTCCAAACTCCCAATTCTCGTCTCGAGCTCCACCAAGACAGACTCATCTTCTGTTTCATCTAAAAGTTCTTGTGTCAAAGAAATTTCTTCGAGCTCCGTAGCGAGCTTTTCCCACTGAGTTATTTCTGCCTGCGTGGCTGATAATTTCTGCTGTGTTTTTGCGGCAACTTGAGGCTGATTCCAAAAATCTGGTGCAAAGGTTTCAGACTCTAACTCTCGAGACTGGCGCTGTAAATCTTCTAGAGGCGCGGAAGACAACAAACTGTGCGCCTTATCGGTTACTTGCGCCAAGCGCTCATTCATTTCTTTGGAAAGCATCATAGCAATTATTCTTACTGACTCATTCTGAGTGTAGGGATAGTATACCAGGAGAAAAATTATCGGCGCTCATAGGCGTCAACCACACCTAAACAATACTGGTATCGCGCCTCATTCACGGCATTCTGAGTCACCGCATTGACAGAAACCTCTGTGGTTCCCAACACTTCACCCAAAGCTGCCTGTGCTCCCTGATCTCGAAACGACTGCCACACTTCTCCAGGAGTGGTACTCACGGTAGCAGAAACAGTGGTCTCACTTGCTTGCTCAACAGACTCAGTAACAGCGCTCAAAATTGCTGGTGCTTGCCACCCCTCTTCTCGCCAATGACGAATTTGAGAGGCAAGTGAACGATCGATTCCGCGCACTGACTCCTGCACCTCTCCAGATAAATCTTGAGTGTTTGGCACGGCTGAGCCAGTCACAGCAGGAAGTGACAACGCGATACCTTGCCCAAACGCACCAGCCGCATACTGAGAGAATAAAAACACTCCGCCAGCACAAATCAGGACGGCACAGATAATCCAGAGAACAAGTTTTCCGTTCATGAAATCAGTATATCAAGTTTGCTACTCGGTACGCAAAGCCTCGATCGGAGACATTTGACTCGCTTTTCGAGCCGGGGCCACACCAAAAATAAGACCCACGCCAATTGATACACCAAAAGCCAAAAGTACGGAATCAGGCGTAATCCGAGTTGGGAAATCAGCAAAAAATCGAATCAAAAATGCAAAAAATGCCGCCACCATTACCCCAATAAATCCGCCCAAAAAAGAAAGAAGTGCTGACTCAATCAAAAACTGCACGAGAATCTGATTCGGCGTCGCACCAAGTGCTTTTCGTAAGCCGATTTCTCGCGTCCGCTCTGTGACAGAAACCAGCATAATATTCATAATGCCAATCCCGCCAACCACCAGGGAAATCGCAGCAATTCCTCCGAGCCCAAGTGTTAAGATACCAAGAATTTCGTTAATTGAATCAAGAATTTGTTGTTGATCAAATACCTCAAATTCATCTTCCTTCCGACCCTGTACCTCGGTGAAGTAGTACTTCACTGCCTCGATAACTTTGGGAACGTCATCCTTCGATCTTGCCTGGAGAACAATACTTGAGAAACTCTCTACCGTAAATTGTTGGAAGTATGTTTCAATCGGAATAAAAACATAGCTGTCAAAACTGGGACCACCAAAGCCGCCACCTTTTTCTTCTGCCACGCCAACGACTCGATATCGACTACTTCCAATACGCACGGTTTTATTCACTGGATCAACATTTCCAAAAACATCTTGAGCAACTTTATAGCCGAGGACTGCCACCCGAGCGTTTGCAGATTCTTCCTCCTTCGAGAAAAATCGTCCTTTTTCTGCTTTTGTATTCCGAATAACTTGATAATCCTGCGTCGTTCCAACAATCGTGGCGCGAATACTGGTGTCTTGGAAAGACACTCGTTCAGGCGCACTTGCTTCTGGCATAATGCCGGCCACAATGGAACGATTTCGGCGCAATGCATTAATGTCGCTCATTTTAAAGTTCGGATTACTGAGACTCGCCATCTGCTCATCTTGATCAGAGAATCCACCCTGTTCGTTAAATACCTTAAAGGGATACACAACCACACTGTTTGATCCCAAAGATTCAAACTGCTCTTCGATAAAACTCTGCAAGCCGGAACCAATAGAAGTAAGCAAAATCACGGAACCAACGCCAATAATCACGCCAAGCATGGTGAGAATCGAACGAGTTTTATTCGTGAGAATCGCCTGGAACGAAACTTTCGCGGTATTCAACCATTGAGACATCATGTTGAGGATGACTTTCGCTGCTTCTGTTTTTTATCTGAAATAATTTGGCCATCTTTGACACGAATCACTCGTTCAGCAAATGCGGCCACATCTTCTTCGTGTGTCACCATAACAATCGTTTTTCCTTCTTTGTGCAGCTGCAAAAAAAGGTCCATAATTTCGTCGCCAGATTTAGAATCAAGGTTTCCTGTCGGTTCGTCCGCAAAAACAAGTGATGGCTCCGTTACCAGAGCACGCGCAATAGCCACTCTCTGCTGCTGGCCACCACTCATCTGGGCACGTGTATTTCCCATACGCTCTCCCAGCCCAACGCGTTCCAGAATTGCTTTTGCACGTTTGATTCGCTCTTTGGCCGGAACGCCACCGTAAATCAGTGGTAGCGCAACGTTATCGAGAGCGGAGGTTTTTGGCAGCAAATTAAACTGTTGAAAGACAAATCCAATTGACCGATTCCGGACCAAAGCCAATTGCGGCTCTGTATACTGACTGACTTCTTTTCCCTCCAGCTTTACCGTGCCAGAGGTCGGAGAGTCTAATAATGAAGAAATCTGCAACAAAGTCGACTTCCCAGAACCAGATGGACCCATAATCGCCACAAACTCGCCGGAGTGAACATCAAGATCAACACCACGTAAGGCTCTGATTTTTTGATCACCAAGCCAATACTCTTTCTTTACCGCTCGTAACTGGAGAACGGCCTCGCTCATGGCATGACCACCAGATCATTTACAGTGATTCCAGACACAATTTCTACTGAGGTATCAGTTTCTAGACCGATTTCCACCTCACGCTCTTGTACTTCTTCACCAACTAGAACAGAAACGAAGTTCTTTCCTTCTTTGGTACTGACAGTTTCAATCGGGACACTCAAAACATTCGTACGCTTTTCAAGCAACAAAGAAACATCGCCATTCATCCCTAAACGGAAACCTTGCTCCGCTGGATCAAGTGTAAACATCACCTCAATCGGAAAAACCGTTCCGCCGGTGCTTAAACTCGTACTCGCATATGAGACTTTCTGAACTGTTCCGGAAAATTCTTGATCTGAAAAAGCGTCGAGTCGTATCTTGGCAGTTTGTCCAACGTATACCCGAGAAACATCAATTTCATCCACATACGCACGGAAGAAAATTGTTTTCGGATTAAATACTTCATAGCCATCGGCTGGACCAATATTTGTTCCCACTACGGCGGAAGGAGCTTTGAGTAAAATTCCATCAATCGGAGAGCTTAAACGAGAGTCTTCTATGGAAATAGACTGCATCTCCACACTCAAAACAGTCTGCTCAAGATCAAGTTGATCTCGTTGAGCTAAGCGACGTTCTTCTTCAGAAAGAACTCGATCTTTTCTCTCATCACCAATATTTTCGAACAGAAGCCTTTGCGATTCATAGGTATTCAGGTTTTTCTGAAGACTCTTTTGAGCCGATCGGGCATCAATCGTGGCAAGTGTTTGCCACTTCTTTACCACTTCACCAGATTTTGCGCCTACATACACCAATTTCCCACCACCAGCAAAATGCTGAGCGACTCGTTCACTGGCATCAGTCACACCAGAAAATTCAAGAATCTCTTCCAGATCCTTATACTCCGGCTGAATAGTCTGAACTACTTCTGTTTCTCCAGATCGGCTCCACCAAATGCCGCCACCAATCAGTACAACAATAGCAAGTAAGGCAACCCAACGGCCCCAACCTTCTTTAAAAAACTTTGGAATCTTCATCATGATAGTATAAACCACATGTCTACTCGGTTTCCTGCTGGCTTTTCAGTACCGCTTTTTGCAACATTTCTTTTCGGTGTGTTTCTCTGTAGTTTTGCCTGGGCTTTCTCTCCCAAGCACGGGCTTCAGAGAGCAAAAGTTGTGGACAGCGTCACAGAAAGCGTCGCAGAAAATGAGTTCAGCGCTGGCGGCGTGTGGCAAGCACTCGAAATCGAAACAGGAGGAGAGACACACACCCTTCAATATGGCTCAGACTTTCAACCACTGCAAGCAAGTCAAGTTCTCAAACCAGGACAAAGCATTTTAGTAGCCTCTACGAGTAAAGAAAGTTCTGATTTATCCGTCGTCGATGTCTACCGACTGACTGGGGTGGCAATTCTGTTTTCGATCTTTACGCTCCTGGTTGTGGCACTCACCGGGGCACAAGGATTACGAGCTCTTCTTGGAATGGCACTCACATTTGCCAGTCTTTTGGGTGGATTACTCCCTTGGCTTCTGCAAGGAGGAGATCCGGTTCTTGGCGCGAGTATTTGGGCAATGGTTGTGGCAACCGGAACTATTTATCTATCACATGGAGTGAATAGAACCAGCCATGTTGCGCTTCTTTCAATACTTGGAGTGCTTACTCTGGTAGGACTCCTCTCCTTAGCTGCTGTCCAATCGCTCCACTTAACGGGACTCGGAAGTGAAGAAGCTATGTTCCTGCAAGTTGGGGCTTTGGCACTTCCATTGCAGGGAATTTTCTTGGCTGGAATTTTATTGGGGGTACTAGGAATTCTTGATGATATTTGCTTGGCTCAAGTCGCACTCGTAGAGGAGCTCTTTTTTGCTAAATCTGGCATGCAAATGCAAGAGCTCTGGGAGCGTGCACTCAGAGTGGGCCGTACGCATGTTGTTTCTCTCGTCAACACGCTCATTTTGGCGTATGCCAGTGCAAACCTTCCACTCTTTATTCTCTTTCTCTTAAATGAAGGGAATCAACCATGGTGGGCAATTCTCAACAGTGAGTTAATTGTGGAAGAAATTGTTCGAACATTAGCTGGTTCAATTGGGCTGATTCTGGCCGTTCCAATAAGTACGCTTTTTGCTGCGTTCGCTCTCCTTCATTTGCCCCAAATTATGTCTGATACACCTCAGGCATCCAAGAAAAAAACTCTCCACTCACACCACCATCAACATTGAGAAACGAAATCCTACGTTTGCAGGAGTTTTTTAACGTACTTTTCTAATTCTGGTTTCCAATCCACCTTATAGGGGAGTCGCATTTTTTGAGGCGCACCGGTTCCTGAGGCAGATGGAAGCAGTAAATCAACTGCGAAGTTCCCAGGTGATTTCTTTAAGAGCACTCCAATTTCTTGCAGAATTTTTTTATCTGTGGAGCGAGGAATTTCAAGCTCAATCACTTGTGTAGACTGCGCCTCTAATTCTGACTCAACCAGTGATGGCACCCATACTTTCTCAGCAATAATTTGAGGTTCTTCGTCACGGGTGTCCAGCTTTCCTCGCACTAAAACAGCATTGTCATTGGTGAAATAGGCTTCTGCCTGAACATAGGTTTTCGGGAAACAGACTACACGAATAGATCCAGAACTGTCCTCCATCGTCCCAAAAGCCATTTTTTCGTTTTTCTTTTTTGTACGAACTTGGCGAATATTGTTCAGAATTCCGCCGATTACGAATGTTTGGTCAGTGTGAATTTCTGGATCGATATCGCGAATACTGCGTTCAGCATTTTTAGATAACTGCTTCAGAACCTTCGCCATCGGATGATCGGTAAGATAAAAACCAAGTAATTCTTTTTCGTAGGCTAAGAGTTCAGCTTGTGGATACTCCTCGATTTGCACAAACGTGTCCTGCACCTTGGTTGAAGCTGAGTCATCGTTTCCGAATAACATGTCTTGCCCTTCAATCTCACTTTGAAACTGTTGAGCCTGTGCCTTGATTTGGTCCAGATTTTCAAGAATTGAAGATCGAGTACTGAATCGGTCAAACGCACCCACTCGAGCGAGACTTTCAATCACTTTCTTGTTGACCTTCCGCCCTTCTACACGCTGGAGAAAATCAGTAAATGAATGGAATGGTCCGTCTTGT
>CAZFLN010000005.1:9656-17584 GCA_964519905.1 uncultured Pseudomonadales bacterium | reverse complement strand
CGCACTGCCAAAATATTCTGCACCGCAGCCACACCAACATTCTTAATCGCTCCTAAACCGTACCGCATTGCTTTGCCTTGCAAAGAATCAGGGTGGTCAACAATCGTAAATCCGTTTCCAGAAGAATTAATATCTGGAGGCAAAACAGCGATTCCCATGGCTTTCGAGTCATCAACGGCTGCCATGACTTTCTCTTCGCGTTTTTGGTTGTGAGACAAAGACTCAACACTACACAAAGCAGTCATGTACTCAACCGGATACTTCACTTTCATGTATGCAGTGCGGTACGACACCATGGCATAACTGGCAGCGTGCGCCTTGTTGAATCCGTATCCGGCGAATTTTTCGATGTAACTCCACACCTGCTCAGCGACTTTTTTGGAGTAACCCTTTTTTTCTGCCCGAGAAACAAACTCGCCATGCTGCTTCTGCATGATCTCAATATTCTTCTTCCCGATGGCTTTGCGAAGAACGTCAGCCTCTCCAAGTGAGTAGCCGGCCATCACATTCGCCACAGAAAGTGCCTGCTCTTGGTACACCATGTAGCCGTAGGTTTCTTCGAAAATCTCTTTCAAGTCTTTGTGCGGATACTCAATTTTTTCCGGATTATGCTTGGCTTCGATAAAGCCTGGAATCAGGTCCATTGGACCTGGTCGATACAACGCAACCATAGCGACGATATCAGAGAATTTATTCGGCTGAAGTTGACGTGCCACTCTTCGCATACCGCCAGACTCCAGCTGGAAAACACCGGTGGTTTCTCCACGAGAAAGCATGGCGTACACATCTGGATCATCCAGTGGAATGCGATCGAGATCCACTTCTTCTCCTCGAACCTGCTTTACGAGCTCGATCGCTTCTCCCAAAATTGACAAGTTACGCAAACCTAAAAAGTCAAACTTCAGCAACCCAATGGCATCGTCTCCAGAAACGTTGGCGTCAAGCACATACATGTCGTACTGCGTGACGACTTTTCCTTCCTTCGTATCAAGCTGCACTGGACAGTAATTGGTGATGTCATCGTCTGCAACCACCACGGCCGCAGCGTGAATGGAACTATGGCGAACAGAACCTTCTACCTTCAAAGCAAGTTCAAACAGTTTTTTATACTTTGGCAACTCGCTGTACTGCTTGAGTTCTGGAACCGTATCGATCGCTTCTTGCAAACCCATACCTTGTGGAACGAGCTTGGCGAGTTTATCTGGATCTTCGTACGGCAAGCCTAAAACACGACCGATGTCACGAATTGCTACACGAGATTCCATGCGCCCAAAGGTGATCACGTTGGCAACGCGATCTTTGCCATACTTATTGGTCACGTATTCGAGAACTTCTTCGCGGCGAGTGTCGGCAAAATCGATATCAACGTCAGGAGGTGAAGGGCGTTCTGGATTTAAGAAGCGCTCAAACTTCAGGTCATGCTGGAGTGGATCAATCGTCGTAATTCCCAAGGCAAATGAAACAAGAGAACCAGCTGCCGAGCCACGTCCCGGTCCAACATAAATCCCTTGATCTTTGGCCCAACGAATAAAGTCTTGCACAATCAAGAAGTAGTTTGCATACCCTTTCGAGTTAATCACTTCCAACTCATACTCTGCGCGCTTGATAGCGTATTCATCCACCGTGTTGAGAACTTTTGGCAAGCCTTCAAAAGCTAAGTCATGCAAGTACTGTTCAGCGGTGGTGTTTTCTGGAATATCAAACTTTGGCAGAATCCACTGTCCGGTTGGAATGACATCTGGTTCGCACATCTCGGCAATCTTGAGCGTGTTCTCGATTGCATCTGGAGTGGCAGCGAACAATTGCTCCATTTCCTCGCTCGACCGCAAGTAAAAATCAGGCGAAGACATCATACTCATGCGATCTTTTTCACTCATCAGTCGACGCAGTGATACACAGAGCAAAGCATCTTGCGCTTCCGCATCGCTGGGATCAACGTAGTGAACATCGTTGGTTGCCACCAGAGGCACACCGGTTTGGCGAGACAGTTTGATAATTTCTTCGGTCAGTTGCTGAACCTCTGGAATTCCAGCATGATGTTGAATTTCGAGGAAAAAATTTCCTTCGAATAATTCGTAGTATTTTTTGACTTTCGCTGCAGCGTCATCCCACTTTCCATCAATCAAGAGTTGGGAAATTATACTCGCCATACACCCGGAAGTCGCAATAATTCCGTTATGGTGTTCGGCTAATAACTCGTCATCGAAACGCGGTTTGTAGGAAAAACCTTCAATATGCGCACGAGAAGTCAATTTCATCAAGTTTTGATAGCCCGCAAAATTCTTGGCAAGTAACGTGATGTGATAGGCGTCGTCACCCATTTTCTTCTGCTTATCAAACCGACTCGTTGCTGACATGTAGCCTTCCAGACCAATGATCGGCTTAATTCCAGCTTTGCGCGCGGTGTTAAAAAACGGCACTACGCCGTACATCGTCCCGTGGTCGGTAATACCAATCGAGGTCTGCCCGTGCTCTTGCGCGCGTGCCACGAGACCTTTGATCTTACTCAGGCCGTCTAGCAGCGAGTACTCAGTATGAACGTGAAGGTGAGCAAAAGACATTTGGCTTATGAATCCAGTTGTTTCCGGACAGCCTCCTGCACAACGCTGGCATCAACCTTTTTGCCCAGCTGGCGCATGACTTGTCCTACAAAGAATCCTAACACTTGTGTCTTGCCAGCGCGATAGCGAGAAACGCCGTCGGCATTTGCCGGGTCGTTCAACACAGCTGTCACAATGCGTACTAACTCGTCTTCGTCTACCGACTCGACTGCATACAGTGCTTCGACTGCGGTTAGCACTCGATCAACTTCATTGCTAATTTGGTCATGACGGACAGCAACCTGCTCCGCATCAATCAACCAACTCTCAACCTTATGATTCAACAACGCATTCGCTACTTTTTGTGGTTCGATCTTCTTCTCAGCTGACTGCGCGAACACGATTTCCAGCACTTCGGCCACGGCGCGATCGGCAGTGGCGACCTCGGCTGCTTGCACGCTCAAGCCAAACTGTGTTTGGAATCGAGTCTGTTTTGCATCGGGAAGTTCTGGCAACTCGGCGGCAATAGATTCTTTCCAGGCAGTATCGAAAACCATCGGGGCTAAATCTGGATCCGGGAAGTATCGATAATCGGCTGCCGACTCTTTTTTACGCTGAGAGTAGGTTTCACCCTTGTCGTCATTCCACCCGCGAGTTTCCTGATCTGGCAGGACACCAGCAGCGCGCAGTTCGGATTGTCGGGCAATCTCGTAAGAAATTGATCGCTCTAAAAAGCGGAACGAGTTGAGGTTTTTCACTTCTACTTTGTAGTCTGGAAGTTTTCCGGCTGCGGCTTCTTCTTCGGCCTGCACAGAGATATTGGCTTCCAAACGCAGAGAACCTTTTTCCATGTCAGCATCTGTGACACCTAAATACCGCAAGGTTTGCACGAGTTTTTTCCCGAATTCACGAGCGTGTTCGCCGGATTTTACATCTGGCTCAGTCACGATTTCAACCAACGCAACACCAGAGCGATTAAAGTCCAACAACGAAACATCTCGATGCGTTACTCCTAGCGTTGCTTGTTCTTCTGCAGTCAAGGAAACGTGCTGGAGTTTGGCGGTATCTTCTTCCAAATGCACACGAGTGATGTGTACCGGACCAAGACTCGTTTCTACGACCCCGCCAAAACAAAATGGCTGGTCATACTGAGAAATCTGATACCCCTTGGGCAAGTCCGGATAGAAATAATTCTTCCGATCGAACTTGCTTTCGCTGGCAATTTCGCAGTTGAGCGCCTGACCAATCATGATCGTTCGACGAATCGCTTCGCCGTTAGCAACTGGGAGTGCCCCAGGCAGACCAAAACACACTGGACACACCTGAGAATTTGGTGCCTTCCCGAAGTGATCTGCTGGACAGCCACAGAACATTTTTGTGTTCGTACGCAGTTCTGCGTGAATTTCGAGTCCAATTACGGGTGTAAATTTCATGTGCGCTCCTTGAAAGATTCGTGAGGCTGAGTAGTCCAGGGATTCCACTGAGTGGCTTGTTCATAGGCTCGGGCCACGGTGATCATACGAGACTCTTCAAATGCTGGTGCCAAAATATTGAGACCGAGCGTTAAGTTTGTTTCTGGATCCACAAAACAGGGAACAGAAAGTCCAGGCAATCCAGCCAATGAACACGGTTCCACAAGTCGGTCAATCATTTCCCCGAAAAACGGATACTTTTTCGATTCGCCTGCCTTGAGAGCAAAGCCTGGAGTCACCGGAGCTACGAGAATGTCGTACTCGCCAAACAGTCGGGCAAAGTCCTGGATGTACTTGGTTCGAACTTGCTGGGCTTTTTGGTAGTATTTATCAGCATATCCGGCACTCAATGTGTAGGTTCCCAGCATAATGCGACGCTTCGCCTCCGCACCAAATTCAGATCGATCATGACCGTAACGGATGCCATCATACCGAGCCAAGTTGGAACTGACTTCGGCTCGCTGCACCACGGCATACACACCGATGGCGTACTCTGTTTCCATTGCTTGAGGAATTTCTACAGTTGCACCAAGAGATTCCAAGACACCGCGGGCGTCATCGTAGGCTTGCTGAATGCGAGGATCGTCGAGCACTTCCGTATACAAAAATCCAATTTTGAGTCCAGTAAGTGGCTGTGCTGTTTCGGCTGCGTCCACGGCTGCTGTGTACTGTGGCACTGCCAAAGGGCTCGTCGTGCCATCATACTTGTCTTGTCCTGCCATGTGTTCCAACAAAAGTGCTGCATCGCGAACTGTTTTGGTCATCGGTCCCGGGCAATCGAGCGACGAGCCCATCGCCACCACACCGGCACGAGGCACACGACCATAGGTTGGCTTCAGTCCAACCACACCACACCAAGCCGCTGGCTGACGAATCGATCCAGCGGTCTCGGTTCCAATCGCTGCAATACAGGCATTCGCCGCCACAGAAGCAGCTGCCCCACCAGATGATCCTCCTGGAATATATTCAGGATTCCGAGGATTTTTCGTTGCGCCAAAGTCAGAAGTCTCGGTGCTTGATCCGTGTGCCCAAGCGTCGAGGTTGGTTTTCCCAACATTCCAAGCGCCGGCAGCTCGCAAACGAGCACTCACGGTCGACTCATAGTGCGGCTCGTATCCACGCAACACATTAGAACTGGCAGTCGTTGGCATGCCAGGGACTAAAATGTTGTCCTTAAATGAAATCGGCACACCAGCGAGTACACCAGGCTGCTCTCCAGGAGCAGAATCTGCTTGCGCCAAATACATGTTGAGATCCTTCGTCGCCTCAATTTGACTCAAAACAGCCTGCTGCACCTCTTGCATCGTGAACTGTTTGTGAGCGACGCCTGCCAGTGCTTCAGTCAGGGTTAATTCTTCCAACTTCGTTCGAACGGAACTCATACACTCTCCTCAATCACTCTATCGACCACAATGTATTCACCAAATGTTTTGTCGGCCTGCGCCAAAACAGACTGCTGCGACAAAACACGCTCAGTATCCACGACATCTTGTCGCCAGACATTCTGCAGACCAGTTGTATGCGCAGTTGGCTCCACGCCAGTCACATCTACAGCATTGATTTTCGACACTTCATCCAGTGTTTCTTGAAATGCCTGCGCAAAGTTTTGTTGTTCAGTTTCGGTGACGGAAAGATTTGCAAGCTGAGAAATGTGGGCCACAACGGCCGGTGTTATATCTGACATACCTGGATTATAGCGGATTTTTTTCTGATTTGAGGCGTGAGTCTCTTCAGGCGATCAGTACACTGAATCAAGAATACTGTCGAGCCTTTAATAGGAAGAAATGAACCAGATCATCAGCGAGAATTTGGTTCCAGTGCAAACGCTGAATGAAAATAATTGCTGGATCACGTAAAACATCATTTTTATTATAGAATTCTTGTAAAGTTGGTAAAATTTCGTCATAAATCGCTCGCTGAGCAGAGTCAAAATCCCAAGTAGCGCCTTGATGATACCGCAAGTACTTTTCGATATACGTATCGAGTTCTTCCCGAAAGAGAATCATTTGCTCGCGCGGAAGCATTTCTTCTCCGTACGCCTTGCTATAAACATTTAAAGTATTGAGATTTCCTTGTCGCCAAAAATCAATTGATTCGGAAGTTATTTCTTTTTGATTATCGCGACCCATCCAACGGAAAACTCTCCCCAGTACTCTTGCGGCAAAGCTCCTCGCAAGCGAAGATTTTTTGTTTTTTCTCGCCTCCATAACCGTGGCAAGATCTTTGTTTTCTTTCAAAGCCAAATCCATCAGACTCTCCTCAGGATCTTCCGCCCTCATGTGCTCATGCAAAGCCGGAATATCTCCAGATTGAGATCTATATCTTGTGTCAAGAAGTCGTGAGCTCGCCATAAAAAATTAGTAAGTAACAATTATCCCACAGTTACGTCCGGGCAGCTATACACAGATTGAATCGCTTGTAAAATTTCCACACCTTCATCAAATGGCCGCTGGAACGCTTTGCGCCCAACGATCATACCCATGCCGCCGGCTCGTTTGTTGATGACCGATGCTCGCACTGCTTCTGCCAAGTCGTTCTTGCCTGATTCTCCACCAGAACTCACCAAACCCACTCGGCCCATGAAACTGTTAGCGACTTGATAGCGGGTTTGGTCGATAATATGCGTTCCAATCAAGGAATCCATACGTGAGTCGTACTTGCCGTACACTTGTCCCCGCTGGTTCAGTGCTGGCAAAGAAAGTGGCGTATTCGGGAGCTTTTGCTTAACGATATCAGCCTGAATAGTTGCTCCGAGGTGGTTGGCTTGAGCAGTCAGGTCTGCCGCTGATTCGTAATTTTTTCCATCAACCGTAAAGTTTCGATTCCGCACATAGCACCAGAGTACGGTCGCCAGACCGAGTTCATGGGCTCGGCGGAAAGATGCCGACACGTCCACAATTTGCCGTCGTGTTTCTGGAGAACCAAAGTAGATCGTCGCACCCACAGCCGCCGCGCCCATCTCAGCCGCCGCCTCAACGGATCCAAACATCACTTGATCATGCGCATTCGGAAAAGAAATCAGCTCGTTGTGGTTGATCTTTACAATAAATGGAATCTCGTCCGCATACTTTTTGGCTACTGCACCAAGCACACCAAAGGTAGAAGCCACGGCACTGCAGTCCGCCGTCACTGCCAAACGTAAGATATTTTCGGGATCAAAATACATTGGGTTGGGCGCAAACGTGTAGCCCGCAAAATGTTCAATTCCTTGATCAACCGGCAAAATCGAAAGATACCCAGTTCCACCTAAAGCTCCATGAGAAAACAATCGCCGCAGATTCTTCAGTACGGCATCGGAACGATCCGAGACACTCCACACTCGCTCCACAAAATCTGGGCCAGGTAAATGCAAATGCTTTTGAGGGATGGTTGTACTGACGTGGTTGAGCAAATCATCTGCTTCGTCACCAAGCAGATCGCGGATGCGATCGATCGAAACACTCGGCTGACGGCTGGACAGAAACCGCATACACCGTCAGTGTAGCAAACTCAAACCGCTTTAGCCATTCAATTCGTCGCTAAGTTTTTCAGCAACAACTATTTCAAGAATTTATCTATATGGATTTCTATTCGAATCAGATAATGACTTATGATTTTGAATTCTCTGCTTCAGAGCCAAGTCATCCTTGCTTTGATGATGAAGAAGGTGAACCGGAATAGATCCTCCAGCGATAGCTGCTTGATAATCAACAAAACTATTTCCAACAAAGAGAAGTCTATTCATATTTATACCCTCAGCATCAGCCAAAATTTTCATCACTCCAGGATGTGGCTTAAGAAGTTCCGTCTCGGATGAGAAGAAAGATTTTTCTAAAGGAATATATTTTGCAATCCCAGTGTTTACAATAATTTGTTTCATAAAATCTCGTGGATAGGGAGTATTACTATATATCAGCTGTGGTATGCCTAATTCGTT
>CAZFLN010000005.1:0-9646 GCA_964519905.1 uncultured Pseudomonadales bacterium | reverse complement strand
GGAGAGTTTCAAGCGTGCCAGTTGAAGCCACAGTCGAATCTGTCTCTATTTGCCTTTCACCAAAAATAAGCTCCTCAACAATCAATGGTAAATTGTCGATGTCAAATTTGTAATACCTTCCCACTTCCCAGATCATCTCGGAGATTACTTCCTTCATATCGATTTCTGTCATTTTTGCGAGTGCCTCAGCATTTGCTTTGCGCCAAATTGGAAGTGTAATTTGGCTATACTTTTCAGCCGAAATATGTATTCCATAATTCTTTAAAACTTGCTGAGACATTTGGTTAATTTTCTCTCTGCGCTGATCACGAGAAATATTTCGTTCTACGAGAGTTTCGTACAGATCGTAGCCAACTGCTTGAATAATTCCTGATTCGTACATCCTCTCTGCAATTTCCTGAACTTCAGCAATATCAGTAATCGTTCGAGAAGAACGTAAAATATTTCGACCAATTATTTGATCAGGGAAATAAGAACTAAATGCATCTTTGTATACTGGCTTTTTGAATCTTCTAGAAAGTGGTGTGATAGCAATCGACCCTAAAGATTCAAAGTAAGAGAAATCAACACCTTGAATCTCTGCCCATCGCGTTCCCGCATGTGCTGTAGCAATATCAAATTTACAATCAGCCGCAGTGTAGGAGCTAATTGCCGCAATAATTTTCTCAATAGATGCTCCAGTTCCATAAGAATCATCAACAATAACAACTTTTCCAGCTGTAGCTAACGCATAGGAAAGAACTGGTTTTTCAGTGCCGATAAGCGAAATTTGCGTGGCGACTTGGTGAATAATTCCTTGTTGTTGAGAACGAGGTTTCCCTCTTGGGAGTACCTTATCAATGACAGTAATGATTTTCATGTCAGCGAGATTCTCGTTTCCAAAATCAAATCTCAGAGACGATTCATGATCTCTCAAAAATCTTACTGCTTCAGAAATATCCAATCCTCCAAAGAGTGGAGATAATAATACATCACAATCTGTAAGCTTATCTGAATTTTTTAGTAAGTTATATGCAAAAAGAAGAGCCTGAGGTGACCCCAATTCTCTGTGTGATCGAATGAGATCAATTTCAGAGTTAACTTCTAAGAAATCTTGCATTCCTGATTCAACATCGGAGACTGCAATCTCTTCCAATAGATATGAGAGTTCTTGGCAATTTCTATTGGGAAGATCTTCATCTAATATTGCTGCAAAATACAGATCAAAGGCATAATGTAAGGCAACCTCTATTTTCTGGAGAGATCCATAATCTTCTCGTTTTGCTTCAATTGCATATTTCGATTTATACAAATAAAAAAGTGTTGCAAGATTATTTCTTACATAATCCAATATCGAAATACGTACAAGCCAATCATCAATCTCTTCTCGCGGTAAGCTATCAAAAGATTGTAATACTGAACTGTCATCAAGAAGCTCTTCTTTCAAAACTAAGAATGCTCGAAGCCCATGAATACCCCAGTTGTATTTCCCATCTTTCTGATAGTATCTTTCTCCTCTCAAAGCAACATGATTTGGTAAAGATCTTACGGAAAGAGTATTTTCTCCAGAATCGATTTCTCTATACGGTAAAAATGCTGGAGCTACAGCAGTTCGATTGTTTGAGAGGTATTGGAAAACTTCAGGTGGCAATCTTTTGAGTGACTCTATTTCAATCACTGCTGACCCATCTAAAAGAAAATGAGCTTCCGGAGTTCCAAAAGGAAATTCTTTAGAGTGTTGAATTTTGTAGAACTCCAAAAAATCACGTATCCCACTCATTGCTGAATCACGAATTTGAGAATCAACAAACTGATTCGCGAATGATCTTTTTTCCGGTCCTTTTGACATATATCACTACCGTTCTATAAATGAAATAATATTTTTTTCAAAAAGTGCTCTGAATTTTCGATATTTAACATCACAACTTAACATTTGCCAATATCCCGCATTATCCTCTACAAAAATCCCGTCTTGTGAAACAACTTTCTTCCGCTCAAATGAAACTATCTCTGGAAACAACAGTGTAGCGGCTGCAACCGGATCATGTAAATACGATTCTGGATACATTTTCTTGAAAAAACTCTTCAGATTCTCGATCAATCTATTTGCTGACACGCTCTTGCAAGACTGAATATCCTGAAAAAACTGCATTTGTGGTGAAATCGCTAAATCTTTTTGAAGCGTGTGATCAGCTAAGACCCAACGAGCTTCTACAGTTCTGAGAACATGCTCCGTGGCTTCAAGATCTATCCGCACATTGTGTTCTGCTCTGCCAAACATTGGTTTCGTCGATCCTCCCATGGAAGTAACAGAAATTTTCGAAGAAAGACCTGGAAACTCTTGCAATATTTGGCTCAAATTTGTAAGTGGTCCAATGCAGAGATATTGAACTTTCTGATCAAGTGTATTTATAAATGTGGCAAGATCTCGGAAATCTCTCAGCTGATACTGTCCAGGTCGTGGAATTTCTTCGAATAAAATATAATGATCATTTCCGAGGCTTTTTCCCGTATACACTGGAATGTCCCTACCAAGCTCGTGTAACAAATCTGTGAGGTGGTACGCTCTTTGTCCATTTTTTACCTCGTCACTCGTTATAATCGCGAGTATTTCAAATTCTGGGCGAGAAAGCAGGAAATAAAGAGCAAAAAGGTCGTCAGAATCAGCAAAAATATCAGTGTCGAGTATTATTGGTATTTTTTTCATATCTGTTTCTATAATTAACTATAGAAAAATTTATAGGATTATATCATTCCTGTCGAAATAATTCTCTTTAATGTCTAAGCGTTTTTTCACAGGTACTTTCTGATCACCTGCAATCCACTGTCCATTGCATCGATCTGGACTTCTAAAACCGCATCATCTTGACGGTCAAGTATCAACAACGCCACGGGATCAATAATCTCACTCTGGATAAGTCGGAGCAACGGCCGAGCGCCAAAGGCGGGATCATACCCATGTTCCGCCAGCCAAGTTTTGGCGGCCGGTGTAATCTCTAAACGAACGTCTTTTTGCTGCAACAATTTCTCCACTTCACTCAACTGAAGTGCCACAATGTGCTCGAGTTGCTGCTGCGTCAAAGGTTCATAGAGAATAATTTGGTCTATGCGGTTCAAAAACTCTGGACGGAAACTTCCGCGCAACCGCTCCCAGACTGAGTCTTGTAAAGTTGCAGGATCTGGTTTCTCTCCCTGTTGCGCCGCATCAAGCAACAAATCCGAGCCAACATTCGAGGTCATAATAATCACGGTGTTCGTAAAATCAACTGTCCGGCCTTGGCCGTCGGTTAAACGTCCGTCGTCAAACACCTGCAAGAACGTATTGAAAATTTGGGTATCAGCCTTTTCCATTTCGTCCAACAAAATAACACTGTATGGTCGGCGTCGCACCGCTTCTGTCAATTGTCCGCCAGATTCGTACCCAACATATCCAGGAGGCGCACCAATCAGTCGCGACACGGAATGTGCTTGACTGTACTCACTCATATCAAGACGAATCATGCTTCGTTCATCACCAAACAACTCATGCGCTAATGCTTTGGCCGTCTCGGTTTTTCCAACACCCGTTGGTCCCAAAAACAGAAATACTGCAAGTGGTTTCGTTCCTTCATTCAGTCCCACTCTAGCCCGACGAACCGCATTTGCCACCGCTTTGAGCGCTTCGTCTTGTCCAACCACTCTCTGAGCCAGCTCAGACTCTAAATTCTTGAGCTTGTCAGACTCTGACTTCACCAACTGTGTCACCGGAACACCGGTCCAACGAGCCACCACCGCGGCCACGTCTTCTTCTGACACTTCTTCCTTGAGCAAGCGATCAGCTTCCGGGATAGCATTCCACTCTCGCAGTGCTGACTCCATTTCTTCCTGCAACTTGGGAATCTTGCCGTACTTGATTTCGGCAGCCTGCTCAAGCTGCACTTCTCGCTCCGCGCGTTCAAGCTGAGCGCGGAGTTCTTCGAGCTTGGTGCGACTGGACTGAACCTTTTGCAGAAGATCACGCTGTCGTTCCCAGCGGGACTGTAACTCTTTAAGTTCGGTGGAAAGAGTACCCAGTTCGTTGGTAATTTGCTCACGACGGTCGGCAGAATCCTCATCTCGCTCCTTGGCCAAGGCTTTTTCTTCAATCTGCAACTGTGTCTGTCGACGCAGCAGAGTGTCAATCACGGCAGGTTGTGACTCGGTCTCAATCTTGAGGGAAGAAGCAGCTTCGTCTACCAGGTCGATGGCCTTGTCTGGCAAATGGCGCGCTGGTATATAGCGGTCAGACAGCTCAGCAGCGGAAACCAGCGCTCCATCCGTAATCCGCACTCCATGATGGAGTTCATACCGCTCCTTCAAACCACGTAAAATAGAAATGGTATCGATCACGGAAGGCGCTTCCACAAAAACCGGCTGGAAGCGTCGCTCCAAAGCTGAGTCCTTTTCAATATACTGACGATACTCATTCAGCGTGGTTGACCCAATCAAACGCAACTGTCCACGAGCCAGGGCTGGCTTGAGCATATTGCCCGCATCAACCGCTCCCTCAGCCTTACCAGCTCCGACAATCGTGTGCAGCTCATCAATAAACAAAATAATATTGCCTTCCGAGGCTATTACTTCTTCTATAATCTTTTTAAGACGATCCTCAAACTGCCCTCGAAATTGAGCACCAGCCAAAACCGAAGCCATCTCGAGCACCAGAATCTGTTTCCCACGCAGTGAGTTCGGAACATCGTCGTGAACGATTCGCTGTGCCAGGCCTTCTGCAACGGCTGTTTTTCCTACCCCAGGCTCTCCAACGAGCACTGGATTATTCTTGGTTCGCCGAGAAAGAACTTGAATCACCCGGCGAATCTCTGTTTCTCGACCAATCACTGGGTCGAGTTTTCCTTCCCGAGCCAACTCAGTCAGATCTGTTGTAAAGTCGGACAGCGAGATTTTTTCTTGCATTGGATTCATTTGCATCGTCACTCCTTCGTCGGAATTTCAAAACAATTATGTATAGTTTGCCACAAGAAATTGGCAATTGCAAGAATTGAGTGCTAAATCAGATGTCAATCAAAATTATTGTCTGTATCAGTCAATATTTGATGTTTTTTGATATATTTATATATATTTATACGAGTTTTGTCTATCGAATTTCAAAAATTTCTGGCAGCTGTTGCTTAATATCCTGGACCAATTCTAAGTCTATCGGGAGCGGAAACCCGGGAGGTGCCTCATGAATATACTGATAGGACTGAATAACATCCGCAGCACAGCACTCTATTTCTTGCTTGGCTTGATCGACAGAAATTCCATAAAACGCCGCATACCGTTGCAAAGAAGTAATCTCGCTTGGCAAAAAAGTCAGCCGATACTTGGGTGCCAACCTCCGGCGATGATGTCCGTCACCAAGGTAGAGAGAAAGGGTCCTCAACGTGTCTGAAAAAATGGCGATAGCAAACACAGGAGAATCATTCAGCCAACTGGTGCCCAGGCAATTGAAAGATCGTTAAACATCACTCAACGAATCCGGACGAAACGCCGAAGCACTCTGGGTACTGTACGGTGCGCGAACAGGAATCAGCGCAATCGCCTTCTGTTCTGGGAGCAAGCTCTTTTGAAATTCTCCTGGCATAGAAAATCCTCACCGAACTTCCCCGAAATACAATTGCACTCCAACACTGGTTTGAAGTTTTCCACTAATATGTTCGCCGGAATGCAAAACGCTCAAAAAAATCTTTTGCAACTCTGCAAGCCGATTAGATACGTGTGGAACCCCATCGCTCAGCGGAACTGAATTCATATCTTCCAACGAAAGGATCTGCAGAGGAACTTTCCCATTCACAGGAAAGTTTTTTTTGAATCGGTTCACAACCAAAATACCAGTTTTACAGTCCGGCAGCGGAACTGCCACAGCTGTGGCAGGGTTGTCTTCAGAAAATGAAAGCACGTATGGAACTTTCGGGAACGAGAGATACTTCACATCAACCGTCACGTTTAATCCAGATTTCTGACTTATAAGATGATGCAAAATACTCTCCAGGCCAACGATCAAACAATCCTTTTGATCACTGACTGGTTTTGGTTGAACCTCAACCTCTTTACTTCCCACAACTTCCTTTCATCAACAAAAAACCCCTCTTGTGGAGGGGTGTTGATTTCTTTTTGTTTTGTAAAACTTTATGAATCAAACACCCCAGAGCCACGAAGAATAAAACCGACACAATTGACGGTAATACTGTACTGAATGGTGTATGCGGGTGCAAAACTCATGAACGGTGAGTATACCACTCGCCTACATCTTTTCCAAGCGAGCGATCCGTTCTTGAATTGGCGGATGAGTCTGGAACATGCCAGAAAACCAACCAATGGCGTCATGATGATTCTTGAGAGGATTCACAATGTACATGTGCGCTGTCGCTTTGTTCGCGGCTTCGAGCGGTTCTTTGTCTGAGGTGAGCTTCCGGAGAGCATTCGCCAACCCTTGTGGGTAGCGAGTCATTTTGGCAGCTGATGCATCAGCCAGATACTCTCTGTTTCTAGAAACCGCAAGTTTAATAAGTTGAGCAATAATTGGTGAGAGTAAGGCCAGGGCTACTCCAGCAATAAACAGGAAGGCACCAGCTTTGTTGTCGTCGCTATTTTTTCCACCCAAACCTCCTAAACGGAGGAACCAGTCTGAAAGCAGCACCAGCAGGCCAACCATCACCGACACCACAGACAGCAGACGAATATCGTAGTTTTGAATATGCGCAAGTTCATGCGCCACGACGCCTTCGAGTTCGCTGCGATCAAGTTTGGCGAGCAAACCAGTCGTGGCGCACACCACCGCGTGCTTAGGATCTCGTCCTGTGGCAAATGCATTCATTGCCGTGTCTTCGATAACGTACAACTTCGGCATTGGGAGGCGCGCGCCCATGGCTAAATTCTCTGTGACCGTGTAGAAATGAAAGTCGCGCTGCCGATCTGCCGGGCGCGCGCCACTCATTCCCAAAATAATCTTATCCGAGAACCAGTAGCTGGTAAAACTTCCTACACCGGCAAAGATGAGAGCAAACCCAACCGTTTCTAAACCATACCCCATTATCTGGCTAAAAACCCAGATTACGAGCGCAAGAAACGCGGTAAAGAGTCCGGTAATAATCCAGGTAGTGCGTTTGTTGCTGGCGATTGCGGAGTACATCTGTGACAAGTGAAGGTTTGACCTTTAGGCCTATATATTTATAAGTCTTACAGATTTACCTTCACATCTTCGGTTTCGCTCTGGCTAACTTCAACATGAGATCCAGTCAAAGGAGTGGCAATTCCAGCCTGTTTTTGGAAACTAAAGACCATGGCAACCAAGTTTGACGGGAAGGTCACCAATTTCTGATTATAATTTTGGGTCAGATCGATCACGGCTCGACGAGCATACATGAGCTTATCAGCCGTATCACGCAGTTCATTCATGAATTGCTGGACGGTTTCATTACTCTTCAGCTCTGGATTATCTTCGACTGCAACCTGCAACTTTGGCAGCAAAGCATTCAGTTGTTGCTGAGCGGCTTCGACTGATTCCATGTCAGTTGGTGATGCAGCTGCCACACTCTTACGAGCATCGGTCAACATCTGGAAAACATCTTTTTCTTGCTTCATGAAGCTCTTCACTGAGGCTTCTAAGTTCGGAATTAAACTCGCTTGACGCTTGAGTTGGTTTCCAATCTCTTGGACAGAGGCTTCAATCTGTGTGAGCAAAGTTTGCAAAGCGTTATACACAGTCATGACGTAGCCGCCAACCAGTAAAACAGCGATGAGAGCGATAAACATTGGGTTCATAAATATCTCCTTTTCGGATTTGCTCGTACAGTATACGGCATTTTTTGGGTTGAGAAAAGTGGGCTGAGAGTTATAGGCCTAAGGGTCGAACCTTCAAACAAACGAAAGATGGCGGTCGCGACCGGGCTCGAACCGGCGATCTCCTCTGTGACAGAGAGGTATGTTAACCAGCTACACCACGCGACCAGTGAACTGAACGGCTATTGTATCATGTTCGTTCACAGAAAAAAGAAGAGTTTGGCTCACCACTTATATCATTGGCACACCCCCCATATCATCAGAGTCTCCATTTCCTCCGTCCTACACAGATGTTCTCTTTCTGAATAGTTCAGCGTAGTTATCAGCATTTATAACTCTTCTCTTGACACCTCAGATTCACTGCTATAGGGTGAAGAGTACTACCTCGAAAACAAAACATTCTTGTAGGGAGAAACCATGGCTACGCCAAATAACTCAAAGAAACCAACCATCCCGGTTCCAAATATCTTGAAAACTGACAGTACAGCTCCAAACCCAACAACTGAAAACACGATGAGTATGGTGTTTGGTGGGGTTGTTGTCGGAACCATTTTGCTGCTGGCCGTGTCTTTCTGGCGCGATTGGAGAAACAATCAAGAAGCACCAGCAGAAGAAACTGGCGTTGAAACTCAAACTGAGCTTGTTGAAGTCGAAGAACTCCCAGCAGGTGACAGCGTCGTTGTTGAAGTAAATGACAACGGTGAACAGATCCCAGTCAATCTCCCAGCCAAATACACCGTAAAGTCTGGTGACTCATCTTGGAAAATCGCCCAAGCTTTCTATGGTTCTGGATTTAACTACGTCGATATCGAAACTGAAAATGGTCTAACACCAGACAGCGATCTCACTATTGGTCAAGAACTAACGATTCCAAAAGTCGCGGTTCGCCAAACAGCGGGAGGCCGTGCTGCTGGTGAGTATACTTCTCAACCAACCGCCACACCTTCAACTGAACCAACTGCAGCTAAGGGTGACACCACCGCTGAAACCGCAGAACTTGAAGGAAAAGAAGAATAAAACAGAAAATAAAAACGTTCACTGAACGCAAAGCGCCCGTGGTAAAAAAAGTACCCCGGGCGCTTTTTTGCTGTACAATTTAATTGTGCAGCAAAAAAATACAAAAAAAAATATTCTTCAGGACATAAAAGTTCTTTCTCAAAAATACTTTTTTTCGTCTCCAAGTCTTGTACAAAAACTTCCTTCAAAAAAACTCTGGATTACGATCGACAAAGATGAAAACATTCTCCTCAACGAACAAAAATCACAACCGACAAACCAAATAACTTTTAACAGCCAAGAACAATTCTTCCCAGTACTTGTTCATGTTGGACAAGAAAAAATAGTCGCTATCGCCTCAAAATTTAACCTTTACGCCAATATCAACCCGGAGCCTTTCAAAACCGCTCAAGCAGAATTTCAGTTCCAACAAAACTTGATTCTCCTTTTTAACTTAGTAGGTGGAGAATCTTATTATCGTCCAGGTGATGCAAGAAATTTTGTTCATGCTAAAAATTTTGATCGAGTTCTCTCAGAGAATCTCGAATTGCGATATGAACACGATGAATCGTATTTTTATCTCTTTGTTTTGATTGAGAAAAATCTACATCTATAAACAAAAAATCACTAAAGTTTGGTTACCGGGCTAGGATTCGAACCTAGAATAAAGGCTTCAAAGGCCTCTGTGATGCCATTTCACCACCCGGTAAATTGTCAACTTGAGAGTACATGTTTCAAACACAGCTCAAGCAGGTGGTCATTATAACATCGACCCAAGAAATGATACAATCGAAGTCTTGCCAGCGCGCTCTTGCGCCAAGCGCCGACGTAGCTCAGTGGCAGAGCGGCGGTATCGTAAACCGTAGGTCGT
>CAZFLN010000004.1:47367-72545 GCA_964519905.1 uncultured Pseudomonadales bacterium | reverse complement strand
TGGCGCAGTGGTGGGTGGGACAGACGGCGCTGGGGTAGTTTCCGAAACTGCAGATCTGAATCTGCAAAAGCCGTATTTATTCTTCTTTTGCCAACGGCTTCATAGTCGGGAACAAAATGACGTCGCGGATTTTGGTGCGACCGGTCACGATCATGACCAGACGGTCAATTCCGATTCCCAGACCGCCAGTTGGTGGCATACCGTACTCGAGTGCTTCTAGGAAGTCTTCGTCGAGCGGGTGCGCTTCGTCGTCGTCGGTTCGTTCTTCTTCCCAGAATTTGCGTTGCAGCACTGGATCGTTGAGCTCGGTGTAGGCGTTGCCCACTTCCCAGCCTGCGATGTACGGTTCAAATCGCTCGATGAGCGATGGGTCATTGCGGTGAGGCTTACAGAGCGAAGTTGTTTCGCGTGGCATATCGGTGATAAAGACTGGCTGGATGAGCTGTGGTTCCACTGCCTCAAAGAGGGTGGCAATACCCAGTCCGCGAATCCAGGAACCTTTGTACTGGAGTTTGTGCTCGCGGATGGCGGCGCGCAGTTCGTCGTCGCTGAGAGTGTCGACATCAATTCCCAAGTACTCCAAGATTGCTTGTTTCATAGGCAAGCGCCGCCACGGACCAGCCAGTTCGATTTCGTGCCCCAAGAAGTTCACCTTGGTGGTGCCATGCACTGCCAGAGCGGCGTTGGCAAAAATCTTTTCAGTCATTGTCATCATGTCGGTGTAGTCAGCCCAGGCAGCGTAGCACTCCATCATCGTGAATTCTGGATTATGGGTGCGATCCACGCCTTCGTTGCGGAAGTTGTGATCAATTTCATACACTTTAGAAAACCCACCGATAATCAAGCGCTTCAGGTACAGTTCATCAGAAATTTTTAAGAATTGCTGCATGTCCCAGGCATTGATGTGGGTGATGAATGGTCGAGCGTTGGCTCCGCCATAGACTGGTTGCAGTGTAGGGGTTTCGACTTCGAGGTAGCCGTCTTCGTCTAAAGTCTGGCGGATGGACTTCATAATGGCGCTGCGTTGGCGGAATGTTTCTGCCACTTCGGGGTTCATGATGAGGTCGACACTGCGGCGGCGGTATCGCTCTTCTTCATCAGAAAATCCATACCAAGTGTCTGGAAGTGGTCGCAGTGCTTTGCTGGCCATCTTAAAAGTTTTTGCCAAAACACTTTGTTCGCCGGCTTTGGTGGCAAAGCGTTCGCCTTGGACCCAGATCCAATCGCCGACTTGGACATTTTCGATGAGTTCAAAATCAGCGGTTTCATCAGATTTAAACACAACTTGCAGTCGAGTCATTTCGTCATGGACGTCCAAGAAGCGAATTTTGCCGTGACCACGATGTGAGCGGACACGTCCACCAATTACCACAGCAGCACCTTCTGGAAGATCCAGCGCCTGTTGATTGGTATGCGCAATATGCGCTTCTTGTGGATATGGGTTGAGACCCTGTTCCAACATGTTTTCGCGGATCGAGATTCGTCCCGCCATCATTTCATCTAATCTGGTTGCCATGTCCGCAATTTTATCAGGTGCTGGGGCAAAGCTCTAGGACAAAAATCATTTTTCTCTCAAATCGTGACTTGCTGTCACTTCATCATCTGCTACACTGTGTAGTACGATATGACACCCACGCCATTACAAAAATTTTCAGCCAAATTTTCGGAACGAAAAATTCTCAACGACAAGTTCCAGGTTTTAAGATTTGAGTTGACTCAACCCAACAGACTTTTTTTCCGTGCCGGGCAGTATATTTTGCTCACTGTTCCCACCACACCTCAGAAAAAGAGTTACTCTATCGCGAGTGCTCCAGATATGCATAATGCGATAGATCTTTTGGTGGATATCCAACCCCAGGGACATGGAACCAAGTATTTGTCGAGTATTGAGCCTGGTGAGACGGTGGAGTTTATGGCTCCAGTGGGCTTATTTGTGGTTCCTCCAGTTGATTCAGAAATTGGCGCTGCCGAAAAAGAGCTCGTCTTTGTGGCGACTGGTTCTGGAATTGCGCCGTTTAAATCGATGTTGGAAGATCTCTTGATTACTCAGAACGATCAGCGAAAAATGACTCTGTATTGGGGTATGCGCTATCCACAAGATCAATTTTGGTTCAATGAATTTGCTCAATTGGCTCAACAACATGCTAACTTTTCTTTTCATCCCACATTGTCTCGACCGCCAGAATCCTGGCAACTGTGTCGGGGAAGAGTGACTGACTGCTTGGCTGTTCACAGTATTCCAGTTGCCGAGGCAGGATACTACGTGTGTGGCAGCTCTGATATGATTACAGATGTAAAAGACGTACTCACGCAAAAGGGTGTGCCAGCGCAGCACATTCATCACGAAAAATTTTACTAGGAGCGCTATGTCCGACGATCAGAACCAGACATCTTCTCAACAGCCAATTACCATCGGAGACCCAGATTTACTTGCTCCAGAGGACAAGCATGATCTGCAGACCGTGAACGATGACATGCCAGGAAAATACAAGGTCACGATGATTCGCAGCAAGTGTATTTCGGCTGGAAGTTGTATTGCGATTGCTCCAAGTGTGTTTGCGTTTGATGGTGAAAACTTGGCAAAAGTGATTTCTCAAAATGAGCTCGACGAAATTAAGCTTCTTTCGGCTCAAAGCTGTCCAACCATGGCAATTGTCGTGGAAGACATCGAAACCGGTGAACAAGTGTGGCCACTGGCCGCGTAACAAAAAGAGTCAGAAAAAGGAGAGATATGGAAAATAACGCAAAATTACTGGTGGGAACTCTCGTTGGAACACTTTTGCTTATTATTGGTGTGAGCGTGTTTTTCTCTGGATCCAACACAAGTAGCGAACAAGTAACAGTTGACCAAACCGTGCTATTAGAAGGGGCAACAAATATTAAGGGCGCGACTGGGAATCCAATCGAACCAACGGTCACAATCGTTGAGTTCTCTGACTTCCAGTGTCCAGCGTGTGCCTCTGCAGCGCCGGTTTTGTCGAGTTTAGTTGAGAGTTATCCTCAAGTACAGTTCGTGTACCGACACTTTCCTCTGATTTCAATCCATCGCAACGCTATCCCAGCTGGTCAAGCTGCGGAAGCAGCAGCACAACAAGGCAAGTTCTGGGAAATGCATGATGCTTTGTTCGCATCTCAGGCTACTTGGTCAAATCAGTCGAACCCAACCGATACATTTATGAGCTTGGCCCAAGATCTGCAGCTGGATGAGTCAGCCTTCCGCGCTGCGTATGAGTCATCTGAAACTCGTGAAATTGTCATGAGAGATCTGCGCTTGGCTGAACAGCTCAAGCTCGGTTCGACTCCAAGTTTGTATTACAACGGCGAGCTGATGAATTTGTCTCAAGTAGCTTCACGCTTAGCAGCTGATTTCTCTTCTGGAGCCGCGCTTCCAGTGGAGGAGACCGTCAGTGCAGACGAGAATTCAGCTCAGGAATAAGGGGAAAACTCGAGGGAAAACAATTTCCCTCTTGTCACGCCTGGCAGCCTCGAGTATTGTAATTGGAGACACCTCAAGTGAGGGTCAATAAAAGAGGAAAGGATAACGAATGGCAGCCTTTTCATACACCAACTCTAAGGGGCAGAAGTATTTTCTGCACAAGAAGATGGTGACTTTGAAGAACGGTATCACCCGTCCAATTTTCTTCTTCGCTCGTGACGAGCGCGCCGATGCTATCGACGCTCTCCCAGCAGGGATGGAAGTTGTTGAGACCAAGCGCACTGGTATGCCAGTGCTCAAGAAGAAAGCAGCGTAAGCTCAATTCTTCGATTTTTACGAAAGTGAAGCAAAAACGCTTCCTGGCAACAGGAGCGTTTTTGTTTTTTACCAGTCTCTCCGAGCCTCGCGGTCCAAATCACGCTTGCGAATCACATCGCGCTTGTCGGCATGTGTTTTTCCACGGGCAATACCAATCTCAACCTTGAGAAATGCTCCATCGAGCCCAAGCATGGTGGGGACAAGCGCCTTACCTTTGGTGTCTTGAATGGCTTGGAGCTGGAGGAGTTCGGACGCTTTCAGAAGCAATTTTCGCGAGCGAATCGGATCGTAGTCTTCGTTGCGAGCAAATGGATAGGGGGGAATCTGAGCATTCAGTAACCAAGCTTCGCCACCGACAATTCGCACATGACTTCCCTGTAAGCTGCCATGTTTGCCGCGCAGCATTTTGACTTCGCCACCCGTCAAAACAATCCCGGCGACCACGCGGTCCAGGATTTCAAAGTCGAAGCGGGCTTTTTTATTGATCAACAACGGTTTCATCTTCAGGTATTGTATCGCGCTTTTTCTCTGGTGTGTCGAGAAATTAAAAATCATGCGCTACTGGAGCGGAGAAGTAAAAAAATGCTACACTGGTTCTTGCCTGCTATGAAACTGCCCAAGTTGCGAGCGAAAGCTTTGGCTTTTACTCCTGACATTAATCTCTATCCGGAAGATCCGTTTTTTGACTCGTTTTTGGGGAAGGGTTTGCGGTGGGGACTTTCTATTGGGCGCAGAATTGTGATTTTTACGGAATTAGTGGTGATTGTGAGCTTTGCCTCACGTTTTGTTTTGGATCGACAACTGGCTGATCTCAACAGAGAAATCGTGCAAAAACAGGCAATTGTTGAGTCATATGGAACTCTTGAGACAGACTTTCGAGCTTTGCAGGCCCAGATTTCTGACGTAGAGACGATTATGGAGGATCAAGGTCAGTACACTGTTTTGGAAGTGTTAGGTCGATTAACTCCCCCAGACATTCGATTTACTCAAGTGAATTACAATAATGCTTCACTTTCTTTGCAAGGTGTTTCCATGTCGACTCAAGCGTTGAGTGTTTTTGTTGACGGACTGCGAAGTGATCCCACGTTTTCGACCGTTTCCATTGGAAGTATTCGCAGTGGCGAGGAGCGCGATCCTGGGATTAAATTTACCGTGAGTGCACAATCCACGCTGCATGGTTCCGCTACACCAACTCCACTGCCTCGCGCTCCTCGGAACTCCACCGGAGAAGAATTGCTATGATCTCTCGTTTGCAACAATCCTTTGGTGGGGGACAGCGAAAAAACTTTACTGAACCAAGAAATGTCCGAGCCGAACTCGAAAAATTTTACGAAAAACCAGTTGCCAAAGTTTCAGTTGAGTTAGTGTTGAGCATTGTTGCGGTGGTATTTTTTGCATTCTTCGCACTTCGGCCTACTTTGACTACGATGGCTGAACTGAACCGAGAAATTGAGGACAAGCGCAGTGTGAATGAAGCACTCAGCCGAAAAATGGCTGCTTTAGCCACTGCTCAGTCAGAATACTTAACCTACGAAGAGAGATTTGGTGTGCTTGATGACGCCGTTCATGAATTCCCTACACTCGAAACGGCACTTTTCTATTTGGAGTACTTGGTCCGTCGGGAAAACATTTCACTTTCTGGTTTGCGAATCGAGACATTCCCACTGAATCAGGTCGTGAGCGACTCAAATGGCAGTGCTACAAATTCAGCCGCACTGACAGCTCGTAAGGAAATTGGAATTTATGCTATCAATGCTTCGTTTGAAGGAGATTACGAGAATATTTTGGCGTTTTTCCAGGCCTTAGAGGCAGTTCGTCCACTGTTTTCTGTGGAAAATTTTACATTTACCCTGCGCACCGAGCGTGACGAAAGTATGGTTCTGCGCGTCAATGTGTTACTGCATATGTACGGATACGAGTCGCCACAAGCGGGGCGAGCATTGCTCCAGATACAGAATGCTCTAGATTCTGCGGTGAGTGGGGAGGGGGCGTATGGCTCGGTCATATAGTGGTTTACTTCGAAACCGCCTGATTCTCGTAGGATTAACCTTGGGATTGGTGACAGTGATTTTTGGCGTGTTGCTTGATATCTTTTTGAGCTCGCAACGAACCACGATTGCTCGTCCAACCCAACAACTGATAGCACCTCTTGACCCTCGATTGAATCTTGAAGTCATTGAGCGTCTGGAACAGTATGAGTTGGTTACTTTTGAACAAGCTCGAGAGGGCGTTCGACAGTCTCGTTTGGAGCAAGGGAGTGGAGCCTTAGTCGAAGTGGGGAGTATTGCTCCGCCAGTTGAAATGGCTGGAGGGGATATTGTTCCAGTTGCTCCAACCGTGCCGGCTCAATCAGAATTCTCGGAGCCTGCCACAGAGTCAGCCGCAATAAATCAAGCACCGCCAGAGGAGCCACTACCAAGTACTCCATAAGATCACGAGGACTGAGCCGCATCTTGCGGGAACCCTCATTTCTTGAGTAGGATAGTAACAGTATTATGCCAACCTACACTGCTCGCCGCGGGTGGCAACGTGTCCTCCAGGCACGTATTCCCACATTACTCGGCCTCGGGATTTTAATTCTCGGGGTGGTGGCTGGTATCGTTTTGTTGGGGCAGGGTACAACTGGTTTCTTGCCACGAGCCTCCGAAGAAACAGCTCCCAAAAACATTCGCATCACCAACATTACTGATACTGGTTTTTCTGTTTCTTTTGTCACGGATATGGCTTCTCCAGGGTATGTTGAGTATGGGACAGCTCCCAATCGCACGAACATTCAAGTTCGCGACGATCGAGATCAGTTGGCAAATAGTGCTGGTTCCTTTACGACTCACCACGTTACGATTCGTGGATTGTCTCCAACGACGCAGTATTACTTCCGCATTGGTACCGGGACTCGTCAGCTCTACGACAATAATGGTCAGCCATTTGCGGTGAGAACGGCGCGTCCGATTTCTGCAGCTGCAGATGCGAAGACGGCGTATGGAACAGTTTCTACCGAGGTAGGAAATCCAGCTGATGGCACGATTGTCTATTTGACTATTCAAGGTGCCTCACCACTCAGCGCTCAAGTGAAGTCAGACGGTACTTGGGCATTACCGTTGTCTACAGTCCGCAGTCTCGATCTCTCCAGTTCTATGGAGCTGCAAGAAAGTACTTCTGTGCAGATTGATTTGCAAGGCAATCGCCCAGCCCAAACACTGCGCCTGGACACTACTGTTGGCGCACTGAGTCCGGTTGACCTTCTGCAGTTTGGGGTGCAGCCGCAGTCTGGAGTTCCATCTCCTTCGCCCGATCCAACAATGACAACAACTGGTACTGATTTGGGTGATGGAGTTTCTGTAACGCCTGGTGATTCAACAACCAGTACTGATACCACGACTTCAACTGGATCATTTTCTGAGTTTATTTCTGATACTGATCAAAACGCGATTGCACCGGTGGGAGGAGTTGACATTCGTCTTCAACAAAATGAAGTTCTGACTGTCACCCAACCAGAGTTTCAGGGGAAGGCTCCCGCTGGTCAGTACATCCAGATTGAGGTGCATTCGGAAACTCCATACTACGGAGCGGTGCAGGCGAATACTGCTGGCGATTGGGCGTGGTCTCCTCCAGCCGATCTCGAGCCAGGACCTCACACAATTACAGTTACTTTTGTAGATGAGAATGGACAACAGCAGCGAGTGCAACGGAACTTTATTGTTCAGGCAGGCGGTGAGAGTTCGGTTCCTTCTTTTGTCTCAACTCCGTCAGCGTCAACGGCTACCCCAACACCCACTCCAGTTCCAACTGCTACGCCAACACCGCTGCCAACGGCCACTCCTGTGGCAACGCCTGTTTCCAGTCCGGTGGCGACTGTTTCTTCCTCTGTGCCGGTAGCGACGACCCAAGCTCAGCCAGTTTCTGGTGCGATAGGATCGACTTTTGGCATGGTTTTGACATCGGTATTATTCTTTGGTTTAGGTGGCGGTGCGACCGCTTGGGTGTGGGCGAAGCGTGAGGAATAGGAAGAAGAGTAACTGAGAAAGAGCGAGCATGTCAGGGAGAAGTTTGGACGATTTACTCAAAAAAATTGCGGATGATTCAAAGGCCAGTTTATATATGGCCGAAGATGTTGATGCATCCAGAAAGAGTCAGGGCGCTTCTTTGAGCCTAGATTTTGGTACGGGAAGGGTGAGCGGGTCGCCGGTTGGTTCTGTTCATGGCGCGGAGATGCCAACTATGGTGTCAACGAACCAGAACCCTGAGGACGAACGCAACGAACTGTGGGAGTCGAATTTGACGCCGCGCCAGAGAGCGCTGCCACGTATTCCGGCACAGATGCTCGGAGGAATTGTGGCGATTTTTGTTTTGTTTGCAGGCGTTGGCGCGGCAACATTTCTTTCGCAGCAAAATCAGGATCTTCGTCAACAGGCGTATGAAGATACGTTGGATGATCTCGCTGGTCCGTCGGCAACTTTGACCCGTCAACAGCTGGAAGAGCAAGAGAGGCTGGCTTTAGGAGGAGGGGAGATGGAGTCGACGCTGCCGATAGAGTCCAGAGATTCATTGCCGGAAGATTTTGTCGCGTCACACATGCCTCTTCGAAGTATATCGAGCGATCAAAAGGTACTGATTTTGGTTGCAGGGAGCGCAATTATCTTCTGTTTGATATTTCTGGTTTGGCTTTTTCGTTTTTGACGTATAATGATCGTACTCTGGAGTTTCTGATGTATTTCAGATGAGACATCCGAGCGCGTGTAGCTCAATTGGTTAGAGCACGAAGCTTATACCTTCGCGGTTTCAGGTTCGAGTCCTGACACGCGCACACAATTAAAGGACTCTCCTTTAGGCCTATAGTTTATTTCCGCAATGTTTCCACTTTTCAAGTCCTGCTTCAATGGGGTTATTTAGTACATAAATTCGCATTTTTTCAATTTCTCGTAAAGAAACAATTCTCGCATGGTATGGACTCTGAAAGAGTCTGCCGACTCGTTTATATTTTTTATTTATATAGAGTGAATATTGAGTTAAACACGACCTCATCAGTCTTTCTATTGCTCTTGGATCGAAGAATTGGTAGAGAAGAAAATGATAATGATTTGGCATGAGAGCGTAGCAATCGAGGGCTATGTTTAAATTTAATTCACGAATTTTTCTCTGGAAAAATATTCTAAAAACAAAATAATCTTGTTCGTCAAAGTAAATTTTTTCGCGATTATTTCCTCTGCAATATACGTGATAGTAACAATTCTTGCGGTATTTTTTGATCACGTGACGTCGAGGCATGAGAACAAAACTATCATTATTTCCGAACAAAAAACTTACAGGCCTAAAGGAGAGTCCTTTATCCTTATTGAAACAATCCACGAATCTTGAGATACTAAGTACATGAGCGCTGCCCCGTCATTCAAGATTGTTTTTTTTGTTTCTCCGGAAGGTGTTCGTTTGTGGAAGCAAGAAAAGAAGACTTGGATTGAAGATTCAGAAAAAATCTCTCTCGACAAAGATCCGACTGAGGCGATTCAAGCGCAAGTGCAAGGCGCGAATGTCTTGGTTCTTGTCAGCGATAGCGCTGCCGGACATCTCCAGTTCACCGCCGAGAATAAAAAAGAAGAACTTACAGATGAAGCTATTGGACAACGCCTCCAAGATGACTTTGGAGTGGATATCGAAGCGTATGAGTTTGCTATGCAGCGCTTCCCGATAACCCGGAACAAAGTACAAATGAGTGTCTCTGGAATTGAGGCAAATTTGTTTGAGAGTATTCGTTCCTGGGTGCTCAAGTTATCTCCTCGAAAACTGTGGATAACACCGTTTTCTTGGTTCTTGGTTCCGCTCAAGTCAGTTGAGCCTGTCTTAATTGCCGTCGCGAGCGGGAAAAATACCGTTTCGATTTCTCACCATTACTTGGGAGTCGATGATGCTCGTGAGCTTCCTGTTGAAGACATCGCAGAGTATGTCGAGTCCAGAAAAGAAGAGCGCAAGGAAACTCATTTGTTGTACCTTCATGCTCCGGCCAGAATCGCCAAGAAGATTGAATCAAGTATTGAAGATATTGTTGCTGTTCATCCACTTCTTCCAGATTCAGAATCCGATGACTTTGCGGCAGTAATTCAATCGGTTATAGAAAAAGGAACCGATTCATTAGGTGAGATTTTGCATTTTGAAGAGGTGGGAGAATCTCCACTGGAATTACCACAAGCCGAATCTGTCTCTGCAGTTGCCCCCGTTTTCTCAGATTCAGAAGAAGAGACAGAAGATGATCAAGTGAATGAAGATACAGGCACATCTGAACAGTCCTCTGAAACAAATGATTTCTCTGAAGACTCCCTCGACCTTCCAGCTCCAGTTCCTCCGGTGCTTACGGCGCCGCAGCCACCGGTTATGACTTCAGAAGTTGTCGAAAGTTCGGTGAGTGTTTCAGTTCTGGAAGATCAAGATCAAGATGAGATCGAAGAACTCGATACAGAAGAGATCCAAAAATCTTCTCAACCAGTGAAGAAAGTTGTCATCAGAGAAGAAGTCAAAGAAGTGCTTTTTGAAGAACCAGATCTCGAAGTCGAGACTGAGTTCACTTCAGAGTCTCCAGAAGAAGCAGAGATTGAGAAAGAAGAGCAAGAGAGCCAAGAAGAACAAGATGTTTTTGCAGCTCTCGCTGCCAGCAAAGCGAGCAAGCGTGTCGAGAGCTCAGCAAATCACAACTCAAAAGATCGTCGATATCGAGATGTCGCCCCCAAGCGATCCTGGGGAATGGTTTTCTTAGTCTTTTTCGCCGTGGTTGGTTTGACTGTTTTAGCTGGAGGAGCCGTATTCTGGTCGCAACAAGTGCAGCCTCCGCAGCAGGCTTTCATCCCAGGAGATACAGCTCCCACCCCAACACCTACTCCAGCGCCAACTCCGCAGCCAGAGCCTGCGGGCATGACTGTGGCCGACAAGAAACAAATTGATATGGTTGTTCTCAATGCTACTTCTCGAGCTGGTTTGGCTGGTCGTTACCAACGAGCACTGAATGCGGCCGGTTGGAATGTCACCTCAACCACGAATGCTAGTGCCTCCTATAGCCAGACTGGTGTGTATATTTTCACCGCAGATGATCGCGTATTTGAGACACTCAGTGCAGAGCTGCAAGATGTTACTGTGCATCGCTTGTCAGCCAATGAAGAGACGAGCTTCAAAGGAGATGTTCTTATTGTTGTGAATCAAGCTGTTGAACCCAAAGTTGTTCCGATTGATACACAGGCCAATTCCAGTGATTCTTCAGGTGATCGTGACCCAGAAGCGAGCGATTCTGCCTCAGTCTCAGAGTAAACCGGCATTTCTTTTGATATACTAGAGGCATGTTTGAAACACCGTCACGGTTAGTAAGCCGAGCGGCGCGTTGGGTACGCGTTCAACGGCGAACGTTCGAGTATTTTTCTCGACCGTCTTTCACACCAGGGAAAACATTTACTCCCTGCATTACCATAGCTCGTGACCCAGGCTCTGGTGGGCGAGTGATTGCTCAAGAAGTGGCTAAGAAACTTGGGCTCAAGTTTTATGACGAGGCACTAATTGACGATGTCGCCAGGACCAGCAATATTAATCCCGATATTCTTACCCAAATTGATGAAAAAGCTCGTGGTGTAATCGAAGACATTGTCCACAGTTTGATCAATCCCAATTATGTCTCGGATGTAGAGTATCTCAAGCACTTGTCCCGCGCCATGCTCACGGTCGTGCATCAGCAGGGAAGCGTCTTGTTGGGCCGTGGAAGCAACTCGATTATTGGTCCGGAGCATGGATTGCATGTCTTGATCACTGCACCATATGATGTGCGAGTGGAGCGAGCCATTAAGTATGAAAAAGTGAGCAAGCGCAAAGCACAGAATATTATTGCCAAGGTGACCGAAGAACGCAAAAAATTTGTGGAAGAGTATTTCCAAAAAGACTACAACGATCCAAGTAGTTATGACCTAACTCTGAACACTGCTTCGCTTTCAGTGGAGCAAGCTGTGGATATCGTGGTGGAAGCGTACAAAAAGAAGTTTTCTCTCTAAACTGTGCCGGCCGCCGCTCCCAGAGAAACCGAAGAACACGATTTGTTCGGAGTGTATGAGGGATCAGAGACAATCTCTCGTCGGGAAGCTCTTGGTTGGATTGCCGCGGCTGCTGTTGGACTTGGTCTGAGTGCTGCGGGAGTTCGCATTACTCATAATGAGATTCCATCGTACTACGATGAGGATCTGTTATTGCAGGCTGCAAGACGTTCTCCGGTGAGGAAGCAAATTGGAATGTATCCAGACTTTGATGCGGGGGATGCAGTCGCCTGGCAGCAAGTAAAAGAGTATCAAGAGGAAATTGGACAAGTTGATGCACTTGGTTTTTTTAGTCTTTTAGAAGATCTTTCGAATCCTGCTCGGCGTGCTTGGATTGAGCGAACCATGACCGAAATAACCGCGCGCAGCGCGAGAATTGTTTGGAGTTTGGGAACCGGGAGTGATTTTTGGCGGCATCGAGGCCATCCATTTTCATTACAAAATCGCGCTCTGCTACAAGAAGGAATCACTGAAGCGCTGGATACGATGGAAAGACTCCAAGTCTCGGTTGATCTTCGCATGTTTTTTGAGGCCAATTTACCGGTATTTTCGTTTGGGACTGGTCAGCAGCTTTCGCACGCGGAACATATTCGGGCTTACAACGAAATTTTTTTGTGGAGTAGAGAGGAAATTGATCGCCGAAAACAAAGAAATCCAAGTTTCGATGCAGAATTACTGAGTTCTCCATACGCGCGTGGCGACGTAAAATCATACGCCACGCGCCTCCCCAATGGCCAAACAGCGGCTCACGCTGTAGGCATTGATGTGTATAGTTTGTTCCCAGGAAAAGGGCAGTGGCTCCATCCACATTATTGGTATCCAGGGTATCAAACTCCGGAGCAGGTTATTTTTCCTGCATTACAGGGTTTACGAGCTGAAATTCCCCCACAAACACATCTCGATATTGCTGAACTTGGGGCAATCAGTCGAGACGCCACGTGGTTACGGCAAGCCTATTTACTCTTGTATGCTTTAGGAGGACGGAGAGTTATGTATTTTGATTACGATAAATCTCACACAGGATTGCCGTACGAAAGCAATTGGCGCATGACTCCAGAGATTAAACTCATGCTTCGTACGCTTATGGAGCAATTGCGCTCGTCAGATGCACTTGCCCTTGACGAGTAATCGTGAGCGGGTGTTCGATAAACTCCCAAGACTTGGAGTCAAGATTCCAAGTAGCGCTGACCGCTAAACCTTGCATGGTTTCTGGTGAGAAATACTGGTCAAACACAGCGTTTCCAAGAGAAAAATAGACAGGTACATCGTCGATGACAGCAAAGTCTTGCACCACGTGGGGATGACTCCCGATAATCAAGTCCGCACCAGCCTCTGCCAGTTGGCGGGCCCAGTCTCGAACCGTTTCGTTGGCCTTTGGAGCGTACTCATTTCCCCAGTGTGGAACAACGACGACAAGATCAACTTCGGCATGATTCTGGGCCCACTGCGTGTCTTGTAATGCAACCTCTAAACCTTGCGGAACAAATTGATTGTAGTTTACAAAGGCTATGGTTGTACTGTGGATAGTTTGTATGCTGACGCGTTCTGCAGGGGCAGCTTCTTGCCCAGTCCAGCCAAAGAAAGAAATCCCGCTGGCCGATAGATTGTCTTTGGTAGATTGAACTCCGGAAATTCCTTGGTTGAGTATGTGATTATTTCCGATATTGAGCACAAAATTTCCTTGCTCTGCAAGCGCTGGAGCGGTGTCTTCTGGAAAAGTGAAGATGAAGTTTTTGGGCGAGCCAACCGGCGAGCCCAAACTAACAGATGGCGCGCTGGTGATTGGACCTTCGAGTGTGGCGACCACGATATCGTGTTCGCGTAAAAGTGGTTCAAGTGGTTCGAGCGGCCAGCGCGCCCCATGTTTCCGAGTGTGCGCGCGAATATCTCGGTCATACATCAAGTCTCCGAGGAAGAGGAATGTGGGATTTTGGGGAAATTGAGTTGTGATGTCTTGATCAAGTTTCTCATTCTGTGGGGAGAGATTCTTGTTTTCTGAATATGTTTTGAGACTCAACATCGAAAATCCGAGTCCAGAAATAAGTACCAGAAGAAGCAATCCGAAAAGAATGAGTTTTTTCATATTTTTTGAATTTTTCTGTGTGTTCCCCACAAAAATTATAGCACTGCTGAAGGTTCGACCTTTAGGCCTATAAAAATTCTTACACCACTTGAGCCGCAGAAAAAATGCTGCTACACTGTGTAGTATTCATGTCAAATGCACCGAGCGCGACCAAGCAAAAACCACTGAGTGAACTCGAACATCAAACGATGAGTATTGTTTGGGATCTGGAAGAGTGCACGATTCGTGAAGTGTGCGAGAAAATGAACTGCCAAAAGTCGTTGGCTTATACAACTGTAGCGACGCTGCTGAACAGACTTTTTGCCAAAGGAATCCTCAAGCGGAGAGTGCAGGATAACATTGTGTATTTTTCGCCCAAAATCTCCAAAAAGTCATACGGGGAGCGAATTGCCAACACGTTTTTTGCCAACTTTTTTGACACATTCGGCGATACCGCGGTCGCGTCTTTTGCGCAGTCTTTAGAGAAGCTTCCTCAGGAAAAAAAGGAGAACATTCTCAAAATGTTGCGTGAGTATGAACCAAAGAAGTAGTCGCTATTTGGTAATTTCGGTTGCATCGGTTGTGATTTTTGGTGCATTATTTGGAGTTTTAGCTTGGCGTTGGTTCCCGGTGTTGACGCACTCCACCATTTATTTTTGCCGCGATGTAATTGGGTACATGAATCCGTATCGGCTGCCAGATCATCTCAGCATGATTTTGTTGGGGCTACTTTTTTCTGTTTTTGCCAGTGCGATTATCAAAATTGTGATGACGTTAGTACAACTTGTTTCGGTCCGGTCGGTGGTGTCGAAAACCGTTTCTCTCTCGCAGCATCCTCAGTTTTTGCACATCCTTCGCCGAAACGATATGGAATCGAAAGTGGTCTTGATTCATCATGCGCGACCGCTCGCGTTTTGTTTTGGATTTTTCCGACCACGTATGTATTTCTCCGACACGCTTGTGGAAATGATGTCTCCACAAGAGCTCACCACGATTCTGATGCATGAAAAGCATCACATGGATACACACGACAACCTCACGATGTTTTTTGCTCAATTGGCAGAGATTCTTTTTCCTTTTGTGCCAGTTTTTGGCGAGTTCACTCGGAACTTTCGTATCGAGCGAGAAGTGGCCGCTGATCAATTCGCAATCCAATATACGGGTGAGCGGGCGCTTATTTCTTCGCTGAGTAAATTGCTGAGCGCCGATTGTTTTGAGAACCCAGCATTTCTTCCGGCATTTTCCGCCCAGTCAACCTTGGAATCCCGTGTGCGAGCGCTGACTCAAAAAAAATATCGCGCCGGGTATTCTTGGCAGCGCGCGATTTTAAGTTTCTTTTCCTTGATAATCCTGTGCATTTCCGCCTTTATCCCGCTGCACTCCTACCAGGCAGCAGCCAGTGGCGGCAGTGGGGACGCGGTGTTGGCGTGTGTACGCGCACAGCATTGTGCGGCGCCACGGTTGCAGTCGGTTGAGGTGGAGCGGTAGGGCGCTATTTTTCTCTAAACTAGAGCGCTTTGGCTTGCTCTCTGACCGTGAAATTAATACTAATCATGACAAAAGCAACGCTTACGAGGAACATGAGAATATTCATAAAGCTCCCTTTTTTGAGTTTATTTTTATTTGATTGGAGATTTATTTTGATTTCCCAAATTTTTATGTTTGTTATAGATACAAATTCAGTATTCGAATCTGACGAGCAAACCACAAGCCAAAACGCTTAATTTTTAAAGATCTTTTCTCGCTTAGGTGTAGTTGCAAAAAGAGCGGGAAACGGGGATCGTCACTCGTCAGATTCTGTCTGAGTCGAATGGCGACTCGTGACATTAGGCAGGAGCGTTTAGTAGTTTTCTCTAAAAAACAGTTTGGAGAGAACGCGCTCTTGCCGGCAGAACCCGATCGCAGCTCTTCAACCAGTTCCATTCTCTTTGCAGCCATTCACAAGTGAACGTCTGCAAAAAGAGCGGGAAACGGGGCTCGAACCCGCGACCTTCTGCTTGGGAAGCAGACGCTCTACCACTGAGCTATTCCCGCGATACTGCGATTGTAGCAAAACAATCGAAAAATGCGGCCTGATCTTTTATCCTGTACTCTGGAAATGATCTCGTTTGATACCAAAATGCTTTTTTCTCGCAGCAAAATGCGGTAAGATGGAATGACTATGCAGCGAGTATCGGTTCGTCGAGCAAAAATAGAAGAGCAGCGCGCGCGAAAAATGGCGATTGGCGCCACAATTGGTGCGGTGTTGTTGGGTGGAATTTTCCTGATCTTTATCTTTCCGTTGTTGTTGCGTGGGGCGATTTATGTGGCTCAGCAAGGTTCACCTGTGGTCGAGCAGGAAGAAAAAAAGCTTCCACCACAAACTCCGATTATTGCTGCGCCTGCTGAGTACAACAGCACTGGAACGCTTGAAATTTCTGGTTTTACTCGCGCCAACACTCAAGTGACCCTCATGGTAAATGAACAGGAGCGGGCGATTACAGAAAGTGATGCTGATGGCGAGTTTTCTTTCTCGATTTCGCTGCCAGATGATGCGTACGAAATCTATTTATTCGCCACTGGCGACGATAAGAATACCAGCCCGGATTCTCAGCGATATTCAATCACCGTTGATCGCGTCTCTCCAACCTTGCAAGTCACTGAACCGCAAGACGGCGCTGTTTTTACACTCCGCAGAGAGCAGAATACCACCGTGCGCGGCACGCTCTCGGAAGTGGGCTTCGTGGTGGTAAACTCGACCCGAGTTCGGACCAATGCCGATGGCGAGTTCCAGGCACAAATTCAACTTGGTGAAGGTGAAAACAGACTTGAGTTTACAGGCGAGGATTTAGCCGGGAACCAGTCTGAACCAGTCGTGCGCACGGTGCGGTACCAGCCATAAATCTCGTCAACACTGTAAAAGTGATATACTTCCCCTATGGGACGTATTCTCAATCCACAGATCGAGCTTTCTCCATTGTCTGGCGAAAATGCGCTGGCAGATGTTTCGTTGTCTGAATCAACCCTGGAAGAGGCCTTACTGGCCACTCAAGACTTCTGGGAGCAGTACTTTCGGTTCCAGGATTTAGCAGAAGTAACTGCGGAGCAAAATTCTCGAGTGAACGTGGATATCACCAATCAATTTACGGGTGAGTCATTTCATTTCAAGAATATCGTTCTCAAGGCCAGTAGCGCGAGCGACTAGCTGAAGGTTCGACCTTTAGGCCTATAATCCTGATTTCCTGATTTCCCCGATTTCCCAATTCTAGATTTCCAAACAGCCGCTACAAATTCGACCGGCGGCCGATTTCTTCTTCTACCAATTCACGAGGTCTTCCGTACTTCAAACGAGATAACTCTTTGAGTGTTTCAGCAAGTTTGGTGTTCATGCGAGCTTCTTGTACTGACATGTCCTTCATAAGAGACATGCTGAATGGGGGAATAGGCTCGTTATTGACGATTGTTTTAACGTATACATGGTATTTTTCGATGTTAGTCAAGTCAGACTCACTGAACGTGGGTTGGAACTCATTCTGCAAGAAGTTGGCGTCTGGTGTACCAATACGGAAGGCCACCATCGTACCAACGTTTCCGAACACCGCATTTTTGACGTCTTCTTGGATCTGAGAGATGTACTGGTTGGCCACGATCAAGTTGAGGCGATACTTTCGAGCCTCAGAAAGAATAACGGCAAAGTCTTCGGTGGCGTAGTTCTGGAACTCGTCGACATAGAGGAAGAAGTCTTTGCGCAGCTTTGGATCCATATTTTGACGAGACATCGCTGCGGTTAGAATCTTTGGAACCAAAATCAATCCCAAGAACTTGGCATCTTCTTCTCCCAGGCGGCCTTTACTCAGGTTGACTAGCAGAATCTTTTGCTCATCCATGACCTTACGGAAGTCGAACGCGGATTTGGACTGACCAATGATATTGCGCATGGTTTTGTTAGTCACGAATCGTCCGAACTTACTGACGATGTAATCCAGCACTTCAGACTTGTGGAAGTCAGATGTTTGCGCAATTTGGTCAGTCCAGTAGCGGCGCACCACAGGGTCTTTGACCATTGGCAAAATTTCTTCCACATATTTTTGGTCAGTCAGGACCCGCACCAACTCAATGAAACTCGTTCCTGGAACAGACATAACGGTCAGCATCGCGTTGCGAACCGCGTGTTCGAAACGAGGACCGATAATACCCGTTCGATTTGGATCGTACAACTTATACATCAACGAAATGACCGATTGTGCCATAAAATGCATCTGGTCTTCCGTTTCCGCTTCCATCATGTTGAGACCCATCGGGTAGTCCACATCAGAAGGGTTGAAGTAGATCACGTCTTCAGCGCGCTCCGGTGGGATCAAGGTCATGACATCTTCGACAAATTCCCCGTGAGGATCGATGGCACAGACGCCGTGACCAGCCTCAATGTCTTGCAAAATCATTTCTTTGAGGAACTCAGATTTACCTGTACCGGTTTTACCAACAATATATGTGTGGCGACGGCGATCGGCCAATGACATGAAAATTTTTCGTTCCTCGCCCATGTACTCAGTTTTTCCAAGATACAGCCCTTCATTTGGAATCAAGTTCGAGGCGGGGGCGCTCTTGGCATTTAACCACTGGATGTGGTGCGTTTCGACCGACTTATTCGGAAAGTGGAAAATGGTTGCCAATTCTTCGGTGTTGAGGATAAATGTTCCTTGCCCAAAGAAAGGGAAGTAGCGATACAAAAAATCCACCATGAAAGCCTGGCGGAACCAAATTTTACTTTGGCCAAAAGAATTATGCTGCGAAGTAAATTGAGAAAACGCACTGACAATGTTATTCAAATGTGATTTTGCCCGGTGTTCATCTGGAGCAGAAACCACTACTCGCAGAGCCACACGGAAGCCTTGCTTCTCGGTTTTGAGCATGATTGAATCGAGGGCTTTGTGATCGATGGTTTTATTTTTCTTGCCTTCACTGTTTGTTTCTGAGTCTTTTTCTTTCGTGACATAACTCTGGGCTTTGCTACGCCAGCTGTCGTGGGCTGGCTCGACCAAGATTTGGAGCATTGCGCCTTCTCCTACGCCGAGTTTCGAAAAAGCGGAGGTGACTAAGTTGAGCGGATCAGACGGCAAATCCTTGAATGTTTTGACTGGATACATTGGTCCAGATTTCAGCTTCAGTGCAGCTTGTGCTATTTTCCCGCCTTCACTAAAGATATTGGGCTCATCGACTTCTTTGACACTGACACCAGGGTAGGTGGCGTGAATTTGTTTCTCAACTAAATCTCGAAGTTTTTCGGGACACAGAACGTAAAAAGAGATTCTCTCTTTGAGTCCAACAATCTCGAAAGAAATATGATGTTCTGGGGTAAAAAATCGAGAGAGCCAGCCACCTTGCTGGATAGAGTGGAGCGCGTTGAACATTTGCTCCATGGCTTCAATTTTGACTTCGTTATCTTTGGGAAGAAACACCTCGAGCATAACCATGTTCAAAGAATATGATTCTCGTTGGCGATGCTTGAACCACTGCAGCAAGAGGTATCCGATCAATGCAAAAATCACCAGGGTGATACAGCCAAGCAGCACAAAAAAGACTACCTCAGTCGCGAGGGCAGTGGCGTTTACGATCGATGCGGAATCTTCTAATGGCATACCGTGTATTCATTGTACAAAGAACTTGCTCGAACCTCCACCAGCAATACAAATTTTGGGGATGTCACCAAGACCTTATTTTTCTCTATATACAACGAGAATATCTTGAAACTTGCGAATTTGCCGTACACAGAACTCGTACAACCAACGAACACTCTCGGTGGGTGGTTTTCTGCGCGCTGCATTCATGCCCTCTTGCTCGAGAGGCAGAACGACAACTGGCTGAGAAACCGTTTTGGGAGCCACAGCTGGGAGGGTGTCGGCGGCAATGACGGTTTCATTTGCTTGCGGAATCTGTTGCCGAGCAATTTGCTCTTGCACGGCTTCGATGGCAGGTTCAAGTTCTCTCGCTCGTTCCGCTTCGAGCGTGGCAGCAGAACTTCCCGGTTGTTCTGGGGTGGCAGAAATTTGTTCACCAGCGCTTTGGCTTATTTGTTCGGTGGCGATTGTTTCTGCATCTTGTGTTGGCAACAGAATTGGTGAGCCTTCTTTATTTCTCCCAACGGCACTGAGTGGGATACTCGTGTCTTCTGGAAGTCCAGCAGGAGTCAAGTTCGCTGGCTGTGTTGGTGCTGTCGATGATTGTGGCGCGGTTGGTATAGTTGGGTCGGATTGCATGTCGGTCTCTGTGTGATCATTCTAGAGTATTTACTGGCTAAAAATCTAGTCCAGCTACAGCCAGTTTTCCCGAGTCGTACGGATGTTTGCGGGAAACTACTTCACTCACCAGATCAGCAGCATCTTGAATGGCTGGTGAAGCTTGTCGCCCGGTCAAAATAAGATGTGTTTTTCCGCGCTGCTGAATCAACTCAAGAACTGCAGATTCGGGAAGGAGTTGGTCGTTCACAGCGTTGCAAATTTCATCAAGAACCAAGATTTCTGGTTGGAGTGCGAGTCTTTTTTTTGCAAAGAGGAGTGCTGCTTGGGCAGCCAGCATGTGATCATCTGGAGTCTCGGTGTCGATTACCTTGGCTGATTGCACAGACGCAATTTTTACGGTTCCTCGCAGTATTTTTTCTGGTTTCTGAATATAAAAGCCTTTCCCAAGTGCAAACATGGAGAAGGATTTTGTATCGAGCAAATCTGGAAGTTTGTACTCGCTCATATCCCACTGAGCATTTTTGTACCAGGCAACCCAATCGACTTTCCATCCCAGTGCCACCCCGCGCAGCGCTGTACCGAGAGCAGCCGAGGTTTTGCCTTTTCCATTTCCAGTGAAAACGTAGACGAGGCCAGGGGGTATTTTTTGGAGTGCAGGTTTCATTCTGATTGTGCGCTCAAAATACTTTGTTGGATCTCTGCTTCCACAGTTTCTGGTGAAGTGCGTACGGAGACTCCAAATTCTTGTAAGAGCCGAGTGGTTGCGAAAACATTCAGCCCAATAATAGTTGAGTAGTGGCCTTCGATGGAAATTTTCTCAGTTCCCGCCAAGGTGGCAAACCAGCGAATATCAATTCCCCCGGCTTTATCGGTTGGGTCGGCTGAATCGAGATAGACCTCAAAGGCAGCGGGATCTAATTCCGGAAGCCAGACGCGACTGATCGATACCTCTGATTTCCATCCAATTTCAGAGTTTCCAACCACACAGGCACCAACTTCATCATGCCAACCATTCCAGAGTTCGGTGAGCGTTCTTTTCGCTTCTTCACGATTTTTTGGTTTGTGAAACAATTTTTTGTCTTTCCAGACCGTTAAATCAGAAGCCAGAATTATTTGCCCTACAGAAAACTGGGCATTCTCTGCTTTCCCTCGAGCAACAGTCGTAACATATTCATGTGATGGCATATCTTCAGATACGCTTCGCTCATCGAAAGTTGATGAAGTCAAAGAAAAGGGAACACCAAGTTCAGACAGCAACTGTTTTCGGCGAGGGGATTGTGAGGCAAGGAGGAGTTCGTAAGACATACAATTCCAGGTTCGTTTAAGAGTATAAGTATACCAATTTCTCGAGGATTCTCCCACTTGCAATGAGAGAGAATCTTTCCTAGGATGAGTACATCTATGTTTCGTTTTCGTTCTTTCAGATTTTCTGTTTTCCTCGCCTTGGCTGGAGTATTTTTGTTCCCGCTACAATGGTCTCAGGGAATTCAATCAGCCAACCTCGTTCAAGTGAGCGTTACACTCAGCAACCCTCGCTTGTCATACTCGGCTATTCTCGATGCAAACAACACTGCGGCAACGAACCTTGTAACGATTAATACTACTCCGGGAGCTGCACCATCAGTTTCAACCACGAACTTGTTCGAAGGAGAAGCAGTACAAATTGGCGCAGGGAATTACACCGTTGCCAGTGTCAGTGCTGACACAAACTTCACGATTACCGCTGGTCTGAACAGCGGCGATGCCGATACCGGAGACGCTGTTATAGCCCTCCGCCGCCCAGAAATGAGAGTTGGTTTTCAAACTGTAACCAGTATGCAGCAGAACTGGTCATTCCGAGTACTTGTTCCGGCTGGTTCTACAGATCCTGATGACGGAATTCCGGACGATGATGGTTGGGACTATGGCTCTGCCACGGCTGCGAACATTGCCCTTGGCTGTCCGACTGGCAATACCTATACAATGACCCGTGGGATTGCGGATGTGACTATTGGCTCACAAACGTATCACTCATTTACTTGTACCCTCACTGATGCAACAGTCTTAGCTCCAGGCACTAACTTCACTGCCAACCCGATTATTATCGGGAGTGCCACACCAGCAGAAAATCTTATCAATCCGGCTCCAAACTCCACACATATTAGTGGCTATGCTGATTCCTATCCAATTGTGGTGCAGCAACTCGATGATTCGGATGCAATAATTGACCAAACTGTCGCCGCTGTGGCTGTCGTAGATGCGGTTCGTGTTACTGCTTCGGTTCCGCCGCAAATTAGTTTCCGTATTTTGGGTGTGGCCTCTGGTGCCAGTCGCTGCGGAATTACGACGGATACAGCCACAACCTCGACACTCGCTCCATTCGGCGAATTGTTTATTGAAAGTTTCAAGAACATGGCCCAAGAATTAGTTGTCTCTACAAATGCTCGTAATGGATATGTGGTCACCGCTGTGGAGCAGAATCAGCTTCACCGTGTTGGTGAGACCTGTACTGGAGATGCCGATGAGAGTGATGGGGGTTGTATTCAGGACACACTTGGGGATGCCGGAGGTATAACTCATACCACTCCTGGTCTTTGGACAGATGAGGATTCAAAAGGGTTTGGATATTCTTTGCAAGCAATGAGTCTTTCTCCTCAAGCCTCGGTCGCGTTTGCGCATAACTCTACTGGCGTCGGTGACTGTAACGCCACAAGTGGTGGATGTTGGCGCCAGTTTGCTGATGCTGAAGACGCTCAAGCCCCGGTAAGTATTCTTTCAAGCACGGGTGTGGCAGACAACGATACAGCCAGTGTCTGTTATCGAGCGATTGTTTCTGCGAGCCAAGTATCAGGTACTGACTACTCAACCTACGTAACCTACCGAGCCACCGCCACATTCTAAACGGAGACATATGATTCGCCACCTGCCCCGAATTCTCACATTTACCGCTTTATTTGCGGCTGCACTTTTCTTGAGTGTGGTTCCAGTTGGAGCACAGAGTTCCAGTGGAGATGCCGTTGGTTTGATGGCTATTCCAGCTCGGCTTGGAGATGGTGGAGAAGTTGTGGTTCAGCCTGGGAGCACAATTCAACTTGAAGTTCGGGTACGAAATACTTCGGCTCGACCACTGAATGTTCGAACCATTGCCGAGGACTTTATTATTGGTGAAGATGGGGTAACTCCTGTCCCAGTCGAGGAGATGACGCATTCCCGTTGGAGTTTGGCGCAGTGGATTCAAATTCCACAGAGTTTGAGTGAAATTCAACCAGGTGGATCAGTGAATGTTCCATTTGTGGTTCAAGTTCCAACAGACGCTCTTCCTGGTGGACGTTACGCGATGATTATGCATCAAGTTGAGGGTGCAACCGCCGATCTCGCTGTGGTGAACACTGGTGGACAAACCGCTATCAATCAGCGCGTTGGAACTTTAGTGTACTTGCGCATTGATGGCCCGATTGTAGAGGATGCTAATATCCGAAATCTCCAAGTTCCTTTCTTGACTGAGTTTGGACCAGTTCAGTTTTCTTTTGAGATTGAGAATTTGTCTGACATCCATATTCGTCCCACACCAAAGGTAACTGTTCGAAACTGGTTTGGCTCCGAAATTGATTCATTTTCTATCGAGACCAATAATATTTTCCCATTGTCTCAGCGACCTTTTCCAGCTGAGTGGGGTCAAGTGTGGGGCTTTGGTCGCTACACATTTGACATCGAAGCGGGATACGGCGAGACCGGAAAAGTTGCGTTGGCTTCTGCTTCTTTCTGGATGATTCCATACAAGATTATTTTGGTTATCTTCTTGTTGATTCTGTCGCTGCTTGCCATGGTGTTGGCAGTTCGACGGCATCTTTCACATCGAGGAGATCTTAGTCAGAAGCACATTCGACTTTTGGAAGAGAAGATTCGCAACCTCGAGTCTCAGCACTCTGATAAACTGTAATGGTGGACACCACCATGAAGGTTTTTCCCTCCTTACATGACTTTTTTCGCTTGAGTTTGTTCTTCGTTTTCTTTGGAGTTCTGGGAATTTTTTTGAGAGTGATGAGTCCTACAGCCGTTTCTGCTGCACTGCACGACCCTGTAAACCGGCAAGTTACGGTGAGCGCCACGGTTCGCTCTCAGTCTCCTCCGCCGGCGCCAATTTTAATTCGGCCAGAGAATTCAGCTCGTTTATCAAGTGGTTTGGTTGAGTTTCGCTGGCGAGCCGTGACGGGACATCCTACGGCGATTGATCGTTACGAAATCTCTGTAAACGGTCAAAGAATCTTCACACTTCCGCTGACAAACTCAGAAAACGATCAATATACGCTTCGTTTGGAAGACGGCGAGTATCGTTTGCAGCTCAAGTCTCCGGCCCGTTTGGCAGACGGAAATTACACCTGGAAAGTTCGGGTGGTTGATGTCAGTGATAATGGCACGGACTCAGCGACTTGGCAGTTTACGGTTGATTCTTCCCCTCCGCCGATTGTGGTCACGAACATTTATGGACAAGAAACGAGCATTTCTGCCACAGATCCTTCCACTGTTCCTGCAGAACCAGTTCAAGTGCCATCCAATCAGCCATTTATTTTTGGTCGAACGGAGGGTGGGGCGGAAGTTCAGCTCGTTGTCCGTCGAGCTGATGGCAGCGAAACCCATTATAAAATGACCGCCACAACCGACGGAGGTTTTTTATTCTACCTGCCAGTTTTGTCCGCTCATGAAATTGTCAATTTGACTATTACGGCGATTGATCAATCTGGAAATAGTCGTGTTTTGCATGGATTGAGGATTCAGTATGTGCCACGACGAGTGGTTGTCCCTTTGCCAGAAGTTATTCCAGATCAGCCAGAAGTCATCATCCCGATCCCAATTATTCCTGGAATCACCGAGCCGACACCTCCGCCATTAATTCCATCGCCAACACCTACACCTTCTCTTCAACCAATTGCACCGGTTGATCCAGATGGAACGCAGCGTCCAGAAACACCAACTTTCCAGGAGCCAATTCAACCCATTGGCGGATGGCGTTGGGTGCTCCTCTTCTTGTTATTTGGGTACACCGTTTGGGTATTTCTGTGGACAGGAAATAGGTGGTATCAGTATCCAGCTTGGCTGATGCAGATCCTCCG
>CAZFLN010000004.1:3937-47357 GCA_964519905.1 uncultured Pseudomonadales bacterium | reverse complement strand
CTGTTACTGCCGGAAGGAGAGTCTCGGCTCACCACTCCAAGTGGTCTAGAAATACCGTGGACTCCCATACATTTTGAGTGGCTGGAAGCAGGGCAGAAACTCAAACGAGTTCGGGTTTGGAGTTCTCCGTCAGGTGCTTGGAAATTACCGCAGCATTTACCACAGCAGGTTGTAGTGAGTGTGCAGCATCCTTCCTGGCAGTGGCTTCCCGTACCAAGTGTGGAGAGAGTAGCGTCTGGATTTGTGCCGATTCAGCACCAAGCCTTGAATTTTTCAGGCCTACAGTCTGCTGGGGCTGAAACGATTCTTTCTCATCAACAAAAGTTATGGATGTGGGCTGGTCGAGAAGTTCGGGTAAGTGATTCGCATTGGCGCTGGACGTTCCGCTGGTGGCCGAGAATTTGGCTGGCACTGATGCTGTTAGTAGCTGGTTGGGTTGCGTATAGTATCCCGATTCTTGAATCTTTTCTCTGGTTAGCGATCGTTATTTCCATGATGATTCGAGATGTACAGAGTGGTTTGTCCGGTCGTTGGCAAGCTTGGCAGGAGAAAGAGTCATGAACACAGAAATGCGAAGTATCTTGATACCAGTTTGGAATTGGTTCCAGTGGTTTTTTTCTGGGCAACGAGTGATAGTGCTTGGCTCAGCGCTGCTTCTCATTTTGTTATTAGGGCGAGTGTTTGGATTGTACGGCCTGCGAAGTTTGCAAGATCTCGCTGGTGATTCGAGTGGGCGGTCATTCGAGCAGATTCAGGTTGGAGAAGAGCGTTTACGAGTGGAGACGGCAACAACACCAGAACAAATTACCCAAGGCCTCAGCGATCGCGCAGCGATTGGATCTGATGGAATGCTGTTTCTTTTCCCGCAAGCAAGTACGAACCCGTTCTGGATGCTTCGCATGCAGTTTGCACTTGACATTATTTGGCTGAACGAAAGTGAGATCATTGGTATCGCCGCCGATGTTTTGCCTCCAAGCCAGACTGACGGAGTCCCAGTCGTTGTACGTCCGCCAGCTCCAGTGACCGCTGTCCTCGAGGTTCCAGCTGGAACAGCCGCTCAGAACGATTGGAAGGTGGGAACTTCTTGGGAACGATTGTCCCAATGACGATTTGTGCGCAACATGTTACAGTACAAAGATACATGTCTCCTACAGTTTGTAGGAGGTTCAAGACTCAGAAATACAGAGAAAGAAAAGGGGCAGTATGTCAGGTACAACCGCAGCAACACTTCATCCAGTAGGACAATCAGAGTTTGATTCACAGGTCTTGCAGGCTCATTTGCCAGTGATGGTAGATTTTTATGCCGATTGGTGTGGACCATGCAAGCTGGCAGCTCCAATTATGGAAAAACTCGGTGCTGAGTATGCAGAAAAAGCGGTGGTCGTGAAACTCGACGTTGATGCTGAGGGCAATCGCGAAATTGCTCAACAATACGGAGTGATGAGTATTCCAACCGTGATTACGTTTGTCGGTGGAAAGATTGTTGATCAGACAACTGGTTTTATTGGTGAGGCTGGGTACCGATCAATGCTCGAAAAAGCGATGCAAGCCTCCACAGAAAAATAACATCGTTTGTACGATTGACTGAGCATATGACACATTCGTCCCACTCTATTGCAATTATTGGTTCTGGTCCCACTGGATATACCGCTGCCATTTATTTGTCTCGAGCGCGCTTGCAACCGATACTTTTTTCTGGTCGAGAGATCGGTGGACAATTGATGTACACCACCGAAGTGGAGAACTTTCCAGGATTCCCGGACGGAGTGGAAGGTCCAACGCTCATGTTTGGCATGCGTCAGCAGGCGGAGAAATTTGGAACTCGCATTATTGACGACCTCGTCACCAAAGTAGAGCAACTCGAAGAAGGGTTCCGTGTTTGGTATGGTGCAGATCAATTCCAAGATGTGGCGGCCGTGCTGGTGGCAACTGGGGCACGATCTCGTATGCTGGGATTGCCTCAAGAACCAGAGTTACTTGGCAAGGGGTTAAGCACCTGTGCTGTGTGCGACGCGGCTTTTTTCCGAGAGAAGAATGTTTTAGTAGTCGGTGGCGGAGATTCCGCAATGGAAGATGCGCTGGCGCTGGCGAAGTTTACTGACAAAGTTACCTTGATTCATCGTCGTGGGCAGTTTCGAGCTTCTCAAATTATGCAGGAGCGTGTGCTGAATCATCCGAGTATTACGGTTCAGTGGAACACAACTCTCAGTGCCTTACATGCCAGTGAGAATGGTCGTCTCCAGAGCGTGACGTTTCAGAATACAGAAACCGGTGCAGAAGAGCATCAAGTTTTTGATGGCGTTTTTTACGCCATTGGGCACGTTCCAAGTACCGAGTTTTTACAAGGTATGGTGCCACTCACCAAAGATGGCTACATAGTGACTCACTTAGGCTTGGATGCTGAGAGTGTTGGGTTGGCCACGGAGTCTGCGCAAGGGAATGCCTTTGTTCCGTATCTTACAGCGACATCAAAGCCAGGGATCTTTGCTGCTGGAGACTGTGTTGATTTCCGATACCGACAAGCCGTGACGGCCGCCGCTTTTGGAACCCTGGCTGCTCTGGATATTGAGCGCTGGTTGGAACACCGCTAGCGGCTGTGTATTGATCGGTGATACTATAAAGGCATGCCAGAAAATCAGGTCAGCCCAGGTGCTCCACAAATGGAAGAGGCGAATCAAAATCTTGATTCTCTCTTGCCAGGTCCAGAACCAGAGTATTTGGTTCTGGAGTGGTTAGCAGATTCTCGCTATGTGCGACCAAGAACTTCTCAGTATTATTCTTCTATTCTCGTGCTGGCGGTGTTGTTTTCTGTTTTTCTCTTTTTAGCGAATCAAGGCGTTTTGATTTTCCTTGTGTGGGCGTTTTTCTTTATTACGATTGTGCTCGCTCGAGTGAAGCCAGAAACGGTTCAAATTCAACTCACCACGTATGGTATTCGTTATCAGGATCAACTTATATTTTGGGAAGAAATTTCTCGATTTTGGGTAAAAGAGATCGGTGGATTTTTCCAGATACATGTTGAAGTGCCTGAAAAAATGTTCAAACAACTTATTCTTTTGCCAAGCAGTGCTGCCAGCCCGGTAGTGGTGACGGTAGAACAGGTGATCGATATCCTTGGAAGAGTGATTCCATACGAAGAGCCGATTCCAAACCGTTTCGATAACTGGGTCCAGTGGTTAGAGGAAAAATTCCCTTTGGAAAGCGAGAGTTTGCCGCCAGTTGTGCCATCTGCATCTCCTGTTATGCCAGTAGTTCCTGCGCAATCTGAGCAGGAGCCGGCAGTTCAAGGTGTGCCAGATTTGGCTCAGACTTCTCAGCCAGTTGCAAACGCTGACCAAGTTTTTCCACAACAGCAGTAGGCATTTGCCTGGATAGTGATATAATATTCCGATCGCGCGCTCGTAGCTCAGTTGGATAGAGCGTCAGTTTGCGGAACTGAAGGTCGCAGGTTCGACTCCTGCCGGGCGCACCATACATTGCTTTTCGTTTTTTCAAATTTGAAAACAGTTTTTACTGAGCAACGTACTCAACAAATTGTCCACTGACCCAACCGGTCTTCCCTGGTTCGTACTCGATTTCGTACCAGCCAGCTTGTACATTTTTGACTGAGAATTTTTCACCAACGTCAACTCGAGTGACTTCTGTCCCGACGCTGCTCGCCGTGGCACGCACGCGGAGCCAGCCAGTGCCGGTGTCTTTTATCGTCAGATACGGTGGGGTAAGGGCATTCATTCCCGGTGGAGTTTGCGCAGACCCAGTGCTGCTAGGCGATTCTGGCAGTGTGGATGGATCGTTTGCAAGAGTGGAGCTTTCTGTACTGGTCTCAGTTGGCGTAGGAGCTGGGGCTAACTCTGTTGTTGTTTTGCTTAAGCGGGAAAATACATGGAGTTTGTAGCCATTTTCTACCTGGACTGTCAGTGTTTTTTTGACATGTCCCACAGCGGTCATGCTGAGTGTGTATTGTCCTGGTTCAGCTTCGTCCAGAATGACTGGGGAGAGGCCGTATGTTGTGTTGTTGAGCTGAACGGTCGCCCCTTCTGGAATGGTAATAACACTCACCTCAGCGCGAGATTTGCTTCCAAGCGGCTCGAGCTCCATTATTTCACCGGTGCCAGTGGTTTGAGAACTGGAGAAACTCCAGTTCACTGCGGTAACCGTACCATTGAAGAGCCGGATAGATCCTTCATACAATGCGGTTCCGTTTCCGGGATCTAGTTTAATCTTGTAGGTTCCTGGAGCAAGGTCAGTTTTCTGAATGGGTGTTTGTCCGAGGTGCAGGTCGTCGAGATATACCTGAAAATTTTGTTGATCTTCCGCTAAAACTGACAAACCCGCCATCTCCTGCTGCCAAGGCAGCGTGCAGCCACTCAACAGGGCACCGCCCGCAGTGAGGAACAAGAGGAAAGCAACAGCTGATCGTAGGCGTGAAAAGATCATGCCTCTATTGTACCGGAAAGAACGCGTTTTTTGCGGTTCTGGTCGTGAGCTGCCTGACCAGGTATGCTGTGCAGGTAATGAGGATGCTGCGAAATATTCAGATTCTGTTTTTTTTGCTCTTTTTTGGAGTGAGTCTTTTTCCTGTGTCGACTGCTTTTGCCCAGGAAGAAAATGCCAAAAATCTGCCATTTTTGGCTCGGGTTTCGGCAACATATACGGTCAGAAACGATTCCTCCACGCACGTTAAACTCGAGATTCGACTCCGGAACACCACGTCTGTGCAGTATGCCAAGCAGTATGCATTGCAGGTAAACTCTCCCGATGTTTCGCAGGCGCGAGCGACCGATGCCCAAGGAAAAAATCTGGCGATCGATATCGGTCGCTCGCCAGCCCACACCAATCTGACTGTTTTATTCCCAGACACTGATCCGCTGGTTGGTCGAGATCGCGAACGATTATTTACGTTGGAGTATGTGAGTCAAGACACCGCCTCAAAGTATGGAGAGGTGCTTGAGGTGACGGTCCCACGTTTGGCGGACCCTGATTTTTATGAGCAGTACAGCGTCATGATTGTTGTGCCTCAGAATTTTGGATCGCCATCTTGGGTTCGTCCAGAACAGTACACAGTAGACACCATAAATGGAGCACAAGTTGTGCGGTTTACTGATGCGGCGAAAGACGGTGTGAGCATTTTATTTGGTCAGTCGCAGACGTATGATTTGTCGCTGCGATATCACGTCACGAATCCGGCACAGAATACGGGAATTGTGGAAGTGGCGCTGCCGCCAGATACTTCGTGGCAACGCGTGTGGTACCAAGATATTTCTCCTCGACCAGAATCTATTCGGACTGACGCAGATGGGAATTGGATCGCGCAGTTTCGTTTGGCTGGGCAAGCCACCCAAGATATAACGGCTACGGCGCAAGCGGTTTTGTTTGCCCAGCCGCAACTGGAAGTCCCTCAAGTTTCTCCTCTACGAGAGCAAACTGCTGCTTGGTGGCAGCGATCGGACGGGTCAGGGTGGCTTGCTTCTCAAGGAAACTGGCCGGTGCATCATGATTTGATTCAACAAGCTGGGAAGAAAAATACTTCAGCACAGTCTATTTATACGTTTGTTGTTGAGACCTTGCGATATAACTCAGCGCGTGGTCAACAGCCAGGAAATATTCAGCGACTGGGAGCTCTTGGGGCACTTCAAGACCCATCCAACGCGTTGTGCCAAGAATACACGGACGTGTTTATTGCTTTGGCTCGTGCGGCGGGCATTCCAGCCCGCCGCGTCACAGGATATGCTGTGAGTCAATCGTCCTCTTTGCGACCGCTTTCTCTTGTTCGAGATGAACTCCATGCTTGGCCAGAGTATTACGACGTACAACGAGGTCTTTGGATTCCAGTGGATCCAACCTGGGGAGATACGACCGGTGGGGTGGATTACTTCCATCATTTTGATTTGCGCCATATTGCTTTTGCCAAACAAGGCTTAAGTGATTCGCTCCCGTTGGCCGTTGGTGAGTACAAGTTGGGAGGGGAACAGGAGCCAGATGTTCAAGTGAGCATTGCTCTGCAGACTTTTGTTCCGGACTCAGCGGAGGTGTCGTTGACGGTTCGTCCGCTTCGTGGGGTGAGTTGGTTTGGACAAGCCAAGAAAGTTGAAATTACAGTCGAGAATCTTTCCGGATTATCAAGCTATAATACGGTGGTAACGACCGAAGTGCATGGTGCCGAGGTCGTGGGAGAAACAGAGTGGAGTATTCCCAGTTTGCTTCCCTTCCAGAAAAAAACTCGGTACCTCGAACTCAGTGGAGATGACTGGATGTTTGCCAGTGATGTTCAGCTGAAAGTTTCGGGAGGAGGAACCACTGTCGAACAACACACCAGCGCCAGAAAAAGTATCGCCCACCCAGTCATCCGTACCGTTGCCTTGGGTGGAGTTGTCGCGTTCGTTTCCCTCTGCGCCGGGGGTGTATCAGTTCTTGGGGCTCGACGGCTCGGTTTTGTACGTCGGAAAAGCAAAAAGTCTTAAAAATCGAATTGCCAATTATCGTCAATTAAAGCAGCTTACTTCGCAGAAGCGGCTCATGGTGCAGGAAGCCGTGACGGTGCAGCATCAAGTTACTGGTTCAGAACTGGAAGCCTTGTTGCAGGAAGCCGAGCTGATTCGTTTGTATCAACCTCGTTACAACGTGTTACTCAAGGACGATAAATCTCCCTTGTATATTGTGGTGACGAACGAAGAGTTCCCTCGCGTACTGACTGTTCGACGGCAGCAGATTGTAAAAGGACTGATCCAGGGAGAGATTTTCGGTCCGTATCAATCTGCGTACATGGCAAAACAGGTGCTGCGGGCTATTCGACCAGCTTTTCGCTGGTGTAATCAGGCGGGACGTACTGGAAGAGTGGTGGGTCGCCCGTGTTTCTATTTTCATTTGGGGCAATGTTCTGGTGCTTGCGTGGGAGAAATTTCGCAGAGTGAGTACAAAAAGAATATTCAGCGATTGAAGCAATTTCTGCGTGGTCGATCGGAGCAGGTCCAAAAATCACTCCGGAAAGAGATCCTCGATTTAGCCCGAGAGCAACGTTTTGAAGAAGCGCAGCGCCGCAAAGAAGAACTCGAGGCCATCAACAAATTACTGCAACCAACCTTCCATTTAGGACCGGATTTGGCACTCATTAGCGCGGCGCAGAAGGACTGGGAACCAGCATTGCGACGCTTGGCCCGAGAACTCAAACAGATTTTCCAGCGGTATGGAGTTTCACTTCCAGATGATTGGGTCATTCGAAGAATTGAAGGATACGATGTCTCAAATTTCCAAGGGAAGTACGCCAGTGTTTCCATGGTAGTGAGTTCTTTGGGCGTTCCGGATCCGAACCAGTACCGTTTGTTTAACATTCGTTCAAAAAATACTCCAGATGACTACGCGATGTTGGCCGAAGCATTAAGTCGTCGTCAGAAACACGCTGAGTGGGGGATTCCGGATTTAGTCGTGATAGACGGTGGAGTAGGGCAAGTACGATCGGTACAGAAAGTGTGGAGTTGGCCGGTGCCGGTGATCGGTCTCGCTAAAGATCCAGATAGACTGGTTTTTGTAGTAGATGATTCTGCTCCAGAAACGATTCCCGTGACAGATTTTGGGCATGCACACAAAATTCTTCAAAGCCTGAGAGATGAGGCTCATCGCTTTGCAAAGAAGCAGGTGCACAGACGGAGTGGGAATGCGTTGGTCGGGAAAGTGTAAAAAAGAGAGAAAAATGATACGATGAGAGTATGAAATCTCTTGTCCGCGCAATTATTACCACGATTTTATCCATCTTAATTTTGAGTTGGTTGTTACCGGCCGTGTCGGTGACAAACACCGTTACTCTGGTTTTGGCGGGTATTGTTTTGGCGGTGTTGAACACCTTTGTTCGGCCATTACTGAAAGTACTTTTGCTGCCAATTAACGTTTTGACCCTGGGTTTGTTTGGATGGCTCATCAATATATTGATGATTTATCTGGCTATGTGGCTGGTTCCTGGTTTTTCGATCGAGCCAATTTTACTTCTGGGAATTCAATTTAATGAATTCTGGAGCGTGGTTTTGGTCGCAGTGTTCTTGTCCATGATTGGCTCGTTTTTCCAGACACTGCTCTAGTTTTTTCCGGTCCTTGAAAAATATGCTACAATCCAGGCATGGATATCCTGTTGTTAGTCCACACTATTATTACTTTTTTATTGGTAATGGCGATTCTCCTCCAAGCTGGTGAAAGTGGGATGTTCTCTGGCGCTGGGATTATGTCTGGTGGAGAATTTTTCCACACGCGCCGTGGAGTAGAAAAGATTTTGTTCCATGCAACTTTTGTTTTGTTAGCGGTTTTTATTTTTCTTAATATTTTGCTGCTTCGTTCATAAAACAGTTTTTCGAAATGATTCAGAAATCAGAAAGATGATACGATAAACGTATGATCACCTGGCGTACATCACTGTGGTATCTCCAGTCGTTTTGGTCAAAGTACCGACGAAGTATTTTTATTGGTGTGGTGTTGGGGATTTCTCTCATGATTGTTTTCCCTCGGTTGATGGTTTTGCTCCCCCAGCCAAAGCGGACGCAGTATGTTGGGCGAGTTGGCTTATTTAGTTGGGCTGATCTCCCAATGGATATTCAGCAAAAAATGAGTTCTGGACTCACCGCCGTGAATCAACTGGGCGAACCGATGCCGGTTTTGGCCGAACGTTGGAACGTAGAAGAAGAAGGACGAGTATTTCGTTTTCTCCTCAAAGAAAACTTGCGGTGGCAAGATGGAAAGCAATTTACGCCCGAAGACGTGAAGTACACGTTCTCGGATGTTCAAACTGTCTGGACCGAAAACGAAGTCGTCTTTCGCTTGGAAGATGCGTACGCGCCGTTTCCCGTCGTGGTGTCGCAGCCACTGTATCGACAGGTACAAGAACGACGATGGGGATTTGTAAAAGCAACGCGTTTGGTGGGTCTGGGTGAGTATCGAGTGGTGGAGGTGAGTTATAACGGACCGTTTGTGCGTCAACTTACCATCGAGAATGATCGAGAGCGGTTAGTGTACCGATTTTTTAACTCTGAACCAGAAGCACTCACGGCGTATAACTTGGGGAGGGTAGATAGAATTGAGCAGTTGACGCTTCGTCCAGAAGAAGAGGTGCGACGAACTTGGCTTTCGAAGCTTGATGAAAGTATAAATCCACAACAATTCGTCGGGGTGTTTTTCAATACCTCGCATCCAGATTTTTCTCGTGAGGTTCGCCAAGCGCTGAATTATGCTTTGCCAAAACCAGGTGCAGAGGATGAACTCCTGCGCGCGCTGAGCCCGATTCCTCCGACTTCTTGGGCCTACAATGCCACAACCGAAGTAAACGACTTTTTGTACAATCCTGCGCGCGCGCTGGAGTTGTGGGAGCGGGTAAATCCTCAAGTCCCAATGGCATTTACGCTGGACACGAGTGTCTCTCTTTTGAGTGAGGCGCAAGAGACAGCCGCTCATTGGAATGCGTTTGGGGAACGAGCTGTAGCTGCTTGTCGCAACGGAGAAATTGCTGATGATCGAGAAAACTGTGATCGCTTCGCGCTTGATGTTTCGGTGCGCGTGGCGCGAGATTTGAGTGATTTTCAAGCGGTCTTATTAGCGCGTGAGGCTCCGGCTGATCCGGATCAATACTCATGGTGGCACTCAGACCAAGCTGGGAATATTAGTCGTTACCAAAATCCACGTGTGGATAAACTTTTGGAAGATGCTCGAAAAGAAATTGATCAACAGCGTCGCAAGGTAATGTACCTGGAGTTTCAGCGATACTTAGTGGAAGACGTTCCCGCTATTTTCCTCTACCACTTGCCAGAGTATGAGTTGACGCGGACAAATTATTTGTAGTTTTTGGCTATCTCAGAATTTCTCGAACGCGGGCGAGCAAAAGATCCAGCGCCACTTGATTGAATCCACCCTCAGGAATAATGACATCGGCAAAACGTTTACTTGGCCACACGAATTGTTGGTACATTGGACGAACCGTTGCGAGGTACTGCGCAATCACTGAATCAGCGGTACGACCACGTTCTTCGATATCTCTCTCCAGCCGACGGATGAAACGAATATCGTCGTCAGTATCGACAAAAACTTTGAGTGCGCATTCATTTCGCAGTGCCTCATGCTCAAAAATAAGAATTCCCTCGACGATGATGACGCGGGCGGGCTCGACTGCGCTGACATCAGCACTTCGGGTGTGATTCACAAAATCGTATTGTGGCTGTTCGATTGTCGAGCCCGCCCGCAATGCACGAATGTGTTCCACGAGTAAGTCAGTTTCCAGAGAAGCTGGGTGGTCATAATTTGTTTTCACTCGATCTTCCATCGGGAGCTCTGATTGATCTCGATAATAGTTATCGTGCTGAAGTACCACCGTACTGGTGCCACGCAGTACGGCTAAAAGATTTTGTACCACGGTACTTTTCCCGGAGCCAGAGCCACCCGCAACTCCAATCACAAACGGTGTGTGCACAGGATTGGCAGTGGAGTGAGGCATGAGATTTCCCGAGGTTTTTTCTGTTTTGGTGAGTATAGCATCGCCCGGAGTGGAGGAGCCAGTAGGAGTGGAGCTCGGAGAATGCTACGATGAGTACTATGATTCTGTCCGATCGTGATATTTTAGCTGCCCGAGAATCGGGTGAACTGAGCATCGAGCCATTTGTTTTGGAAAATTTGCGCCCGGCAAGTTATCGATACTCCTTGGGAGACTTACTTTTGCGACCGTTGCCAAGTGGTGTGATCGATACACGTTTGAGTCCCAATGTTCAGTACCAACGAATTTTTTTGGATGATGCTGGGTATGTCCTCAAACCAGGTGAGTTTATTCTCGGTCAGATTGCTGAGCGGATCTCGCTCTCGACTGGCCTGGCTTCTTTTACCGACGGTCGTACGCATTTAGCGCGACTTGGCCTCGAAGTCGTGATGAGTTCCATGCTGGTCGAGCCAGGCCAGCAAGACAGTCACGAAACACTCGAACTCAGTAATTCTGGCCCGAATCCGATTTGTCTCTACCCAGGCATGCCAATTGCCAAGGGAATTTTCTTCCGCACCTATACTCCAAGTATGCAAAATTACTCCGAAATTGGCACGTACGTGGGGCAAACCGACCCAACTCCGCAGTGGGGGCCGGGCGTCACTGAGTAGGAGCGTGTTCTCTTGGAAAAGTTTCGGTGTTCCAGTATCATGATGAAAACCTTGAGTCTACAAAGGGTTTAAAAAGAGAGGTCGACACATGAAATACGCACATACACTTTTTTCCGCAGCTCTGGTCTTCGGTGCCGGTTTTGTATTGACTGGTTGTGGGATCACAGATCGTTTGTCGAACCGTATTGCCGAGAAGGCCGTCCAGACCGCAACCGGTGGCAAAGTACAAATAAATAAAAGTGATGATTCGTATTCTTTGACCACCGACGAAGGAACGCTCAACGTTGGCAGTCGCGACATTTCTGGTCTCACCAAGGTCGTGACGTTGCCAGCTTGGATTGGTGGAGGCGAAAGTAGCGGAGTGATGACCTCTGAATCAAACGGAAAATTGAGTGTGTACGCCTCAGTTGTTTCTGAGCGTTCGGTGGAAGAAACCTACAATTATTTTGTCACGTACTTTACGGAGCAAGGCTATGGGAATATCACGAAGTCTGATTACATGGGCACCAAGATGATCAATGGCAGTATCGCCGGTGACACTGAGACGAATTTGGCCGTGACCGTGAATGGCGAAGACGATGGAGTAATGGTCGTAATTGTGTATTCTGGTCCGGCGCAGGAGTAGGAATTGGAAGGCAATTTTTATGGCGTATTCGTCTGAAGATCGATCACAATCAATTGGTGTGTGTGCTGTAGTTCTCAATTCAGAGAATGAAGTTCTTTTGGGAAAGAGAAAAAACAGTTATCGCTCCGGGTGGTATGGACTTCCGGGTGGACCTGTCGAGGTGAACGAACAGCTTGAATCCGCTCTGCAGCGAGAATTGGCCGAAGAAACAGGGTTAGTGTTGACTGACAGGGAGTATGTAGGAGTGGTGCGGGAAAATCAGGGTAAGTATGATTTTATTCATTTTATTTTTCTTGTACGTTCTGACGCTCAGGAGCCAAAACTTCTCGAGCCCGATAAGTGTGAATCTTGGGAATGGTTCTCTGTTGAAACAATTCCGGAAAACACGCTCCCAGGTCATGCTGCTGCCGTTGCACTTTTTATGAAGAACGAATCTATCGCAGATTTGACTCAGTAAAACCGCTGGTTTGCTGCAAGGTTGTTACGAATCGCCTTCAATTTCTTCACCAACCACATACTCACATCCTTCTGGGCCGACGACGGCAGAGTGCTTGGTTGCTCCTGGCACGTCGAATTGGTCTCCAGCAGTGAGTGTTTTTTGAAGTTCACCATGGAATGTGACGGAGCCATCAAGAATACAAAGCGATACGTTTCCTCGATGACTGTGTTCTGGGTAAACCGCGTTTGGCTCATCGCGCCAGGGAAAAATGTGAATGAACCCTTTGTTTTCCAGGAAGCTTATAGCAGCCTCTTGGGCGGATTGAGTCGTTGGTGACATACGAGCATTCTACTTCGATTTTGTCTGGATCGAAAGATGAGTGCTCAACGATGCTCTCTTTGGAGTAAAGGATGTAGTCCTTCATTTGTTTCACGCAGTAATTGCTTTCCAGCTTCTGGGTTATATTGAGAGAGAGTAGCTTCAATGGTGTTATGACTTTGAATAGCCTTTGTTATTGACACCTCTGACTTTTACTATATACTATCAAACTAGTAGACAAGTATATGGACTCAAAAATTAAACAATTATCGAATGCATTTCTTGCGAATAAAGACTTAGAAGAGATGACTGACTTTCTTAGAGGTATTTTAACTTCTAAGGAATTGTCGGAGTTATCTGCTCGTCTTGAAATAGTAAAAATGCTCAAACAAAGAATACCGCAGCATACAATTGCAGAAAAATTGGGAGTAGGTGTAGCAACTGTCACTAGAGGTTCAAAGGAATTACAACAAGGAAGATTTAAAAATGTTTGATCAGATGAATACAAATAACGTTTCTTTTTGGTGGCAAATCAGCTAAATAAAACAGGAGCTGGTTAGTTGTATATTTTTCCCCTAATCTGCCTCCTGGCAGATTTTTTAATGGGAAAAATAGAATCGAAGGTTATGTCAAAAGAAAAATATACAATACAAAATGGTGGTAGGGTTAAAATGGCTGGAGGGTCAATTGACACTTACTATCATTGTGCTGAACCAATGTTAACAAGAGGACTGAGTGCAGCCACTGAAGCAGCTGACAGATTTAAGGAGCTGCGTCAGAACCCATCATTCCCACTCTTGATGGCGTTCTTTCCTGATGATCCTAAAAGTATTAAGCATCGATTGCGAGGTGCTGGTCTCTATAGACATTTGAGAATGGATCAGGGGCCAGGAGGGAACTTTACTTCATTCCAAATTTCAGAAAGCGGTTCCAGACTAGATTATGTGCTCACAAATGAACAAGGGTTTGCCATCGTTGAGTATCCAATACAGGAACAATTTGCTACTGGGCAATTTGGGGCACTCATTCCACTCGTAGATCAAATTAAGACTGAGTTTATGCATAATAACTACCGTAAGACGGCAGAACTTGTTGCACAATTTCAAGTTTTAGGATCTCAAGCAGGTCTGATCTTTCCTACAGGAGAAAACGTGGGGAGTAAAACTGGCTTCTTTTTTATAAGGCCAACTGAGACAAATGCTCAAACTGAGTTTCCTGTTACCTTACTCCCCAAAGTGCAAGAGAGAGTGAAGCAAGCACTTACTGAACCAGAGTCATTGGCTGAATATTCACGACGTTTTATTTTGGATGGATATACTTACCAAGAGGCTCTTGCACGAGCAAAACAGACATATAAAGATCATGGGCCTACTGCCTACCATGGTGCTGGATTACTCTATTTCCAACCAGATTGTTTTGTTTCAAATGATGGCTCGATTGAAGTAGAAAAAATTAATATGCCAGATGTTGGTCTTTTCTTGACACAATTTGAAGCCAAAGGGAATAGACCACTTGAGCAAGTGATTCAAACAAATAAGCGATTGAGCATCGAGATAGAGAAAGTCTTGTTGGAATCTTTTCCAGAGAACCATATAACTTTAATGACCAGAGATGAAGTGCTATCGCAATCATCAGATACATTGGAAGTACTTGAGATCCAAGCGTTGTGTCTTATCTTGAAAAATATTGGAAAAACTGTTGAAATGAGTTCGCTCTCTAGAGCAAGTAATTTAAAAAAAGGGACACAAATTTTGCTATTAAATGTCTCAACGGATGCTCCAGAATATGAAGCTTTGGTGACGAGGGTTGTACGTGAAGATTTAGTGTGTTTTCCAGATCCTCTATTGAAAGCTCATGAAGACAAGTCTTCTACGATGAGAAGAATTGAGTTGACGGGGAAAAAGTTAGAAAAATTTTTGGATCTCATTAAGCCAAAAGACATTAACTCTTCAAACGCAGAAAACCTCCACTCAGCAATTTTTAAATATTTAGATTTAGCAGAAATCAGTGAAGATATTATTTATGTTTCATTTGATGGGATAAATACACCTTTGCCAGTTTTTCGTTATTCATTGCACAGTTTTTTTCAAATTTACAATGCTTTAGAGAAAGCAGTACAAACCAAAAGGAGAATTGATTGTTTGTATTTTTCCCCTGTTCCCTTTAAACGAGATACTGCTGTATTTCAAGGAGCTGATGGCCCAAGGTTGAGTGCTTTTAGATTTATGTTTACAAAAGGATTGTAATGAAAGGCACATTTTTTTGCATACCAATTAAAAAAACTGAAGTTGTAAACACTGCTATCAAAATAATAAATCAGGCACAACACGAAGTTATTGTTACACATTCAACTCAAGATACGAGTAAGGTCAAACCAACGACGAAATATTTTGAAGCATTGAGCCAATTAAATAATAAGGGAATTAAAGTAAGAAGATACATTTTTGGATCGAGAGATTTTAAACAAATTGACAAGTATGGGGTAGAACAATTGTATGCTGGTGATGGGAAGGCGTATCAAAGAGCTATCATTATCGACCAAAAGATCGCAATGTTTAAATTGGGGGACAGTTTTTTTACGAGTACATATAAACCACTGATGAATGCTCTCTACAAGTACGTAATAAAATAACTTACAGGGCATCTAACCTCAAAAATCTTGAGAGTATCAGCAAGGTGTATCAGAACATTTAAATTGCGGCGGAGAGGGCGGGATTTACCCCAAGAGTATTTCTCAGGTTTGCTCGCACCTATTGCTCGCAAACTTGATGAGCACGAACCCAGCGATTTCTTTCTCAGCCCCCCCGACTTTTTCAAAATAAATGCAATTGCATTTATTTTGAAAGAGCGGAGAGGGCGGGATTCGAACCCGCGGTACCTTTCGGCACGGAGGTTTAGTAAACCTCTGCACTCGGCCACTATGCGACCTCTCCCGCAAGCGCATACTCTTTGAGAGTGACTGCGCCAGAGGTTTTATTGTACCATCTTGGCTGTTTTTTGATTTATCGAATGCAGAATCGAAAATTTCCTGGTTCAGCGGCTGCGCAACCGCGCGGTTTTTGTCTCTGTACACCGCAGAGACCACGGGAAGTTAAGTGCGGGCACTGTCCGAGCAAAGTGACAAGGAATGAGGACCCAGCATCGGTGTGGAGTTCTTCTACCTCGACTTGATTGTCTTGAAATGGCTGTAAAAATAATCTGCGGTATTCTTCTGTGTCGACCCGAATGACTGAGTCGTGGCAGCAAGGGGAGAGTTGTATTTTCCCGTGTGATTCTTGTTTACAGTCAAAGCACGGGTGTTCCTGCTTCATATGCCAATGGATTGATTGATGCTCTTTTTGGTCTCGAGAGCGGCATTTTCTATGGCTGTGAGATAGTTCTTATCACCTGGCTGGAAGGGATACGTGATTCCGCGGGAAGAGCTGATAATTGCTCCAAGTCCTTGATGATCAAAAAAGTTTTTGAGAACTGAAATATCACCCCCTTGCGCGCCAATTCCGGGTACCAGGAGTAGAGATCGTGGCAACATGGTTCGGAATTGGCGCGCATGCTCTGGATAGGTCGCTCCAATAACAGCTCCGATAAGACCGTATCCGTTTGTATCTGCTGGTGTTTCAATTCCACTGAGAAAATCGGCGATATGTTGCGAGATGGATTGTCCATTTGCTTCCAGGTCTTGCAGATCTCCGCTTCCGGGATTGGAAGTTTTCATGAGCACGAAGAGTCCCTTTTTTGTTTTCTGTGCCGATTCGATCCAGGGCCGCAGTGTATCAAATCCTAAGAAGGGATTGACCGTAACCGCGTCGATCGCTGAAACTGAGTCCTCGCCCCAAAAATTATTGCCACCTAAGTACGCTTGCGCATAGGCTGTGGCCGTAGAGTCTATGTCTCCGCGTTTGATATCAGCAATCACTGGAATACCAAGCTCTTTTGCCAGCGCTGCTGTCGTCCAAAAAGCCTCGATTCCTGGAGCTCCGAATACTTCAAAAAAAGCACTTTGGAGTTTTACACATGCAGCGTGTGGAGCAATCGTATTGAGTACCTCAGTGTGGAAAGAAATTAGCGCTTCAGCTGCCGCTTTTTGTGTTTTTCCATGATTTTGTATGGCGGTTTGGAGGATGCTCTCCGGCAGCATTTCTAATCGAGGATCAAGACCAACACAGAGACGTGAATTTTTTTCGAGAATGGCGTCGTTAAGTTCTTGACTGAACATACTTCTTGCCGTGACCAACCTTGGTATTGATTGGGACCTTACTTTTACAGAGATGACAGTTGTCTGCATTCCAAGCTTCGGCGGGAATTTCTGTGCCGACAATGAGCGGAGCGTCAAACAAATTTTTACTTTCTAGGCTTGGATCGCGGTTTGCCATCACACAGACACCGACCACATCTCCACCATATTCTCGCACCACATCTACAACTTTTTTTACTGAGCCACCAGTATTGGTAAGATCTTCCACAACCAACACTTTTTTTCCGGTTACGAATCGATCATATCCGCGTGAGAAAATGAAGCCCTTTTCCGCATCTTTTTCGGCATAGACACCAAACACTTCCTTTCCTTGCATTTCGGACAAAAAGGAAGAAATCCACTGGGATAAAATGATGCCACCCAGAGCAGGTGCAACGACTGTTTCTATTGAGAGGTGCGCACATTTTTCAGCCAAGATTTTACAGACTTGAGCGGTAACTTGGGTGTGTGGATACAGTGCGTCTTTGTTGATGTATACACTGCCATGTTTTCCGGATGTGTACACAAAATGGTCGTTGGTGGAAATAGCGTTTACTGATTGCAGGAGAGAGAGAATATCAGCCACGGAGATATTGTATCATTGTGGTGTGAGAATTACGTTTTTAGCTCCTTTTTATGCTCCGAAGTTGGGTGGAGTGGAGATCCATGCTCAGCGAGTGGCGGAAGAATTGGTTCGGCGCGGGCACAAAGTGCAGGTGATAACCAGGGCACACATTGCTGGCTTGCCAGTTCAGGAAGAAATCAATGGTGTTGTGGTGGAAAGAATACGGTTTGACTCAGGGCTGGGAGAGAAGCAATTGATTTGGAGGAGTATATTTCGATTTCTCCCAGAATTATGGCGTTCTGATGTGATCCACGTGCACGATGTGATGTGGTGGCTGGCACCGTTTTGGCCTCTGTTGTGGTGGAAGAATATTCATTTGACGCATCATGGCTGGGAAGGCATCTATCCGGTGCCAGCCACCAACAAACTCCAACGTTGGGTGTACGCCAAAATGGCCCGGAGTCTTACGCACATTGGCGAGTGGACTCAGGAATTTTACTGGGAGCGTCCGAATTTTATATCGTATGGAGCTGTCGATGGAAATGGAGAAAGCGTCGTACGTCAGAAATTGGAGAACGATTCTGAATCGCCACACATAGTTTTTTTGGGCAGACTTGAATCAGAAAATGATATCGAATTGTATTTGCAGTCCGCTCGTATTGTGCGGTCGCGTTTGCCAAAGGCGCAATTCACTTGGATAGGAGACGGAACTTTTTCGGCTGAGTGCCGTGAGTTTGGAATTGTCACCGGTTGGCAAACGCGACCGCAGGATTTCATTTCTCAAGCGGATATTGTATGGTCATCGTCGTATTTATCGATGTTGCAAGCGCAAGTTCAAGGGAAAATTGTTGGCGCGTTGTATTCACACGATCTAAAAAAGCGGTATCTCGAAACGTATCCTGGGAAGGATTTTCTTTTGCTTGCCTCCAGCCCAACGGAGTTATCTGAGCGAATGTTGAACATACTCGCTGATACTTCAACGCGAGAGTCGCGAGAGTCCGGCTCGAAACAATGGGCACAGAGACAGACTTGGAAAAAGCTGGTGAACGCGCTTACGAAGCTGTGGATTTATCGGGCGTAGCTGCTTGCGACAAACTGCTGTGTCCATTGAGAAGTACATGGCAGTCGCTGCAGCAGGCTCCGTACATTTCAGTTGCACCGAGCAGCACTTGACCATCAACGAAAACTTTCCGATAGCTATGTTCTGCCGCTTTTGCACATCCGTCACAAATAGCGGTGAGTGCAATAAATGAATCCGCCTTTTCTGACAGTGGAAGTGTGGCACCGAATGGTCGTTTTTCACTGTCATACAAGAGACCAACTCCAATGACATTTTTCCCCTGCTGCAAAAGTTCTTCGATAACGGGCCACAATGTCGTGGCATCAAAAAAATTCAGCTCGTCAAACATGATTGTAGAAATACTTTCATCGAGATCTGGAAGTTGTGGATTCTGAATATCGATATTGAAAGCCGGTAAGCGTGATCCAGTATGCGTGACACATTCTTCAGGGGAATAACGGGTATCCATGCTTGGTTTACAGACAATAAATTCAGTCGAAGAAAGTTTCGCTGCGTGTTCGACAATCCAGGTAGTTTTTCCAGCGAACATTGGTCCGCCAACAATGGTGAGCATTCCTCTCCTTAATTCTGTGTTTTCACTCCAGTGGGTTCAGAAATCCGTCTCAAGACACATCCTCCATCATTCTGGTGAATACTTTCCCAGTGAGAAGTCGGCATTCTTTGACATCTTTGTTTGTTGAGCACGAACACTCTCGCTTGGTCTCGCATCACAATTTCGGGGAGAGAATGTTGCTTGGTGAGGACAAAGAATTTTAAAGTCGCCTCTGTACCGGGATATAACTGAGGATCAAGATAATACTTTCCCCGGACAGTCGCCGCGACCTGAATGTTCTCGACTGTATCAGCATCAAACCAGGGGGCTGCTTGTGTTGGAAACTGATAAAAAGCAAAAAACAGGAAACGAATAGATTCCAAACAAAAAATGACAGCGAGAAATACTCCAATTTTTTTCATCCAAGCTCGTTTAGTTTGCAGGAGTACCGCACAGCCAATTGTAAAGAAGATCATCAAAAACACCGAGAGACCCACACTCCTCAACACATGCGGTGAATCAACCGTAAAGGCTGAAGGGAGAGGGCTGATCGCAAGACCAAACAGACACCAGAAATTCCAAGCTGTTTTATTCTGCCAAAGGCTGCGATACATTCCTGCCAGAATAATCGGGAGCATGCTCCAAAAAAGTACACCGTATGGAGCAATAACGTGTCGGAGGTTTTTGTCACCTCCCAGGAAGAGGAACTCAGGAGAAAAATGGAGCAAGTATTGTTTCATGGCAGTGAGAACGAATGACCACCAAGTTTCGGTATAGTGACTTAAACCAACCACCTCGTATCGCGCGGTGAGGGCACCATTTTCCCATACTTCAGAAAACAGAAGTGGCAAGAATCCAGCTATATATCCAATTGTCAGGAACAAAATTCCTTTCCAACTGGTGTGCTTCCAAGTTGGGAAAAGCGCTGCAAAAAATAAGAGAGGCGAGATCATTCGTCCAGCTGTATAGGTGTAGAAAAGGAGAGCCAAACTGAGTCCCAAAAAAATTCCGATCCAGGAGGTTGATTGCCTTTTTTGCCACCACACACAACTCAATACAACTGACAGGAGAAGTATTGCTGGAAAGGCCGCGACTTCAAATGCCACTCTGCTGAGTTGAAACCACCAAGGGAAGAGTAAAGAAGCGGCCAGTATGATGAGAGAGAGTGCTTTATTTCGATACTGCCACCAACTGAGCAGGGTTAAAAGACTGCTGGCCGCGACTCCCCAGAAGGCTGCTGCAAATCGAGTGGATTGAATACTTGGTTCGAAAAGAGAGAAAATAGGAACGAGAGAGTAAATAAAAATTGGATTTTTGTACTCGCCAAACGCTCTAAAGTAGAGCGGATACGGAGTTCCAAACTCATCAACGCCACTGCCAAAGATGGAAAGGGCGTTCAGTGCAATGGACGATTCATCCACAAAAAAACCTGGGTTGACTCTGCCTAATCCGAGAAATCTCATACTGATGAGTATGCTGCAAAGCAGAATCAAAATGGAATATGGTCGGGCTAGGAGCCAAGTGAGAACTCGTGAGTACATACCAATATCATACCGGCATCTTGTAGAAAAAAACATTTCCGTAATAATGGAGAGACGTATGATGTTCTTTCGCAAAAAACTTAACTTCGCAATTTCCACACTTGTCTTGTCAGACTTGTTTTTATATTTTGGCCTCGGTTTAATTTCACCGATTTTTAGTATTTATGTTTTACAAAACATTCCGGGAGCCACGCTCGAAACTATTGGAACCAGTGTAGCTATTTATTGGCTCGCGCGCATTTTTAGTGTGGTTCCAATTAGCTGGATTTTAGATGCCATCAAAGGGGAGAAGGATGAGTTTTACTCTGTGTTGATTGGCACCACGACGCTAGCGATCTTGCCACTTTTTTATATCGTGGCCAATCAAGTCATACATGTGTTTATCATTGAGTTTTGTAAGGGGGTGGCAAACTCGCTGGTTATTCCAGCGTGGCGTGTTTTATTTACTCGATTTACTGATAAGAATCAGGTTGGATTTTCTTGGTCACTAGTAGATTTAGTAATCGGTGTTGCGACAGCCAGTAGCGCGTATTTGGGCTCAGTGATTGCTGAACAATTTGGCTTTAAAGTTCTCTTTATGATGGTCAGCGTTTTGAGTTTTATTGCTGCCTATTACTTGACCAGATTGTACAAAGAATCCAGAATTAGCCGTTCAGCGCGCTTACTGGATTCAATTAAGAAGCTGGTTCCATTTGGTGAGAGCTAGTTCATTAGTATTGCATCGATGAAGCCGCATTCTTCTGCAAAGGGCTGTTCGTATCGTGGGTGTCCGACGGCGGTCCAAGTTTTTTCTTGACAGATCCAGACATCTATTTCATTTCTGGGTTCGAGTAATGGCACAAGGAGTCCACAAAGAGTAATTGTAATGGTTGAGAGAAAGAATACTTTTCCAGCTTGAATAGCCGCATTTGGAGTCAGCGATTTTCGCCAAATGGAAGCAAAAATCGCGAATACAGCTGACAATAAAAAAACGATTGCTTGAGCGAGAAGCGAGCTCGAGAAAAAATTTCCACTTTCGGTGATGTACAGATGTTCTTTTCGAGAAGTCAGATAGTGCAGTACTGGAATACAGAGGTATACGGTGACATACGCAGAAAGGATTTGCTTGTGTGGCAGTGGTGCAGGAATTCTCCACTTTTTTCTCAAGAAATTTATTATGAGGAACCAGACAAATCCAGCACAGAGGCTCATGAGGAGTATGACTGCCACCCAAAGAGAGATGCTGCTTTTTCGAAAATAATAATCAATAACCAGCGGAAGGAGAAAGAGTGAAGGAATGAGTGAAAATCCATCAAGCCATAAAAGAAGTGCTTGGAATTTATTTTCCAACCATTCTTGCCAAGCGGCATGGGCGAGACTGACTCCAATGAGAGCTACAAGTGCGACTATAGCACTCACAAGGATTGGTAACGGTGGTTTTCCACGAGTGCTGATGAGTAGGAAAATTGGAACACCAATCGCAACACACATCTGTAGAAGTGAAAGTCTTGTGGATTCCAAGAGTTGTTGACGGGCACTTTTAGACAGAAAAGTGGTTGCCGCCACTCCCGAAATGAAGAGAATACCACTCAGAACCATACCTGCCATCCAGTACCGACTGAGGGTACTCGCATCAAATGGAGTGGCATGAAGGTGACCATACAAGAAAACAAGACGACGATCTTGCAACACAAACCAAGCAGAAAAAAGTATCAAAGAAATGGCACTCAGGAGGGCAAGAAAAATAAAATTGAGGCTTTTTCCTCTAGAACTTTGGGTCTTTGTCATAGGAAGATTATAATTGAAATCTCCACACTTCGTACAGCGTCTCACCCTGTTTATTTACGATGTTTTCCAGATAGGTGAATTCTGGACTCAGTCGTTGGTGATCAGAAATCTCTGCTGGGCGCAGGATCAGAATGAGTTGTTTTTTAGCTGCGAATTTGGGAATTTCGTCCCAATCAATCGACAAGAAAGACACATTTCCGACTCTTTTGACATGTCTAAAACCTTCATCAGTTGCAGGATAATGCTCGATTTGTTCTTGTGCAGATTTGGGATCAATTTTGTTTTCGAATACGTACCAAATATATGGCGAGCTTGCTGGAGACTGCGTAATAATGTGCGCAGACTCATCAGCACTATACTGGGCAATTTTTTTAGCGAGCAGATGGAACTGCGAATTATCTGGGGTCGTGTTGGGAGCAATTTTTGTGTAAAACAAAAATTGGCGCCACGAAGTAAGTCCAATAAGAATGCACACGAGTGCAAGAGTTGCCTTTCGAGGGAACCACTGTGGCAGAGAAAAGAAAAGCATCACTGCCCCAAAAGCGGCAATGAGTTCTATGACCGGCCATACTGCCATCATTCGGATTTCGTGGAGAGGCGAAATAGTGATTGCTGATGGCAGAAGCGAAATTACGAGCCAAGCCCCAACAAGCTGCGCTTCTCTTCTGTGACGATACTGCCACAGAGCAAAAACTCCCAGCAAGAAAAGAGGGGCCACAAAGAGATGTGTATTTCTTCCATTTCCTGGGTTGTGATCGCCGTGGTTACTGCCGTGTACAAAGAAGAATCTCCCGGAGACAGTCTGTACATAATTTTCGCCAAGCACCGACAGGGCTTCTGTGTATTTGTTAAAAAGCAGTTTATTGACCCCAGCAGGAAGTGGAGAGGCTTGGCGAAAAACTGTTGCCCGCCGAAAAAGCGTTTCTGAGCTGAGTGGAGAAATACCCTGACTTTTTATAGCGTTTGCTTGCATGACTCCACCAGCAAAAAGAAGCAAAATGGTTGAGATACCAATGCCGATACCTATCACTGTCCCAATTCGGTCGAGTTTCAGGATGTCTTTTCGGAAGATCACAACAAAACTGAGGAGGAAGAGCGGCGTAACTATATGAAAGCTGTGATAGGTCAAAAATGTAAAAGAAAAAAGAATCGCACTGATGATGAGTGTCAATCGCTGCTTTTTGAGAGGAAGATCTAAAGACCAAAGAAGCAATCCAAAACCAAACACAAAGAAGGCAAGTGCGAGATGCGCTTCGTAAGCCACGCGCGAGAAATGAAGATGCCACGGACTGAGTGCTATAAAAAAGAAAGTAATCCAACTGACCGCCACAGAACGTGCCGTACTTTTCTGTACGCGTTGGGCGAGTAAGTATGCCACCCAACCCATTCCAACAATTATGGCGATTCCAGACAAGAGTGATGGGAGTCGAACCACCCAAGACTCCAGACCGAAAGTGGCAATAAACGGAATGAGTGTGTACACATATCCAGGAAGTTTTTGATCACCAAAGGAAGTAATACTGATTGGAAAAGAAACTCCCCATTCGTCTTTTCCGGTTTTGAGAATACTGTAGGCGTTATAGCCAAGCGCGGCCTCATCTCGATTGAGTCCACGTGGCAACGATCCGAATTCCGGGAGCCAGAGCAGCAAAGCTGCGCCGATCGCGAGAACTGCACCAAGGAAGAATGTTTTTTTGGGGGAAAAATTGAGGAGAGAAGTCATACTCGGTACAGTGCGAAATTCGTTTTCACGATTTCGAACTATCCTAGCAGCTTTGTTCTCCTTCTCGCAAGAACATGAGGTTTACAGAGAATTTTCTAGTATTTCGCAAATTTGAATGATTTGTGACTCCGACACATGAGGACCAAGCGGGAGATACACAATCTTTTGTTTCTGTGTCCAGCCAAAATCATTGAGTTCAAAGCGAACAAGCAGACTTTTGGAGCGCATTTTTGTAAGAATCTGTTGTGCGTTCTGAAGTTCAAGACCAACTGGGTAGCCTCGCAGATTTCCGAAATCAGACTCAGGAAAAGTAAGCTTAAAAAGTGCAGGTGATTTCCACAGTGGATTGAGAAGTGTTTCGTACAACTCAACTTGCGTTTTCTTGGTCCTCGATATTTTTTCGTGGTCAAGTCGGAGGCTGAGCCACTGAAAAACTGTGTTTCCAGATGCTGCTGAAAAGTTATCGCCAATCCAGTCGTATCCGCGAAGCATAGATTTTTCAGCGAGGGCATTCCAGATTTTCTTCCAGCGATTATTGGGGAGGAGGGCGAGCATCAAACAACACTGAAAAATCATCCACCAAGCAAGAACAGCAGACTGATACGGAATAGTTTTCCAGCTGTCGGTGGGCTTGAGCTCTTTCAGTACTTCGCCGCCAAAAAGATTAGTTCCAGGAATGGGAGCGACTTTTCGGAGACTATCGAGCACAATGTGCCGAGGAGAAATGAGAGAAATTTCGGCCGGATTCACCACGCGGTGCACAGAATCTTCGATGAGTAATGTGTCCTTGGGAAGTGCAGAGAGCCAAACGTCTTTTTGTGCGAACAGCTGATTGGTGATTCCTACCGCGTGGAGAATAACCACCACTTGTGGCTGATATTCTTGCAGTAATTTTTTGAAAACTTTGGGATCTGCTTGTAAATTTTTATCGAGCGGATAGGTCTTGTGCTGGAGACCGTGAGTCTCCATGTTTTCTACCACATCAGCACAGAAGAACTCAGGAACCAAAATAGTGCTTGGTTTGGGGTAGGAAAAATACTCAAGGAGATCCCACAGTGCGTCCTCCCAAGAAAGGTAGGAAAAATGCTGAAGATTTTCTGGGACGGTGGTGGCTTGCCAGCGCAAGTAGTGCCACCAGCCTACAGGTTGGATTGGAGTCATCTGGGGTAGGTTTATGTCATTTTCTGTTGTCGTAGGGATAGCGGTTCACTGAAAGATTCTTTTGTGCATCAAGAATACTTTTCCATAAGGAATGGTTATCTGTTACGTCGCTTTGTATGTCAGTAATGAAATCTATACTTTCAGGATATCTCTTTTCACTCGAATTCGCTATTTCATTCAAACGATTTAATGCACTCTCAGATACTTTCGTTTGAAAAACATGTTTTGTATTAGGCCCGCTAAGTGACAGTCTATTTGCGATTGATGGTAGATTATCTATAGAAATAGAACTCTTAATGTATCGATAATTACGTTCTTCCATGAAGCGGAATAATGCTTCTGAAATTGTTTTTTGTAATCCTTGTCGTCGAAACTCTTCATCGGTTTCTCTATTGGTTAAGATTGTTTTTTCATCAATTTCAACATAAAAGAGTTTTGCTACAGGTTTTCCATCTATTTCCACCCAAATTGCATCATATTTTCTACCATCTGCATCTAGTTGTCCCAATTGAGGTTCATTCATATCTTTAGTTAAGTATATCTTAATTATAAGTTTGAACCTTGTACTACTTTCAAGTTTTTCTATCTGAAAAAGGTCCTCGATGAATAAGGTGAAATTCCTCGCGCTGTGCTCAGGTATGAGGCAAGTACTTCGCACTTGCCGTCACAAACAGTTTTTATGTTCTGACTTGATAAAGTTTTTTTTGCTATGAAGCGGAGAAGGCGGCCCGCTGCGCGTGCACTAGGCAGGAACTCGAACAACTGTGCTCGTACTTGCCGGCGGGATTTCCCCCAAGAGCATTTCTCAGGTTTGCTCGCATTTCCACTGCTCGCAAACTTGATGAGCACGAACCCAGCGATTTCTTTCTCAGCCTCCTCGACTTTTCAAAATAAATGCAATTGCATTTATTGTGAAAGAGCGGAGAAGGCGGGATTCGAACCCGCGTGACCCGTAAAGGTCCCAAGGTTTTCGAGACCTGGCCGTTTAACCGCTCCGGCACCTCTCCAATGGCGTGATTATACTCGTTGGCTTGACGAAAAACCAGGTAAAAAACTTATCGGCCTAAAGGTTTGACCTTTTCCAATGTAGATACTCCTCTCGACCGTACTCCGCAAATTCACAGGCTCCGCTCAGAATTTGGGCATGAACGATTTGAGCAGGACCAATGGCCTCAATTTCACCCGTCCATTGAGGAGGACGAACAGACAGATTTAAGTCAAAATTTCTGGAAAAATACTCTTTTATTTGCGCGCGAGAAACAATCGGATGCGGAAGAATAAATGGTTGATATCTTTCGGTTATTGGTTGGCTGGAAAAGTATTTTTTGTGGTTTTCGTGTAATACAAGGAGTGTTGTTGGGATGGGTTTGGATTGGCGCGGTGCGCGCGGGGGAGTAACCTCCAGAGTTCCATGGGTTTGGGAAAATTGACAGAATTCTACTACTGGGCAGTCCGCAGTCGCGCACCGCGAATTCTGATTTGTACAGACCAAGCGGGCGTAATCCATAATAGCTGCATTCAACTGTCGAAAATTGACTTTCCCTTGTAAAGAAAACTCTATGCTGGCAGCGTCAATGGGGGCCTTTTTATTACCATACAAAATTCGACCCCAGACTCGTTGATGATTGGTGTCGAAAGCTAAAAAAGGTTGATTCATTCCAAAGCTCAGAATCGCCGAAGCGGTATACTCTCCAATCCCAGGGAGTTTTTCCAACTCTGCACGAGTGGCAGGAAAAGTCCCGTTATATTGCTCAACCAGTATTTTGGCTGTTTTCAGCATGTTTCGTCCTCGCGCATAATAGCCGAGTCCTTGGTAGTATGGCAAAAACTCTTCCCAGGTGGTTGCCGCGAGAGACTCTGCATTCGGATAGCGCTCGATAAACCGTTCGTAGTACGTAACAACGCGATTGACTTGTGTTTGTTGGAGCATGACTTCACTCACCCAAATGTGGTACGGAGTGAGGTTTTCTTTCCGCCACGGTAAATCATGCTGCCCATGTTTAGCAAACCACTCCAAAATTTTGTGCGAAATTTGTAGCAATACATCTTGGTTGTTTTCGAGTAAAAGTCTTTTTGATTCTTCTGACATCTGAGTGATCACACTGTATCATGGATCGTATGCGTCTCAACATTCCAGCACGGTATCTTGGTTTCGATCGTTTGTTCGAACATTTTTTAGTGGCAGCTGTGGCCTCGATTGTGTTGATTCGCCTGTATTTACATCTTACTGGTTATCCGCAAGTCGCTGCTGGAAACTTTCATATTGCTCACATGCTCTGGGGTGGACTAGCATTGATGATTGCTTTGCTCGGATCCCTGTTGTTTTTGAATAATGACCTCAAAAACACCTGGGCTATTTTGGGTGGGATTGGTTTTGGAACATTCATTGATGAACTGGGAAAGTTTATTACCAAGGACAATGATTATTTTTTCCAACCGACGTTCGCTTTAATTTATATACTATTTATTTTGCTGTACTTGATATATCGCAGTATTTGGGATCATCAACAGTTTTCTTCCCAAGAGTACTTGCTTAATAGTGTGGAAGAATTGAAAGAGGTTATTACCAACGAGCTCGACGAAGATGAGGTTTCCAAAGCTCTGTATTTTCTTTCGCAGAGTGACCAAAAAAGTCCGGTGACTGTTTTTCTGAAAAAATCATTTGAAGAAATAACGGAAGCGAGAAGAAAAAAGCTCAGTCCATATCAAAAATGGCGGAAGCGACTTGGTAAGTGGTACAGCCAAATCATTCAAAAGAAATTTGTTATTCAAATAATTATTGGCTTATTTTTACTGCGAGCAGCAGGATATATTTTTACAGGCAGTAATCTGATTTTTGATTTTTTTGCTCGTCCGTTGAGTGAGACAGTGGAGAATCTTTTGCAGTTAGTTGGTGTTTTATCAACCATCCATGTGGTCGCGCTTTTTACACAGACTGGTCTGACGCTGTATGGTTCATACATGATTTGGCGGTCGCGCCTACGGTCGTATCAAGCATTTAGAAATGCCTTGTTGATCTCGATATTTTTATTACAAATTTTTAATTTTTATTCCGAACCGGTATGGGCACTTTTTGCAACACTGCGAGATATTATTTTGCTTACAGTACTGGAATATATGATTCATCAGGAGCAAACAAAGCTCGTGCAGCAAAGCGTTCAAGATACCACAAATTGAGGTATGAAGTTCAGATTTTTAGCACTCATTTTTGTAATTGTAAGTGCGATGATTTTGGTCACTTTTCTTTGGCAAAGTGGTCAAAAAAAGGAAGAAGAAGTTGAGCAACAAGCGAAGATTGAGAAATCACAGCTACTTCGACCTGGTACACTCATAACAGAAAACACAGCGGTGGTCGGTTTTGTGTTGCACGATAAGAGAATTTTGCGGTTCCAAACGCCGCAACAAAAACTCTACACAGACCCACTGGCTTTTTTCGCCGCCTCACAGGCAGGAATAGGCGGGTTTCTTATTTCCGAGCAAGAGCCAAATTGGGGAACTGCTTGCACACAAACTTTTGAGCAAAACATTTTAGAATGCCAGCTTTCTGGTTCTTCTGTGATTTTGTTTCACACACTCGTCAGTGATAAGAGTTTTTGGCTGGCCACACTAGAAACCAGCCGAGAAAGTAGAGCAGAAGTGATACAGTATATCCAAGAGATTACTGATTCGCTGAGAGTGACCGATCAAGACTCCACATATGACACAGAGCCCAACTGAAACAAGTCAAAATTTTTCTTTGAGCTCAAGTTCTTGGGAGCGTTTGCTTTTTGCGTGGCAGTTGCTTCGCCAGCGTCGAGGGGCGATGGTCGCGATTATTTTGCTCACAATTGTTATAGCGGTTTTGAACGCTATCACGCCATTTTTTCTGAAATATCAAATAGACTACCTCAGTGGAGCTGTGGAGCCATTGGCCGATGTTCCACAATCGATGTATTTTTTCTTATTATTAGTAATTCCAGCAGCTTTGGAACTGCTGCGTATTTTTGTTTTTTCCAGGATTCAGTACTGGTTTGAACAGCGATTTCGACACAGTTTACGGATGTCATTGCAGGAAATTATTTGGGAGCGCATGAAGCTGCTGGATGGAGCATTCTTCAAGAATCCACAGAACCAACCCATTGTTGAAGCCGCACAGAGAAGTTCGTATGGTGTGGTTGAGTACTTTTTCTTTTTCTTGGATCAAGTGCGATCCATTACAACCATGTTGGCAATTTTTCCGCTGCTTTTGTTTGTGAGTTGGAAATTATTGGTGGCAATTCTGCTGGCTTCCGCAGTTATGATTGTGATTTCAGAGTGGAGTCGTCAGGAGCGGCTGCGAAGCAACGTAGAAAATTTACACATGACCGACGAGGCGCGCCGCTCCTACATTGCGCTGCGTCAAGATTTTTCAAATTTACGACAGTACTCGGCACTGGAAAAATTGATTGATGAGTTCAAGTATTTTGAAGATAAAAGTTTTTCTGTGCGGGTGGAGCAAGAAAATCGTCGTCGATTTTTTGACAACCTCAGTTGGTTAGGTGAACAAATTCTTACAGTTGGGACTTCATTGTGGGTTGGTCTCCAAGTTTTTTCCGGCAGTATGACGCTGGGAACATTTACACTCACATTGTCGTATGTTCGTCAGCTTCACTCACTTTTTTTGGGAATGATTCAGAGTGTTGGTCAGTGGCTAGAACTCAATACAGATTTTACAGCTGTACAATTTTTCTTTTCTTTACAAAGTCGTTTGCAATCTGGAACGTTGGGTCGAAAAACACTGCAAAATCCAATCACTCTTGAACTGAAAAATGTCCAGTTCACTTATCCAGAACTGTGGAAAGACGGTCAAGAGTTTCGAAAATTCCGAATTCAGCAACTGGAGCAAATTGTCAAAAGAACCGGCGCTCGTTGGTATCGTCATGAGATCGAGGAGTGGAAAGCTGGGTTACAAGAACAAGGAAAAAATGATCCGGTTTTGCACAATATTTCTCTTTCTTTGCAAACAGGAGAGATTACAACTCTACTCGGCAGAAACGGCGCTGGAAAAACAACTATTACGCAGCTTCTTTTGCACGAGTATGAACCGAATTCAGGTGAGGTGTTACTGAATGGAGTTGATCTGTATCAATACAATCAAGAGTTTTTATTGCAACAGTATTCTTTGCTTCAGCAGAAGCCATTTATTTTGCCTGAGTTTTCGATTCGAGAAAACGTTGTACTTGGGTCTGACAAAAAAATATCAGATTCAGAAATTTGGAAGATACTGGAAGAAATTGATGCCGCCAATTTTGTACGCAAACTTCCCAAGCAGCTTGATGCAGTTATTGGCCGTGACACGAATTTCTCTGGTGGGCAAGAGCAACTCTTGGCACTCGGTCGTTGTTTTCTGTCACCCAGGCCAGTAATTATTTTTGATGAAGCGAGCAGTCAACTCGATGTGGAGCACGAACTCAAGATTCTCCAAGCTTTGCAGCGTAGAAAAAAACAATCGGCAATACTGTTTATTACCCACCGTGTTTCTGTGGCGCGCAAAGCCGACAGAATAGTTATGATCGACGACGGACGAATTGTTCAAACCGGAACGCATGCTGACTTGGTAAAGACGCCTGGTTTATACCAACAGTTTTGGCAGACGCAGGTTGAAGGATGAAGGTTTGACCTTTAGACCTATAGTTTTATTGACTTTTTTACACCTTGTGCCTCTGGCGGGAATCGAACCCACATCGGCGGGTTCGGAACCCGCTGTTCTATCCGTTAAACTACGGAGGCATTTTATAGGTCTAAAGGTCAAACCTTCAGTCCTATAATACTATGTTTTCTCAATATTGAAGAAGGCAAATCCGCTCTGGGGAATTCGTAGATATCCTGGCGCACGCAGATTGTACATTTCCTTAAATTGAGCTCCAGGGATGTCGAAGGCGCCTTTATTCGTTTCCACTCGAACATTTGTAGTTTGACCACGATCGTTATGAGAGACGCTGACACTCGAAACATTAGAAACGCCGCCTCGGTCTCTCAGCTCGCTCATACTGTACGGATCGCCGCCTTGTCCACCAATCGCACAGCCGCCAATGGTGACTGGCAAGATTCGTCCTTGATCCACGCCGCCTGTTTCCTTGTAGCGCACAATCCAGGCGTTAATAATATCCGAGAACTCTTCTTGACTCATCCAGGGGTGATCTTTTCCACAGTTGGCGCCGGTTCGTGAGTAGCCGCTGCGGTACCAAGATTTATAGAACCAAGGAGAACCGGCGCGGCTCTCCCAGGCTCGAGAGCTCCAGTCGCCACTGCCGTTGCCGTCGGTTGTGTCCCAGCCACGAGTATTTAAGTATCCGCCAGTGGTAGAGGAGTACTGAGCAGAAACATCACCGTCGATAATTTCTTTTTCGGTGGCATCAACGGCTTCTTTCCAGGCTGCTGGCGGATTGTCAGACTTGCTTTTGTTAAAAACTTGGCAGGCTTCGGTGGTACAAATTGGCTTGTTGGCGCGGCGCGCATAGCTGCGCGCCGCCACAGCCTGCGCTCGTAAAGCTTGCTGATTCCAGGTTGCTGGCATCTCGGCCAAACCATAGAGGTATTTTTGGAAGCTCATTTCCCCATGACCTTGCACAGAAATTGTGTCAGCCATGCCGTCGTCTTTGCGTACCCCATGGCCGTAGTACCACTGGATAATTTCTTGATAACTTTTGCCTTCTTCTGCCTGCTTTTTCGCACCGTACTGACTCATGCCATTACGATGGGTATAGGCACCAAAGCTAAAGACCGCAAACGAATTCCCAGGTGCTTGCGCTTTAAATCCAATCGAAGCGTTAAAGTCGTCCGCCAGTGGAACATCGCCGAGTGAGGTGGTGTAGGTTCCAGTTTTGGCCGCGATGATAGCTTGCTGCCTGGCAGATAAATCAGCGATTTTCGCATTAAGTGTGGCTTGGTAGGCTCGAGCACCAGCGATTTCTTTTTCGAATTTTTCACTTTGTTCGTCGAGTTGAGTTTGCAAGCTGGCAAGGCGTTTTTCTTGTTCTTGTGACTCGATTTTAGCTCGTTGCAAGTCAAGAATATTTTGACCAATTGAGTCGATGCTTTGCTGATCTCGGGTTGCTAACGTGAGCGTGTATTTCAAGGCTTGTTGGCTATCAGCGTACTGAGCCGAGCTCAAGATTGCCGAGAGCGGCGAGTAGGTTCGCGCAAAACGATATTGTTGCGCCACTCGAGAAGAAAAGAGCGCATATTGATCTGCCATTTCCGCCTCCTTTTGCACAATTTCTTCGTCTTTTTTCTTTTGATCGGCTCGCAACTGCGCGATGCTGTTTTTGGCATTTTGAATACGTCGGCCGAGATTCGCGACTTCTGTCTCGAGTGGTTTGGTGGCATTCACTGACATATCAAGTAAACGGCGCGTTTCGTTAATTTGTTGTTGCAGTTCTTCCTCTGGGCTTACAGCAGAAACCGGCGAAAAAACAAACGCCAACCCCAGAAAAACAGTGCAGACAGCACTCAAAACAAACCAAAAGCCACGCGGCCAAAAACCTGCCATACATCCATGATACAGGAGAATCTGCTCCAGAAACAGCTTTATTGGTGTTCAATCGGGCAGTGATAGGATAAAATAGCGCTGCATATGTCACAGATTGCACAGGTCCTGAATGTTGATGGCTCAAGTGAAGTAAATTACTTCGAGCTGAATGATGCCATTTTTAATCAAGGTGGCGAGAACTGTGTTGGGGCATGGCAAAGTGCTGGATGTAGAATTGAGACCTTTTTTCAGTATCAAAGTCGCTTTGGCTCCCCTGGAGCCATCATCTCCACAGCCATGCCATATTTGTTCGGAATTGCTGGCATGATTTTATTTGTAATGATTGTTTGGGGTGGAATCGAAATCATGATGGGTGCCAGTGATCCAAAGTCGGCCGAAAATGGTAAAAACAGAATTACCTCTGCGATTATTGGCTTTTTGATTTTGTTTGGTTCTTTTTGGATTGGTCAAATTGTCCAGATTATTTTTGGAATCAATATTGGACTCGGCGGGTTCTAACCGAGTGAAAAGATTGTTATGTCAGAGACTGTGAAACTTCCTCAACATATTGCGATCATTATGGACGGCAACCGTCGTTGGGCGCGTGCGCAGGGGAAGATGGCCTTTGAGGGGCATCGTCAGGTAGTCGATTACGTCATCGAGCCACTGGTAGATCGCTGTATCGAACTTGGCATTCCGTATCTTACGTTGTGGGCCTTTAGTACCGAAAACTGGGAGCGTGACAAAGCAGAACTCGAAGCCATGATGAAATTGTTCCGCTATGGTCTTGGAAAGAAGACCGACGATTTGCACAAGCGCGGTGTTCGTATTCAAATGCTGGGTGAAATTGATCGCTTTCCAGCCGACATTGCCGAAGCCGCGCGCAAGATGATAGAGACGACGAAAGACAACGACAAAATCACGGTGACATTTGCTTTAAACTACGGTGGACGTGACGAAATCATTCGTGCGGCAAATCGCTGTTTGCAGGAAACGCTGCTGCAGTTTCAGGAAGATTCTGAAGCGGAGCAAGTAGAGCTTGGCTTCTCAGAAGAAAAATTTGAACAGTACCTTGATACAGCCGGTATGCCGGATCCAGATTTGATTATTCGCCCTGGTGGTCAGCTGCGTTTATCTGGATTTTTGCCTTGGCAAGCCGTGTACGCTGAATTGTATTTTACGGATGTACTCATGCCAGATTTTGGCCCTGCACAGTTGGATGCAGCTCTTGAGGACTACACCAATCGACAGCGTCGATTTGGGAAGTAATTCTCTTTTTTTTCTAAGCTCGAATAGTTGTTCCCACAAAGCTTTCGCCACGCAGGCAGCGTTCGAGCATTCCTGGTGTATCTCCAGAGAGAATAACCGTTTCGATTCCATGATTTTGCGCTAAACTGAGACTTTCCGAAATTTTCGTCCACATACCACCAGTTACGTCAAAGCCTTTCGTTTGGCCCATACTTTTTTGGACTTCCTCGGCATTCTCTGGGGTAATTAGGTCAAAAATTCCGTTTTCTGGTTGCTGTAAATTCTTGAGTACACCGGCAACTTGGGTGGCGTGCACAATACGATTTACTTTCCAGCCCCTCTGCAAAAACTCGCGGGTGCAATGGGATAAAATTACATCGGTTGACCAAATCGTGCAGCCTATTTCACTGTCCACAATCACATCTCCGTACGTAACTGGCAACAAATCATTTTTCAAGTACTGCTCAAACACATCTGTAAAGTATGTCTGCATCTGCTTTTTTTTCGTCACGACCGAGCTCGAGGCGCAAGAAGAAACGGCAGGTAAATCTTGTTTGATGCATTCATGTACTACCAAGCGGTTGAGTTGAGCGGCTGAGTCTTGCACAATTGCCATTCCCAAACGAGAATGATCGTCTCGAAAGCCATCAATGGTTCCATAGTGAGCCGCCGGGACATGAGCAAAACTGCCCGCGCCGTGTCCGAGCACGAGGTATTCATCGAGGTCTTGCCAGACATTTTTAATCTCCCTAACCAGTCGACTCAGAACCTCAGGACGAAGCGTGTTGGGAACGGATTTGTCGGTTATAACCGCGCCACCGAGTTTGACGAGGGTAACTGCTTTCGTAGACATGCGAGTATTGTAGACTATCGGACTGTTGAAATTGGTTTCCAGATTGGTTTTCCGGCATTTTGAGAAAGTTTCGAGAGCTCAGCAAGCACCGGCAAGATGCAGGCAGCTTGTGGCTGAACATCAAACATTCCTAGTAAAAAAGCGGCGTGCGCTTCTTCAGCAGTGAGCCACAGGAAATCTTCGTGCTCTTCTGTAATTCTGATGCGATTTTTATATTCTTTGCAATACAGTGCATAGGGGACAAGATCAGTGTGAATTTTCCAGTCAGTGTATTTGCTCTTTGGATCATCTTGAAGAGTATATTCATTTGGATCAGGACAGAAATCGTAGATTTCACCGATGAGATGAGCTGGAATTCTTGCTTCTTCCCAAAGTTCTCTCATTGCCGCGCTTTTTGAATCTTCCCAGTGTCCACTTGGGAGAGGAGTCCAATCTCTTTTTCCGCCGAAAAATTCCCATCGTCCTGCGTAGGTGTTGCTGTCCGAGTGACGCTTTCCAAAAATAATTTGACTTCGTGGATCTGGGAGCTCGTACAGTATCGAACGAGCAACATATAAAGTTTCTGCCCTCATCGGAGCATTATACTTTAGGCCTGGAGACGTGTCACTGGCCTTCTGGAACGGCAGTTGGATCAGCGGTTGGCGCAACTTGTGCTTCTTGTAACGCTTGTGCCTGCTGTTGAATAGCGTGGGCGGTTTGTTGCACCGCAATCTGCTGTTCTTGCAGCGCTGCTTGGCGAGCTTCGATTTCTTGTGGATTGGTGGTGATCACCACGTGTTCTTCTGGTGAAGCAATCACACGCATGGCAACGTGATTTTGTCCGGCAAAGAATAATCCTTCACCCACATCTGCAGCCATGAGTAAGCGCTGTTCACCTTCTGACAAATAGAATGTTTCAGCCAGTGTTGGAATCGCCGCCGAAGACTGTTTGAGGAGCAGTTGCACCGAAGCGTTGGTGACGATGGCGCGCCCATAGTCATTGTTCATGAAGTCTTGGACGTCTTGAGTGATAGTAGTCATGCCCAGGTAGTATTTACGGGCGCGCTTGGCCATGGAGTGCAAGAAAGCAGCGGTGTCGGTATGTTGCATGAAGTACCAGGCTTCGTCCACGATCATGAGTCGCTTTTTTCGCTCTTTTCGAATCCGTGTCCAGATAAAGTCTAAGATCATGAACATGGCAACTGGTCGGAGAGAGTCTTCGATATCACGAACGGAGAACACCGTGAGCTGATTTTTAATATCGATCGTTGATTGTTGATCGAAAATTCCACGGAAAGAGCCCATGACGTACTTTTCTAATCGAGCGGCAAGGTCAGCGGCCGGAGCGAGCTCCATACCAATCAACGCTTTGTAGAGATCTTCCATGAGTGGTGGCTCTTTACTTTGCGTGGCTGGATCCGGAGTAATGCCTTTTGCCTTGTAGGTGGCAACCAGAGCACGATCGAGGAGAGCTTCTTGTTCGGCTGTCATGTCACCGAGCATGACCTTCAGTAAGGCATGCAGAGAAATGATTTTTTGACCGAGTTCGTTTTCGCCCTCTTCGTAAATTTGTGACAAATCAAATGGATTAATTTTGGTGGCTGAATCAAAGGAAAAATTAATATACTCACCGCCAACCGATGCAGCCATGTCCTCGTACTCGCGTTCTGGATCGAGGATCAGAACTTCAGATCCAAACATAAGTTGTCGAAGGGCTTCGAGTTTCACAGCGTAGGATTTTCCGGCACCAGATTTGGCGAACACTACCATGTTGGCATTTTCCATGCTGAATCGGTCAAAAATAACGAGTGATCCGTTGTGCTCATTGATTCCGTACACAATTCCTTTTTCCATGCTGAGCTCAGATGAAGTGAACGGGAACGTTGTCGCCAGGGAAGTGGTATCCATGTTGCGCAGAATGCTGAGCTTATCCACACCCATCGGAAGGGTTGTTTTAAAGCCTTCATCCATCTGGAGCGAAGCTTTTTTGGAAATCAAAAGCATGGAGCCAAGTAAAGATTGGAGTTGTTTGGTGACTTTTTCAAGCTCATCAACACTTGGAGCAGAAAGCGTTACGTACAGACCAAATTGGAAGAAGCGCTCAGCGCCCTTGGCCAGCTGTTCTTGAATAACTTTGGCGTCTTCCAGCTTGATTTCTGTGTCGATGTTGCTGATTTTCCCAGATCGAATGTCAGACGTAATTTCGGCTTCCATTTCCGTGATTTTTCGACGGAGATTCTGCAGCACTTCCTTAATGTCGACTGGCGTAATGTGCATGGCGATATCAAGCGAATACGGGAAGTTAATGAGCGGAGACAGCCAGTTCGCCATAACCATACGTGGGTAGCCGGCGATAAAGAGCGTACGAGTATAGACAGAATTAATTTTTTGATAGGTAAAGTCAACCTCAATCGCTTCTGGAGCGATGATATCTTGGACGCTTACCAAACCCTGAGAGAAAGTTTGCAGTTGTTGTTGGAGCGCTGCCTGAGAATCACTGACCGGCGCGCTGTCGTTCTTTTTTACACCAAGTGCTGAGAGTGCGTTGTCAAACAAAGCCATATTACCTCGGTTGTGTCTGCGATGTTACGGGTGAAGCTCCAGGCACAGAAAGACCAACTGATTCCTGTGGAATTCCTGCCAGAGTTGGGAAAGCAGTCGGTTGTGACACAGTGGTGGGATTCACTGGTGGCATGGCTGCAATCTCGGTGGGTGTTGGCTGGAGAGGAGCTGTGTTTGTCGGTGCGACTTCTTGTACCGGTGGCGCAGCAACTTCTGGGGCAGGAACGGGAGCAGCTACAGGAGCTGGAGTTGCCACAGGTGCTGTTTGAGTCACTGGTGCCGCACTTGTCTGACCACCATAGGTTTGGATCAGAGCAGACGTGTACTCACTGGTGTCAACAATTTTGGCGCCTTCGGCAGATTGTCCGTTGTACAAGACGTAAAATTCATGGATGAGTTCTTTGGTTGTGAGTTGTTGAGCACGCAGTCCAAAACGAGAGAACTGGTTTATCAAGTGATCGCGCCGTGGGCCAAGAATATTGCGAGCTTTCTCAATTACCGCAATCGTATCTATTTTTTGTGTTGGGGCAGCGTTTGGCACCAAGACGTTCAAGAATCCAGAAGGACTGGTCACACCGACCTCAATTGGCGAGAGGGAAATAACCACAAAGAAGTTTTTATCCAGCACATTTTGTTCCGTGATTAAGTTTGAGACAAAATGCTTGTAAGAAGCGATTTGATTGCGGCGCAGATCCGTGGTTGCGGTCGCGTACTGTTCGTCGATGAACTCAAGGTATTGGCTCACATCTTTTGGTCGGGAGCTAATAACAATCTGGATAGGAAAAGACAAGGAGTTAATAAGCGCCGCGTAGGCGTAGATAATAGCATCTTGCTCAGGTTCGGATAAAAGACCGAAGTTAATTGCGCTGAGCTCTAAAACGAGAGCAGCAGAACCGTCTTTTAAGATGACTAAATCATTGGTGATATCAGCAATCTCCAGGTACTGTTGAGCCGTAGAAGACAAATGCTGAGTGTTCGATGTATTCGTGGCCATAGTGCGTTTTTGCCCTGTCAGTATAACGTATTTATGTAGAGCTTGTGGCTCGGATCTCGATAGGATCGAGAATCTGATTGCTTATTTCGAGACTGTATTTGGGGAAGGTGTAGCCATCGAGTTCTATTTCGATAGTGTAATTTCCGGCAGGAAGTGGTGTAGATGTATAGAACTGCCCAAGTGGATTCGATTTGAGCGCTCGAACAGTATTTCCTTGTTCATTTTTGATTTCCAAAATGGCGTTCGCCAAGCTCTTATTTTCGTGATTGAAGATCATTCCAATCAGGAGATTTGGTTGAGATGGTAATGACGGGAACGGTAACGAGCGATTAAACACGGTAGGAAGTGGGGCAGAAACCGTGTTGGAGGCTGCTGGATTTTCTGGAGCCGTCACTTCGCTATAGACGGGCGCCTGGTTGGCTGAAATATCGGAAGGTGCAGTGTTTGTTGCGGCTGCGATTTGGTGCTCATCGACTGCTTTTGAGTCGATTTGAATATCCTCAAGAGCGGTTACTGGTGCAACAGAAGCCTGCAATGCTGGTTCCTGGACAGTCGAGGGTATTGGAATCGGTTCTGGAGCAATGACTGGAACTGGCGCTGGCGCGAAAGCACTCGGCGCCACTGTTTGAGCAGGAACCGCTTGTGGTTTCATTTCTGCGTAGGTTATTTCTTTGAGAGGGCGAGATCGAACACCAAGTTTTGGTTTTGCTGCGACCTCTTCACTGGGGAGAACATTTTTGGCAGCGCTTACTTCTTCGAAGAGGGCGTTAAAATTGCTTGAATCCCGGGAGAAAAGGTCCAACGGGTCGGTACTTTCCTCAACAGAAGTGGCAGGACGAATGGTTTTGAGATACTGGTCCACGCGTTGTTGTCGGCCAGCACGTGAGATGCTCGGTTGATATGTTTGCTGACTGCCCGTTGAACGCGGCGTATACAAAAAGATGTCAGGAGTCTCAGCCAGTCTGCGCCAGAAAAACTTGGTTGGTCGATACATGGCACGAACAAAGTTAATCAGCCATTGATCTAAGCTGCGCTCTTCATAGGGAACGAAGGCCATGGCAATACCGATTAAGACAAAAATCAAGATGAGCGGCCATTTTATGATAAACGGCAGGTTCGTGGTGTAGAGTAATCCAGCGACACCGATTCCAGAAAGCAGGAGCAAAAACTGCTTGATCGTCATGTTTCCGATCAAGTGGAATTGGTAGCTCGTGACGTTCTGTGGAACGGAGTGTTCAATCATTTTTATTTTTTGTTTCCTTTTATTGTGTCAGAGGCGTGAGTATTTGTGTGGAGAGAATTTGACCATCCGTAAAGGTGCCCATGCCAGCTAATCGGATGAATGGTTTTACTGCCTGGTCAAGTTCGCTTACACGGTACTCAACAGATACATTTTCTACTCGTAAATCTGTGAGTGATCCACGATCCATGCCATGTCCAATCGTTCCAACAATTACGTAGTTCCCTCGATTGATTCGATTTTGTATTTGTTCTTGAGAAAATGTGTTGCGTTGCACTGCTTGGTCAGAAACTGTCAGAGGAAAGTTTGCCAGAGAAGCACTCGAGACTCCGCGATTGGTGACGAGAAGAATCAGGTCCTGAGCATTCCCAGCTTCCCAAAAGAGAGGGAATCCGTCCAGTTTTTGGCGAACGCGGTACTCAATTGCCGCTGCTTCAGCCAGACTGGTTGTTTCTGGACGGTGGTCATGCGCGTCTGCTTGATACTCAATCAAAGTTGCAGTGATCTCCACATTTTCTAATTGGAATCCGATGTTTTGAAGGAAAGAGTCTCTGTATCTCTCTGTGAGAGCGCTATCAACTCGATCTTCTGCCACTGGCTCTGAAGTGAGATCGGTGTAATTGATTGCCTGATTGTTGGGTGACACTGAGAGCGTTTGTGTACCATTGCTGTTTATAAAAGCTCTGCCAAAACTTCCAGAGGGCTCAAGCCCAAGTTGTTGAGCCCAAGCTTGAGCGCCGCTCAAAATTGGTGTGTATGATTCCAAACTATAGATTGCCATATTCCTTGGATACTCAGGCCAAGAAAAACCGCCAGAAATGGTGATCGATCCTTCAGAACCGCTGGGAGACTGGAGTGCGGGTGGTGCCAATTGTCGTCCGGTCGTATTTTGGGTGATCAACCGAAAGAGAATCCAAAGAACCAGTAATCCTGCGATCAAAAAGAAAATACCCCGTCGAGAGCGAATTAAAGGGACGCGTTGAAACCAGGCTTGAAACCGACTCAGTTCTGGTGTATTTGATGGTGTGTATGGAGTCATTGCTTTTTATTGTAGCGATTTTTACAACTATTTGTTGATTTATGGTTCGTTAATCCTTAAATCAAGACCTTCAAGCAGTGACATTGGATCAAGCCCTGATGATCCAGATGTTGCTGGCGCAATCATTGCATCTGAGGTTGAAGCACTCTCTGTTGCTTGTGTTTGACTTGTCGCAATACAGTCAAGGATGCTGACTTGCATACCAACAGAAATTTGACTTTCCGGAAGTGGAGTAACGTCGAAAATTTCAAGTCCTTGTTTGCCAATATCTTGCAACTCATAATGCAAGTGTACCCCCGTGGAATTTCCGGTTTTTCCTTGCTTTCCAAGGATTTGTCCGGCAATGACACTTTGTTCTCCATCAGGTAAATCAATACTTCCCATGTGTGCGAAAACGAGATCAAATCCACGTTCGGTTTTTACACGAACGTAGTTGCCATACCCCTTTTCTTCATATCCAGCAATTGCCCTGCCAGAAAAAGGAGTGACTATGTCAGTTGTGATATCGCCTGCGATGTCAATCGCGGTTCCATTTTTATCTCGATTTACCAAGTGTTCGCTTCCATTAGGGTAAGTTCGCAGGGTGCTGATAGTTCCGTTTGTCGGCCAGCATCCCTCGATTCCAAATCCTCTGCGGCGAGCAACATTCAATCCGCCATAGTCATTCAATGAGTTTCCGATTACCGCCCACACAATAATAGTGAGCAGCGTCATAGAAAGAAGAGGCGCTATGATTCCGGCTGCGACTATCCCACCAGAAGTGGCTGCCGTCGTTGTGACAGCGGTTAATCCAGCGCCAACTTGTCCCCCAAATCCTTTAGCACCAACAAAAAGCGTGTTTCCTACCTCTTTTGCTGCAGAAGTCGCTGCGATTTGCGTGTTACTTGCAGCGGTAGCGGCAACATCTGTGACAACTGGGGCTGCTGCGGCAACAGAGGAACCCCCGGTGAAAAAGTTCGCTACTCCTGTAGCGAAATCAATCAGTGGCTTGAGGGCTTTATAGAGTGTAAATGCAGCGAAGGTCCCAAGGAGTCCTGCTCCGCCTATTTTTGCTACAGCTGCTAGGACAGCTGGATTTTTGAGCAAATTTTTTGCTAACGCGGCAAAATTCTTTTTTCCACCAGCAATTTGGGCGGCCATTTGGCCAGAAGGCATCGCTGGGGCATGTTGCTGGGCACGACTGGCCCAGTTACTTTGCAGCTGCGAGCGAAGAATTGAATGACCGTTTGGTCGAGAAAGACCAGCTTCTTGGAAATGTTGATCCAGCAGCCAGTCGTACGTTTGATCATAGTCAAAACCATCTTCCTGAGCAAAACTGGAAGCGAGAGCAATTTGCCAAGCAATGTTTCCGCGTGGGGATTGGAGGTGTTTGGCGGCAGCGATTTCAGTCTGGTCAGTTCTTATTCTCAGTGCCGTGATTGGTGCTCCAGGGGCATAAAACTGGACTGGTATCAGGAGCTGATTTCGAGGGTTGGATGAGAATTTCTGAAGTGTCGCTTCATGTTGACCATAGCGACTGGTTTCGCTCAAGAAATGCTGCAGCCCTCCACGATACTGCAAAGCATGCAGTTCTTTCCCTGAATCAAGATAGAGAAGGAGGACTGGTGCCAAAGTGGAAAGAATTTGTGTAACCCGAGCGCTCTCTCTGTCGCTGAGAATCTGGCCTCGCTCTTGGCGCTCAAAATAGCCTTTGAGTTCAAAATACTCCTCACGTTGCTGCTGTGTGAGCTGGTCAAGCTCGAGTTGAGAAAATTTTTTGAGAAAATCTGGATTTTTGAGTTCCGCTAAAAATCGCTCAACAATTCCGTCGTTTTGTTGATGTTTGAGCTGGTATTCCTCTACCAATTGGCGAGTGAGGGCCTCAACTGTACTTGGGGAAAGACCAGCCGCGAACTCCATGCGGCGAATGAATTCTGAGCGTGCTTGCTCAAGATTTTCGGTGTTAAAGAGAGCCGAGAATAATTCATCCGGGGTGTCATACCCATACGAAAGTGCTACTTCTTGGAGTCGAGCTTGGACCCCAGGAGGCAATTCTCCAGCCAGGAATTGGTCCATTGAAGTGGCGTCGAGTGGTGTGGTTATTTCCCCGTGTTCAAGTTGGAATTTGTCAGCAAAAAAGAGTCCACCATTTAAAGCCAGACGATAGGTATCGAGACTCGAAAGCGGTTCTGTTCGTAATCCGTTGAGTTGGCGGAGGTGTTGGGTCCAGAGGTACTCAGCGAGAGCGGCTTGATTCTCATCCAAGAATTGTTGAATCTGTTGGGGTGTTGCGCCTCGCTCAAGGAGTGTTTGCTCGAGCTCGGACATGGCCATGCCAACCAAAGCAGCGTGAGCGTGTGTGAGCGTACTCAGGTCACGAAGTTGCTCAAGAGATTCGTCTGTGGGTTGGGAGCGAGCTTGTTGTTGCTCGTCAGCTTCGGCAGCATCTTGAGCCAGAGCGGCTGCTTCACCTGGAGTTAAGTTTTCATCGGATCGAGTCTGGATTTGCGTTTCTGCCCCTTGCAAGAGTTCAGAGAGCTCATCCAAAAGAATATCGATCTGTTCTGGTGCGATCTCAATCGCCCAAGATTCAAAAGAAAGTCCAAGAGAAATTTCTTCGGTATCAAAGTATTTTTGTGCAAATCGGGAGAGAGATGACTCAATCGCCGTTTTTTGATCAGGTAGGATGCTGCTGGCACTGAGATGTTGTTGCAGTGTGCTGAGTCGATTCAGTAAGACAATCCAGCGATTTTGTTGTTTCGCCCAGCGATCTGGATCGCGCTGGCTCGTTGCTTCTTCCGAGTCGACCCCACCACCGTCTGGAATATCCGCAGGCGGAGTACTCGTGGCACCAGCCAGCGCGAGAATTTGTTCTTGCAGTTGTTTGGCAGCACTCGATTTGTCAGAAACGAGTGCTCTGAGATCTTGAATAAATTTTTCATAAA
>CAZFLN010000004.1:0-3927 GCA_964519905.1 uncultured Pseudomonadales bacterium | reverse complement strand
TCAGAACTTCTGTTCTGAAGTAAAAACCAGGGTCATCGGTTGGAAGTTCTCGATTGTCGAGATCAGTCCAGTAATTTTGAAGATGCGCTTTGACAATGCTTTCTTCTTGAGGATCAAACTCTTTGGTGGGGTGTTCAGAAAATACTTGTTGTTGAAGCTTTTGATCAACATGATCCTGTCCGATAAAGTTTGCGGATTCCAGTGCCGACGTAACTACTTCTTGTCGCTCTCGCTGCAAATCCTGCTGCCAAGCAGTAATTTTTTTCAGCAGCTCTTCGATTTGGAGTTTGGTTTTTTCTTCAGATTCGGTGTATTTTTTTTGAGAATCACTCAGTTCAGAAAGCTTTTTCTGCAAATCAGCGGTTGGTTCTTCGAGCAGCAACCCTTGGAAGTCTTTTTCTGCCTGGACGGCTTTTGGTCTCAAATCAGTTACAAAAGCAGATTCCAGAAGAATGGGGAAAGGGCGAACAGCTTTTTCTTCTTGAGGAGCGGAGGGCTGGAAGTTTTGGACTACAGCATTGAGTAAATCTTCAGCCGTGCGGCTGGAACTCACGGATTTCAGGTCTTGCAAAAATTCGTAAATACGGCCCAGATCAACACCACTTTGGGAGAGACTGGGACTTGCAGTAATATCCGACCAATTTTCAATCAGCAACTTTGCTACCGCTTGAATAAGTTGACTGGGAGAAACGGCATCTTCAATTTCCTCGAGGCTAAAAACTCCGAGGCTTAATTGAGAAGTTACAACAGGTTGATTCCACGTTTCGCTGGCGCTCCAAGATTCGGTAGCATGACTCTTCAGCGCAGAAAGAATGGTAAGGAGTTTTGAGGGATCAGTGTAAATTTCGTGCTGCGAAAACTTCTGCTCAAGAATTCGATTTAGTGCCAGGAGCGCTTCCGCGGTTGTGTTTGCCACGGAGCAATTCTATCAATATCTGGTAAGAACCACTAGATGGGCTTTTTTGAGAACCCATTTCAATTCGCTATTTTCACTTGGCACAGCTCGTCTTGGCCGTGATACAATTTCTGCAATCATGCAACGCCATATCGCGCAAAATTCCGGAACCGGTTCAAGCTTCGAGCTCGGCGACGCCTACCTCCTGGATCCATCAAAAGGTTCAACGGTTGCAGAGACCTATTCTTCTCCTGCTACTTTGATCAACATCATCTTGCCAAACATTTTTGTGTTCGCTGGAGTATTGCTCCTGATTTTCGTGGTGGTTGCCGGATTTCGTATGGTCCTGAGCCCAGACAACAAAAAGAACGCTGAGCAAGGAAAGCAAGCAATTACTTATGCAATTGCTGGATTTGCTGTTTTGTTAAGTGCCTACTGGATTGTACAAATCATTGAAATTCTCACAGGAGTCGCTATCCTAGGCTAGGAGCGTATTTTTATGAACAACAACGAAGTCCAGAATATTTTTGGTACGATTCAACCGCCAGAAGCGGTTGAACGATATGGCGTGATCGGTGGAACCGGTGGTGGACCAGTTACTTTTATCTCGAACATTATTGTTCTCATTACCGTCGCTGCTGGTGTCTGGGCGCTGGTGAGTGTTTTGCTCGCTGGCTTTGCTTTAGTCACTGCTGATGGTGACAGCAAAAAAATCAGTGAAGTTTCTTCCAAGATCACCAATATTTTTATTGGATTGCTGATCATGGTCGCCGCACCACTGATTACCGCACTCGTCGGTCTCTTCTTGTTTGGTGATGCTGCTTATTTCTTGCGCCCGGAAATTTTTGGACCAGGAGGAAATTAACGTATGTCATTGCTGGCACAGAATCAAAATAGGGTCCCACTTGGTGGAGACGCAACGCTCACCGGTCCGGGAACTATTGGCGAGGCCGTAACTGGAGCTCTGGACGAAGGTCCATCTGGAGTCGTTGATGTTTTCTCTCAACAGTTTTCCAATATTATTGGTTTGATTACCGTTTTGGCTGGAGTTTTCTTCATTGTGAACTTCCTCATTGCCGGATTTGAATGGACGCAAGCAGGTGGTGACACTGGAAAAGCAGAAAAATCTCGCCAGCGTATGATTAACGCTGCACTCGGATTGCTCGTTATGATCATTGCTTTTGGAATCATTGGTGTGATCGGTGGCGTATTCGGACTCGAACTGCTCAACCCTGGTTCTGTATTCTTACAACTCGTGGGAGACAACTAACATGACATTTCTAACCCCGGTTTTAATTGCTCAGTCTGCTCAAGGACTCACCAATCCAGCTGTTCCAGGTTTGCAAACAATTGCTCCAGAAGCCGGCAACGCTGGTGTTCGAGGGGCCTCTATTTTGGGATTCTACATCGCACTTATGATTCAAACCGCTTTGGCACTTGGCGCTCTGGCAGTATTGCTCTATATGTTTTTAGGCGCGATTGGTTGGATCACTGCTGGTGGAGACTCTGGCAAAATCGAGAAAGCTCGCGATCGTATTATCCAGTCTGTGATTGGTTTGGCAGTTTTGTTCTCAGTCGTGGCAATTGCTGGGTTTGTTGGTCCAATCTTTGGTATGGATCTGCTGAGCCCGGTGTTTATTAATCAACTAGACACTACTCCTTCTGGTGGAGGAGCTGGTGGTTCTCAGCACTTAGTTAACTAACAAGAGGTTTTATATATGGACAACACGATCGACATCCGACAAAACCTTAACAACTTTACTGAATCCGGCGGGTCAGTCATTCAGTATGATCTTGGTACTATCATTGGCAGTTTTATCAACGTTGCTATTCTGGTCGGCGCTCTCGCCATGCTGCTCTTTATGGTATTAGGGGCGATTGGGTGGATTACCGCTGGTGGCGATACTGGAAAAATTGAAAAAGCTCGTACTCGCTTCATTCAATCAATTGTTGGATTTGCGGTGGTGGCTTGTACTTGGGCAGTCTTCTTGATTGTGCAGTACTTCTTTGGAATTAATATTTCTGGTGGTATTGGAGGAGCAGGGCGATCCCCATCTTCTGGTTCGAGTACGGCTGTTTGCACCGTTGGTCAAGTTGCCACTGCTGGGCGAGTGGGGAACTACTGTAATGGTGGTTCAGCCCAAGTAAAGTGTGTTGGTGCTGGTCAAGGTGCATCGTCTCACATAAATGAAGCTCACTGGGAGCCATGTGGTTGTAACTCTGGTACCCCAAGAGCGGGCGTAACATTCTTACCAGGAGGATGTTAAAAGCGTGTTGATTCAGCTCCTGCTGGACAAAACTATCGCCTTCTTGCTATAAAAGAGGGCAGACAAAAACGAAAAAATGCTACAATACAAAAAGAAAAAGGAAACTAAGAGGAGATATATGAAAAAAGCAGTTGCCGTACTCGGTTCTACCGCTTCCACACTGTTGGCATCTGCCACCGTGTTTGCTCAAAGCCAACCACAGTTGCCACAGATTTCTGTGAATCCACAAGATGATGGTTTGGTTCGTATTACTGACTTAGGTCAAGTGATCAGTAGTTTGGTAAGTGGTGCGATTGTTATCGCTCTCATCATGGTGCTGTTCTACCTCATCATGGGTGGTATCCAGTGGATTACCTCTGGTGGTGACAAGGGTAAGACCGAAGCTGCTCGCAACAAGATCACTTCTGCGATTGTCGGTTTGGCTATCGTGGCTGCATCTTGGGCGATCTTCACTGTGATTGGCTACCTCTTCGGCGTAAACATCGCTGGAACTGGTTTGCAAGAATCACTCGAACAGATTCGACCTTACTAATTTTCACGAATTGGTTGAAATTTTCTCCCCCGCCGCAAGGCGGGGGAGTTTTCATGCGAGTATTGACACCAGATTATAGGTTGCTATAATAAGTTTTTAGATGAAAACATGGACTTTCCACGCAGAGAGTTCGAACCTCATAAATGAGGTTCTCATTCCTAGTTCTTTTCCAGAAAAGCGAAAATCCAGAGAGGATTTTTCATGCCAATAAGTCCAGAAGCACAACAATTGAA
>CAZFLN010000003.1:0-77420 GCA_964519905.1 uncultured Pseudomonadales bacterium | reverse complement strand
GCGGCGGTATCGTAAACCGTAGGTCGTGAGTTCAATCCTCACCGTCGGCTCCTTTGCTGAAAATTTTCTCTTGCAAACCCCAAGAAGCATACGGTATACTCGGGTCATGCTACGCACTCTTTCTCTCCTTGCAACGACGTTTTTTGCTCTGGCCATGGCGTTCTTCTCTCCCAGCCAAGTTTTTGCTGCCATTCCTTACAACGGGGGTGAGTACATCAACTTGTGTGGAACTGGCGAGGCAGCCAATGCTCACACCTGTAATCGCGGATGTGACATTAACTCTGGCCGTTGTACCGCGCCAGCAGGAACGGTCGTAAAGTTCACCTGTGACGGACGCCAAGCTAACTGTACCGATAACGAATCAAACTGGAGTAGTTCCCAGAGTATCGGAAGCGTGAGTTGTGGAAAGACTGTTCAAATTGATGTCTTCAACAAAAAATGCCGTAATACCACCGGCGGCTGGGACTGTAATGACTCCGGTGATCTGCGCGATTACATCGTTTGGTACTCTGGAGACTGTCCTGCCGCTACCGCTACTCCAACACCAAGACCAACCTCGACTCCTCGTCCAAGTGCTACACCAACCCCTGTTCCTCACACCAGCACTTGTTCCTCTCTTCAGGTTGTAAGTGGCGCTGACCAGACAAGTCCAGCTCGAGTGACTCTTCGTGCTACAGCCTCTGACAGTGCTGGAAACATTCAAATGTACCGATTCTTGTTTGGTGACGGAAACCGCCTGGAAACAACAGAGCGCGAAGTTACCCATACCTATGAAATGTCCGGCCGATTCCACCCAGCTGTGGAAGTAAAAGACAGTCGTGGAAACTGGATTTCTCGAGCGAGCTGTCAAACTTCCTTCACTTTGCGAGCACCAGCCGTAGAAAGCTTCAAGTCTGGCTGTTCTGAAGTTCGAATTCTCGAAGGGAACCACACTCGTGCGCCATCCACAGCCAAGTTCGAGGTTACTGGATTCGACAACAAGAGTGGACTGCAAGAGTATCGCCTTGATTTTGGAAACGGTATCACCAAAGACCAAAATGGTTCTAACTTTGAACAGCGATATGACAAGCCTGGAACCTACACTGTTCGAGCCTATGTTAAAGACTCTCAAGGCAACTGGAAGGGTGGAGACAGTAACTGTCGCGCTACATTATACGTAGAGACCGAGCCACTCAAAGAACAGCCAAAAACTGGTACGCCAACTCTCTTGAGTGTGGCAGCGGTGACTTCAGGAATTGTTGGAACTGTCGCCTTGCTCCGCCGCCAAGCACTGCTGAAAACCCGAGCCTAAACCAAGCAAGGAGAAAGCGATGCCTGCCCGCTTCGCACCAGCAGTCGATCCTCGGAGAAAGTATGTTCGGTCAGGCGCTTCGGGCGCTTCAGGAAAGGCGCCGCTCTTTCTCTTAGTGCTCGCAATTGTTGGACTCACTGGCTTTGTGTTCTGGGTAGGAATCACGTTTACGCCCATCGTTCGAGTAGAACTGCAGTATCAATGGCGACGCTTTTCCAGTGATCTTTTGGGTGGAAATCCAGTTAGTTCACTCTTTTTTCCAAACCTTTCCTTGGATCTCCGTGGCAGTATGGCTAAGAATACAGAAAATGGAATTGTTATCCCCAAGGTATTCGTTGACGCACCGATTATTTTTAATGTCGATCCAAACGACCCTACCGCCTATACGGCCGCCTTGCGCCAAGGGATTGCGCATGCTTCTGGTACCGGATTCCCGGATCAGGGAGGGCTCGGATACTACTTTGCTCACTCTTCCGCTCCTGAGCTGAGAAGTCAATTTAATGCCGTTTTTTACTTGCTAGGAAAACTTGAAGCTGGTGACGAAGTCTTTCTCTGGCACGAAGGAAAGCGATTTGAGTATCGCGTCACTGAAATTCGAACAGTCAGCCCGCAAGATGTCGCATTCTTGGATGAAGAGCATTCAACTGAAACGATCGTCATGCAGACCTGTTGGCCTCCTGGGACAACAACACTGCGTCGTTTGGTCTTTGCTGAGCGTGTTTGAAGGTTTGACCTTTAGGCCTATAAGTACATCTGGCCCATCACATGCAAGTCCGTTAAAAACGACCTCAAAACAAACATTCTCGCCTGGAAAAAGAATATAGGCCTAAAGGTCAAACCTTCAAGCTACCAAGGCCAGAAGTACCAGCTTGGCTTGAGCGAGAAGGTCACTGTCATGCTCTTAGAAACGGTCGAGGTTCCAGGTTGGACATCAGCTGCCTCGGCAAATGCTCCTCGAGCAGCCATTGGCATTGGGTAGTATCCACCACCGCTTGATCCTTCAGAAACGTTCACAACTCCGCCCAATTTCTTTCCACTGGAAACAGCAATCTGCCCAGCCTTTTCGCGAGCGTTATCAATCGCGTCAGAGATCAATGCATCTTCAGGATTCTCGGAGTCATCAAGCTGGAAAGACGGTCCATACACATTGGTTGCGCCACTGCTGGTCAATAAAGAGCTCAGTTCACTCGCTCTGCTCGCGTCGCGCAACTTAATCTCAACAGAGTTATTTGCCTGCCAGACAGATTCACCTTGTGAGCCTGGGGTACGAGTTCCTTGGAACAGTGGCTCATCAATTTGGTACAAAGAAAGGTTTTGGGTTTGGAGATCATCTTCCGCAATACCAAACTCTTTGAGTGAAGCGAGCAATTCGTTTACAGCTGTATTCACTGCCTCTACGGCTGTCGCACGATCAGAATTCGTGTTTGTCACCCCGGCACTAAATACAGCCACTTGATTCTGCTGTTCTTGACGAGCAAATCCGGTCACGGTGACTGTGTCAGAAGGCTGTACAGCAACCGTTCCCAACTTCAGGCCTAGAACTGGTACTGCAAACAAAAGGATCAGAACCATTGCCATCAAGGCCAGTGCTGTTTTGAGGGGAGCAGATTGGTGTGACATGCATTCAGTCTAGCACGGGTCATACGACGCAAGTCAAGTTTTTGGTCCTTGCACGGGGTTGCAAAACCTGCTTATACTGCTCCCTTCATCTTTTGGAAGCATGAAATCGACAGGAGCCGACGTACGCGGCTCTTTTTCTTTTTCATTCTTGCCTGCCACAGAAAGAAAGGTTTGATATGGGAAAGTACGAACAACATCAAAAATACGCTGGTTTTGAATCAGAGCAAACTGACGCTCAAAAAGCGACGCAAAAAATTATTTTTGATCTGCTCCAAGCAGAAAAGCTGTTAAACGACATCTTCAAAAGACACAAAGAACGGCTCACTCAGCCCGCAAATTTTGGAAACAAGAATCCGAACAACAACCGGCAAACCTCTCTTCGCAAGCCTCACAACAGATAAACAAACTCCAGCACGACTGCTCCTGGCAGTCGATATACCGAGCGACCTTGGTGTGACAGTGAACACATTCCGAAATCACACTTGGGTCCTCGGTATTCACTGGAACGTGGAGGCGCTTGTCGAACACAAACATCTCGCCTTCGAAAAACTTACCACCTGCTTGCTCACCATATTCGTGAATACCACCATGCAGTTGGCGAACATTCTTAAACCCTTGCTCGCGCATAAAAGCCGAGGCTTTTTCGCAACGCACACCGCCAGTGCAGTAAGTGACAATCGTTTTGTCTTTACTGTCGGCCAATTCATTCTCGACAAATTCTGGGAAGTCACGAAAATTGCGGATAGGAGGAATAACAGCATTGGCAAATTTCCCGATACGCGCTTCGTACTCATTGCGGGCGTCGATAATTACGAAATCTTCACCAGATTCATACAGCGCACGCAGCTCTTGCGGCTGAATATAGTCAGCCTTGTTCGCAATACTCACGTCTTTACCAGTTTTCTTGATTCCGAGTGTCACGATTTCGTCACGAACCACGACACGCAGTTTCGGGAAAATTTGCTCTTCCGACCAAGAAATCTTCCATTCTAGATCAGAGAATTCTGGAATAGCATTGGTTTGGCGCATGTACTCGTCAATTGCTTCCGGCGCTCCGGCCAGAGTGCCATTAATTCCTTCCTCGGAAAAAAGTAAACGGCCCTTCAAACCCAGCTCGGCACACAATGCTTTCTGCGCGGCACAAATCTCCACAACATTCGGGAGCGAAACATACTTGTAGTACAGTAAAACTTTATATGATGGTGCAGTAGACATAGTGTCGTATAGTATATCGTATTTTCTGTTGAATCCGGTATAATTTCACGACGCATGATTGCCCTCAAAAACGTTCATTTTTCGTACGGATACGAGCCGGTTTTTACTGGTGTGACTTTTGCAATTTCGAAGGGCAAAAAAGTGGGCATTGTCGGTCCAAACGGAGCGGGAAAATCAACACTTCTCAAATTACTCACCGATCAAGAATACCCGACCGAAGGAACGATTCAAGTCGTTGGAAAACTTGGACACGTTCCGCAAGAGGTGAATAAGGACGCGGAACTTTCCGCTGCCAAAGATTTGTTTGCCTTTATTGATCCCACCGGAAAGGCTGGAAAGTTCCGCGTCACCGAAATCTTAGATGGCCTCGAGTTTGACTGGCGACACGCTGATACCAAACCCAGCGACATGAGCGGCGGACAAAAAACAAAGTTAGCGCTGGCACGTGCGTTTGTGGCTCAACCAGATATTTTGCTGCTCGACGAGCCAACCAACTTCTTAGATGAAGCAGGAAAAAAGTGGGTCATGCATTTCTTGGGGAAGTATCCCAAAACAGTGATTGTGGTGTCACATGATTTACTTCTGCTCGATAAACACATTCAACAAATCTTGTACGTAAATCCGCAGACCAAAACGGTTGATGTGTTTTCGGGCAACTACTCCAAGTTTCTGAAAACAAAGTCACAACAAGATGCTTTTTTGATTAAGCAGGCAGAAAATGCGCAGAAGAAAATCGCTCAATTGCAAAAAAGTGCCGACAAACTCCGTCGAGAAACATCGGACAAGAAAATTCGTCAGCGAATTGTGATTGAGCGACGAATCGAACGCATGCAAGAGAATCTCCCACCAGCTCCCAAAGAACTCCGCAGTATTACTGTGGCCTTTCCACCACCACTTTCGGTGAGTGAAGTGCCAATTTCTGCCTACAATATCTCTAAATCGTTTGGTTCAAAGCACATTTTCTCTGATTTTTCATTCCACCTGGAACGCGGAGAACGAGTTGCCCTCATTGGAACAAACGGCGTTGGGAAAACCACACTCATCAAAACTCTGACACAAACGATCAAGCCTGACTCTGGCCGAGTAGAACACAGTGACACACTGTCGCTTGGATACTACTCACAAGAGTTTCAAACTTTTGATGACTCCCTCACGCTGCAGGAAATGGTTGTGAACACACTCAACATGGAAGCACGGAAAGTTGCACCATTTTTGAGTCGATTTTTATTCTCGTACGATCGACTCAATCAGCGAGTAGGAACCCTTTCTGGTGGAGAGAAAACTCGCCTCAGCATCGCCTTGCTCATGCTGAAACAGCATAATGTACTCATCCTCGATGAGCCAACAACCTACCTTGACGTCATGAGTCAACGGATCATCTTAGAAGCGCTCAAGGATTATTCTGGGGCTATGCTGCTCGTGAGTCATACTCCAGAATTTGTGCAAGAGCTGACACCGAATCGGGCGATCATGTTACCTGAACAAAAAATCAGCTTTTGGCATGATGAGTTTTTACAAGAAGTTATTCAATCGTAATGTCAAAAGAAATTAAAGTTTCGCGAAAACACCCAGCGAATGCTACAGTAAATGTATGATACAAAGTTCTCCTTCCTTGTCTCAACTTATGGCAACCGTGTTGATGGGAATAATAGTAATTGGTTTGATCTGGTTTACCATTCGCCAATACGGACAACAATATCCCAAAAACTCTGAATCTTTTTCAAAATCTGGAATTTCATTCCAATTGTATGGTCTCAGTACCGCCGCAGAAATCAAAATTGAAAATATTCCGGCAACACCATTTACCGAACCGCAACCGGGTGGTTCTGGCAATCCCGAATCTCTTCTGGGAACATTTGATGGAAGCGAGCAAACAGATCCATTTCCTCCCTATGGGAAGTTTTTGCACGTCTATCCGGTGGATCAATACCAACAATTTTTGCAAGAAAATGAGTTTGGGAAGGATTCTTCACCAGATCTACTGAAAGACATTCTTGTGTCCAAGTCAGCGAATCCAGCTGTCATCCCAGAAGCCCCGATTCGAACCGCCAGCCCAGTATTTTATGCTGGAATCAAATATCTGAACTTCAATGAAGAGAAAGGCCAAGGAGTGCGGTATCTCACTGTCTATCGCCAAGATGCCAGTCCCATTTCTCGTCGAGAATTGTTGTACATATTTCAGGGACTCAGCGATGATGGAAAATATTGGGTCAGCTTCTCTTGGCCTGTAAGTACAGAATTCCTCCCAGAAAATGCCGACGAAAACTTGGGTGGGGACGATTACATGACTTGGGCGAGTAAGTATGATTCGTATCTATCTGGAATACGATCACAGCTGGATTCCACACAGGCTGATGAGTTTTTGCCCAATCTCAATCAACTTGATTCGCTGATTGAATCTATCCGTATCGATCCACTCCTGTTCAGCAAGCAATAAAAATCCTCAGGGCTCATACAAACATGTCTCTTCGTGAATCAAAAATCCCTTTTACTGCCAGTGCGTTTCAAAAAATGGAAGAACGACTTTCTTTTTTGCAAGAAAAACGGATTGAAGTCCTCGAAAGACTGAAGTCTGCCAGAGAAATGGGCGATCTTTCTGAAAACGGGGCCTATCGGTACGCCAAGTTTGAGCTCGGGAACATTGGTCGTGAAATGCGTCGACTCCAGTATCTCCTTTCGCATGGTGAAGTAGTTACAAAAAAATCGAGTGAAAAAATAGAGTTTGGCAGTACCGTCCTTCTCCAAGCGGGAGAAAAAAAGTATGAGTACCTGCTCGTGAGTGAACACGAATCCGATCCACACCAAGGAAAGCTCTCTTTAGCAAGTCCCCTGGGAATGCAGTTGATCGGTAAAAAGCAGCATGATTCCGTGCACGTTGACACATCCAAAGGCAGTATTGAGTACCGTATTCTGGATGTGCGGTAGGAAGACTTCACACAGAACTCTGTTGATATACTATAAGAATGAACTCCCACGCTCCTGAAAATTACCTGTGCCCAATCTGTTTAGGAAATCAGGGAATCGAGAACGAAAACACGCTTCTCAAACAAGATGACTTGGTTTGGCGAGACGATTTGGTAACAGTCTGGATAAACTCGTTTTGGATTCGTGGAAACGAGGGACACGTGATTATCGTTCCAAACGAGCACTTTGAAAACCTGTATAGGGTACCAGATCATGTGGGAGAAAGAATTTTCACTGCTTCAAAAGAGGTCGCACAAGCAATGAAATCAGCGTATAACTGCAACGGAATCACCACACGTCAGAATAACGAACCGGCCGGAGATCAGCACGCTTTTCACTACCATTTGCATATCTTTCCTCGCTACAACGGAGACATGTTTAATCAAGAACTCACCAAAAAAAGTTTTTTGTCCGACCCTGCAGAAAGAATCCACTATAAAAATATGCTCCAGAGCGAGTTAGGAAAAATATGAACTCAGTTACACCTGGAACCTACCAACACTATAAAGGCATGAAGTACTTGGTCCTTGGAACGGCTAAACACAGCGAAACGAAAGAAGATTTGGTTGTGTACGTCACTTTATACGAAAATGAGATGGCAAATTTGTGGGTGCGACCGCTGGAAATGTTTACAGAAACGGTCGAAGTAGATGGGGAAAAAGTTCCGCGGTTTCGCAAACTCGACAACACCAATTGAATCAACAAGAATTATTTTTCAATTTCACGAACTCGGTCATCTCCCAGACCAACGTACTGCAACTGTGTAAGAGCTTGAATCACAGCAGTGTCCACCCTTTTGGCAGACTCTCTCCACGACTCAAGTTTCTGACGCTCCCGAATATTTTTGTCTGCGCGAACATTGGAAGCAATCTGTCGACCAAAGTGTGACAGTTTTTTCGCATCCTGGCGCAGTGCATTCAGAGCAACGGTGAAAGCTCTGAGGGTCACATCATAGTCCTTCTCTTGCAACGAACGGTTGAGCATTCTTGAGGCAATGGTGATAACTCGACTCGCATCGAAAGCACTTGATTGTTCACTTTCCTCCACAAAAGTGTCAAAGGTTTGTTTGGCGGTTGCATAGATATCATGCTCAATTTGAAGCATAAGAATTGAGGCCTCATCTTGAAATTCTTGGGTGAGTGAAAGGAGCGTCTGCCACAAACTCTGCGAATATATCGTAAACGTCTGATTGTCGACCACACGCTCTAGACGACGAACGACATGAAAATAATTCCTCAGCATCGCCAACTGAGCACTTTGATCCCCATACACTCTATCCCAGGCATTCCCACGATCAATTGCTAGCCCTGAATTTCGTCCCAGTGGAAATGTTTCTTGCGCCACACGCGCAGCTTGAGAGAAAAAAGGGAGCGCTTGATCAAACGTCTTGCTTTTTACGGCAGCCGCTCCACTGGTTACAAACTCCATGGCCGCAAGCTCAAGCGCCATCTCTGTATCTGGAGATTCCTTCTGACGATACAACTGAGCTGCTTCTGCTGCCCCGGCAGAATCACCAGCTCGCTCATGCATTTTGTGCCAAATGAGATTCAGTACTTCTTGCTGTTCTGGAGTTTTTGACATAGTTTGAGTATATCTCAAGAGAGATGCGCGCTCAAGTTTCCACGTTTGCTATAATACACGTATGACAATCATGTTCTTGAGGTTCCGCTATGCACGGCATACGGCGGAAGCTCCTCTCTCAGAACTTTCTGCATAGTCCCACATTGGTGACTCGATTTGTTGCGCCACTTGGCATTACTCGCGGAGATTTAGTTCTCGAAATTGGTCCAGGCAAGGGCATTATTACGCGTGAATTGCTCCGTCGCGCTGGTCACGTTGTAGCAGTGGAAATAGACACACATTGGTGGCGTTTTGTCCAACAACATCTTTCGTCTGCAAACCTCACCGTGTTGAATCAAGATTTCTTGCAGTATTCTCTCCCAAAGATTCCGTATAAAGTTGTCGCAAATGTTCCCTTCTCGATAGAGGGAGAAATCGTTCGAAAGCTCATCGATGACAAGAATCCACCTCTCGATGCCGCGTTGGTTGTGATGGAACCGTTCGCCGAACGACTGGCTGCACCCAAACCAAGTCTCCTCAACATCCAGCACGGTCCGTGGTTCATGTTTTCGCTTGAACATCGCTTTGCCCCGACCGACTTTACGCCCATACCAAGTGTCCGCGCCGCTTTGTTGCGATTTCAGCAACGTCGCACTCCACTCCTGCCATGGTCAGAGCGGGCGCGCTGGAAAAAACTCGTACAGCAAGGGTTCGGCAACGGCGAATCAGTTTGGAAAAATTTGAGCCGGCACTTTCCACCACTTTTGTTAGGGAAAGTACTCCAAGAATTGTCGGTGAGTAAAAAGAAAAAACCAGGTGAGATTGATCTTGGTCTTTGGCTCCAACTGTACAAGAAAATATATCAATAAAATTTTCCAGTATGCGTGATCAGTACGCTTCAATCGATTGAATTTTTACCAAAGCGGCAAGTGCTTTCGGTGTCACAAAAATATGATCTTCTCCAGGTCCATCAACACGAACCAACAATCTCTCTTCATTATGAGGCTCAACGATCAATATCTGACCTGGCTCTAATCTCAAAGATCCCCAAGAAAAATGTTTTTTGACGGTGTATTTTTGCATTTCTTTGAGTATCAATGTGTTATGTATGTCAGTCCTCCTGAGAAACATCATCTCCAAGATCAAGTTGGAATGTCACGATACTTTTCTTCTCTGCAGAGATCGTAAATCCTAAGGATGAATAGAGACTCCTTGCTGACTGCATCTTTTTATCAGTATTTAACTCAATAAGCAAAGAACCTCTCTTTTTACACTCATCAATAACATATTCTGAAAGCGCTCTCCCCAGACCTTTCCCACGAACATCTTTCCGAAGATATAAGCGGCGAAGTAAAAAAATTCGTTCATTTTCGATTATACCGGTACGATTCATTAATTGGTGATATCCAATTACCCCAACGATTTGATTTGCTTGCTCAACAATACGCATTTCTCCTCGCTGTCCATCATAGAGATTATCGCGAATATCAGGAAAGCTGTTTTCATCGCCTGGAGACCAACCAAACTCAACAAATACTTCGTTAATCAATGCCATAACTTTTTCGGCATCAGTCTTTTGAAACGTTCTAAAATGAAACGAAGATTCTCTCTCCTTCATACTTTAGCCTATCGTATCTCTAACCCCAATGCTTTTACAAAGTCATCAAGGTCAGTGGGCGAAAAAAGTGTGTGTACTAAACCCTCTTCAGAATCATCGGCGGTAGGGATCTCTTCATCTGACAAAAGCGCTGAAAAAATCACCCTCGCTTCCTCTAAAGTAAAGCCATACACGAAACCTTCGGGAATTATTTCTTTGCTTGCCATAGTTACCTCTTTTCTGCCCAGACTCCAAGCATTAGTCTAAAACAGAAGAACTTGGAAAACTAGACCGGAAATAATGAGAACATTCCTGAAAGTCTTCGTTTACCCAGACCATTATGAAACTTTTTAAGGACTAGACTGTGTCATTTTGGATTAATGGCTCGAGTTTTTTACAGATCTCTTCAGCATTTTTTGTATAGATTTTCCATTTGGCGTTATAACTATTTAGAATATAGGCTCGAGCTAGACTCTCCACCATCCACTGCGAACAAACCTCCTGTTACATAAGATGCTGCATCACTAGCTAGAAATGCAACCATATTTGCTACATCTTCAGCCCTACCTATTTTTTTCATAGGATTTAGTTCTTTATAATCGAGTAATTGTGCTTCCGAAGGAAGAGACTTTCGTAAAAGGGGAGTATCAATTGGTCCAGGGAGTACTGCATTCACCCTCAGATTAAGAGTTGCATACTCCTGCGCCCAGCATTTTGTGAGCATAATAATTGCTGCTTTGGTTGCACAGTAAGCAGGAGATTCAGGTTCTGGCACAATGCCTAGACCTGATGAAATGTTTATGATGTTTCCCTTTGATTTTTTTAGGAATGGCAACGCGTGCTTTGTTACTATATATGTTCCTTTGATATTTATACTCAAAATTTTCTCTAGATCTTCAACTTTTGTATCTTCTGTTAAAGATTGAAAATAAATTCCTGCGTTATTAACTAAGACATCTAAGTGAGTAATATTGGAAAATGCGTTAGTGACTTCTTCTTCGTTTTGAATATCAACTTTTTTAAATTCGATTTCATAATCAGGTTTGGTTACATCAAAATTAATAACTTCTGAACCAGAATCAAGGAATCTTTGAGCAATAGCCTTCCCTATTCCGTTAGAAGCTCCTGTTACTATGATTTTTTTGTTAGTAAAACTCATATATTCGATTATAGATTACAGGCTGTTAAATAACACGTTGTCATTATGGCAACAAAAGAAGTTTGACACATTAATCATATCTCAATAATAGGCTGGTCTATCTGGGAAAAATCAATATATGAACAAGCGTTGGCCTACTATGCGTACATTATTCAGGTACATCGCGCGTAGCGCGTATAATTGCCGGCGGGATTCCAAGAAACCAACCGCTCACCAACTTTTGAAAAGCGACGCGATGCGTCATTTTTCAAGAGCGGAGCGCCTGGGTCTGGAACCCGGGTGTCTTTATAACTGTCCCATTCCTAATTAAAAAATGACGACAGAGTGCTCCAGGAGCGTTTTTTAGTATGTGGAGAGCTTGATAATCATCATCTCATCAAACTGAGTAAGCTGGGCTTTATACCAAAAGTCGCATGCAATTCATCAAGCGTCATTTCGGGATTCTTTCTGCGTATAGACTCTACTTTAGAAAGTATTTGACGTATTGCACTTTCCTCAGCTGAAATTGCAGCTTCAACTCTAGACTTTGACTTTGATCTTTCGATAAAAGAGTGCAAGGTACTAGGAACATTTACAAAGCCCTTTGACTGTAACCAAACTTCCTCTATCAAGGAACGAATAATTTTTCTAAGTACGTACGAGTGTTTCTTCTTCCCTGGTTCTAGTCCTTCAAAAGTTAACTCATCAATAACCAGGCAAAGATTTGACATGTAGTGAGCATCTCCATCAGAGATATGCTCAAAAATATTTTTAAATTGTTTAGATAGATCCCTCCAAGGCTGTAAGGAAGCTTCCCCTTGACCTGTTATAGCACGCTCAACTCTACCCATACCCAATCCCACATCAAATGCGTTGTACTCAAAAGGTCTTACAGATCCGCCTTCAGAAATACCATCAATGTGTACAATCCTACCTATCTGCAAACAGTCACTCAAAGCAGTGTTTTTTCCTAGTCCTTCTGAGTCAAACCATGCAATCACGCCAACGCCATGCAAATCTCCTTCGCCAAAACTCCACTCATGTTGCAATTCTTTCGGGTCTTTAACAATACGAATCTGATTTAAATCTAAGGTCGAAGACATGAGTGCCGCTGCTAGTGGATTGCCTTCTATTGAAGAAAAGATCATTTTTTCCATTTGGAGCCCTAATGCCTCTAACATTTCAACGAAATATTCTAGGGCAACCACTGGACTTACACCAAAATACCCACTACCAAGCATCTCAAACAGTGAAGTGTAGTGTATGTCCTCGCGAGCTCTATCCGCATTCCCACCCGTGCCGCCTAAACGAAGACACTTTTGCACAAGAGCATAATTTCCAGCAGCCGTTTCTCCGGTAAACATGTTTTTAAATGGAGTAATAGTAGCATTGGTAAACAAAACCGTAGGATCATCAGTAGTTACTAATGGAAAGGGTTTGTAAATAGAAAAACCTTTATCCTGATGGTATTGCTGAAATCTCGATTTCAAATGCTCCGTCATAACAACTCCTTTAATTACTGATAAATTTTAGGTTGAATAAAACTATTCTTCAGGCCGATCACTTTTCCACCACTCCACCGCTGGCATGCCTAAATGTAGAGGGGACAGATATTTCGCAGCTTCTCGTGGGTCATCATGGATGGCTGCATCATACGCTCTTCCTGCTTCACTAAAGCGAGTCCGAATACTCTGTTTTAGTTTCTTGAATTCTTCGCTGTGCTTATCAGCTGGTATTCGATCGCTAAAACTTTGAACTGGTTGAAAAAATACAAAAGTAGTGTCCGCTATAGAAATATGACGTGGGTTATTAGCAGGATACAACGATCCAAAAACAAGTGTAAATAGACGTTGTTCGGCTATCGTCAGTTGCCAGCCTGGATCTTCAATGTTCTCGGTAGTTATAGACTCTTCGCTCAATCCATCATGTATTTTTAGTGCGTGGTACAGAGCCTTAAATCCTAACGTTAAGGATTTAAAGTCTTCTCCAATCACCGTATTGGGCAGAGCAACTGCCAGACCATCAGGCACTGTTACAATACCTTCTTTAACATAAGCAACAAGATCTTCAAAAAGTTGTTGAGCGGCTTCTGGTATAGAAAACTCAGCTGAAATTGGACGTGCAAATGTGATAATGGCTGATTTAGCAAAAGGACACTGCGTCTCAGCTTGAACAGTTCGAAAGACGTTATTTATTCTTTCACTCACTGCGTCTCCCTTGGGTGCCTAGCGATTTAATAGAACAATTGCATTGTATCACGTTCGTTACCTTAACTCGGTAAACAATACTAAGAATCTTCTCCATAAATATTGCCACTGCCAATTCTTTGCTTTCCCGATGAGTTAATACACCAGGCGGCTCTCTCGCCAATCGCCACAAAAGAACACTCATCCTCTCTCGGGAAGTTCTCCCATACAGATTTGGCCTTTTCGAATGAGTCTCGATGAGCATGTACTAGCGTGCAGACAGAAGCAAAACCCCAACCCTTTCTTACTTCCATGTTTTCGCCTTCTTCATGGATATACCAATGAGACAACGCTTGAGCCCCAGCACTCATACCCGCAACATGAACACCTTTTGCGACTGCAGCTGATAAATGTTCAACAAGCTTCCACTCAGAAAATAATCGTATCAATAGATCTGTATCGCCACCGCCAAGATATATTACTGATGAGGATTGAATAGCGTTGATAGCATATTCATGACCTTTTTCTTTTGTAGGAACTAAAACTTTAAATTTCTTGCCAAAAACAGATTTGATAGCATTAGCATAATCAGCACTATCTTGTGCAGCAAAACCAAAAAACACGAGAGTAGATCCTTTGGGAGCAAGCGACATAATATTCTCATGGATTAGATGGGTTTCCCCACCTCTAATTTCTCCTCCCCCGATGAGATAAATTGATCCTGTCATATCGTGATACGAACTAAAGGATTTTTATTACTACGAATATTTGCACTCGACTGAGACACCCCACTCATTAACTTCGTAGGAACATCATGGGAGTCAATATTTGATTTCACATCATTCAAATGTATTCGCCCAAGAATAAAATTAATAAATTCTATTATTACACGGTGTTTAGCATTTTCATTTGTCAGTCCGGTATCATCTGTCCGTTCCTCTAATTCCGTTGCAGATATTTTCTGGAAGGCATTTCCTTCACCAAACATACCAACATTACGGAATACATATATATCAAAATGATTGTTTCCACCCACCTCAAACTCATTAGAGTTATCTACATCATGTTTATCTTTAGATTGATAGTTATGAACTTGGATACACTGAAAAGGCCCTTGTTGAATTGTAAATTGCTGATGCTTTACTCTTCCATTCCCCTTATATAGGTCTTCATTGGGTTTTGCCCATGAACGTCTTGAAAAACTACTATGCAACAAATTTATAGAGATGTTACAAATATTCTCACCCTCCTTAAGGAGTCTGATCATGTTAAATGAGTCGATCTCACCATAGTCAGAGACTTTGGCTAAGTATTGCTTCGAAGAAAGTCCGGTTCGTTCATAGTTAGATCCAAAATATTTGATATAGTCTTTCTCATTCAAGTTAACGTCGAGCCCTGTAGGATTTAAAGGTGAAGAAAAAATTTCTAGTTGATCAGGTTGCTTATTTTGAACACGACTAGACTGATAGATTTGCCAAGCCATATCAAACAAGTGATATCCACTATGTGACACTTTCCCAAATCCATCTTGGAGACCATGAGATGGTTGGCTGAGTATTTCTTTTGGGAATCTCCATGAACCGTCAGCATGCATAATTTGCATAGATGTCACGGGAACATTAAACTTTTGAGTTGTTTCTGAAACCAGATCTCGAACTTTATCGAAGCCTCGCTCATATCTTCTCTGAACGTTTATAGAAAAAATTGTTGATTTATCTTTCTGAATAGATTTGTATAGCTTGAAAAGCTCATTATAGTCATCAATCAAACCCTTTGCTTGAGATTGATCAACGCTAATACCCTTCCTCACAGAAATTGGTTTGTCCATAAGAATGTGTAGCCTTTTTCGAAGGGCCCATTCGGCATAGGACTTATGAACAGTGGGCTCTGTCGATATGACAACACCATGTATATCAAACCTATCAACCAAAAAATTTAGCATTTGCTCTGAGCGATCAGGAATTCCTTCAGTGACATCAAAGGGATTAAGATACAACATTTCCAAATCATATCCATTATTCTGAAGGTAATTCTCGATAGAATTTTTTTGGCTTTTCAAGTCTACAGCGACAATGAGTCGTACAGGAAAATCCTTAGCTAATTTGAAAAGAGCGGGGACATAAATACGTCTCGCGTGAGGGCCGAGTCCAATGAGCAGCAAATTTACAATTTTCATATGAGTACCTTTTCCCAGATGCTAAATTATACACGATTCCAAGTATGCGCTACTTTCCAAGTAACTTCCATGATAAGATCCAAATTTATAAACAACATATTATAGATAGGAAAAGGAGATACTATGAGCAAAGAGAATCAATGGAGCGTGGCTCAATTAGGCGCAGATGACTCAGTTGAAGTATCCTCACTCCTTCCAGCACTTTCAGCAAACGAATTTGCAGCTATTCAAATCAGTCAATTCTTATTATCACAAGAACTCGAAATAGTGATCAAAAATTTGGAAAAAAAAGCAATACAGTGGTACCCAAACAAAGAAAATCAGCAGGGTAGAATTGGTATAAGCACAACAGAATATCACTATAAAGATGATGGTAAGAAAAAGTACTTTGATTCAGCTCCACAAGCTTCAAGAGTTCGAGATGAAATATTTGAAGGCGTCCGAAACCCAATCAATAGAATTATTGAACTTTTTTCACGTAGTTACATCACTTCTCTAGCGACTGAACCAGATATGCAAAATGCTCAATACTTCGCAGGCCTTATTAGAGCTATGGGAGCAAAAAGCACCCTACACTTTGACTATGCTCCAAATCAACTGCCAGGATGGAGCGTATCTGATTCACAGGAGCAATTTGGTCTCGTATTATATCTCCAGATGGTCGCTCAAGGTGGAGGGTTGACTGTCTACAATCGACCTTGGAAACAAGAGGACGAGGGGCACAATAATGATATTGGACAAAAAGGAACGTATGGCTTCACCGAGGACTTTCTCAATAGTACTCCACACGCCACGGTAATGCCCTCAGCGGGAGATTTAGTAGTGTTTCGATCACGAAATTTTCACCAAGTAGAAGCAATAAAGTCAAACAAACCACGACTTGCACTTAACACATTCATGACATTGAAAGATGGGGCACTATCTTTGTGGACCTAACAAAAAAACTACCAAAGATCTGACTCAAAAAAAGCGCGGAACTTACTCATTACCTCTTTGGTGACGGGACCTACTAAACCATCTCCCACAAGTTGGTTGTTCAGCTTAGTTACTGGCATCACTTCCTTACTTGTTGCAGTGATGAATACTTCTGGAGATTCAAGTAATTCTTTTACAGAAAAATCTCTCGTCTCAACTGGTAGGGACAGTTGTAATTCATTAAGTATTACACTTCTTGTGATTCCTTCCAAAATACCAGTTCTAGGAGTGACCAAAGTACCATTTACCAATGCAAACACATTACACCTTGTTCCTTCACGCACCATATTTTCGGAATGATATATAACTTCATGAATATCCTTAGGTATGGATCTAAACTGCCGAACTGCTTCAATATAATTATTTGTTTTAGCTTGAGGCTCATACCTTTGAAATTCAGAAAGCAAAACATGAACGCCCTTTTCATATTCTTCAGGGAGGCCTCCAAGACGAGAATCAACCACCATCACTATGGTGGGCATACTTGCAGGAACAAGTGTCTCAGATGGTCCCCCGGAAATTATGATACGTATAACTTTTTCTTCTTTAGACTTATTTGCATCAAGAGTTTTTAGTACCCATTCAGAAATTTGCTCTTTTGACCAAGGTAGAGTAAGTGCTATTGACTCACAAGAAGCAAACAATCTATCCATATGCTTATCAAGCATAAACGGACGACCTTTATGAGCAAGCATAAATTCAAAAACAGCATATCCACGGGAATAGCCCAAATCTCGTGGTGATATCTGTAGATCATCCTCAGAGACAATTTGACCATTTAAAAAATGTGCATTTTTCATAAACAAATTTTTTCTTCTACATACTACATAAAAAAACAAGGAAAACTGAGATGTGAGTTTACAACATATAGTACACCATACATCAAATTATTCCATGTATAGCAGCGAATGGGAAAGCGAGAAAGACTTGCGGAAGGGGTGGGATTCGAACCCACGGAGAGCGTAAACCCTCAGTAGTTTTCAAGACTACCGCACTCGACCACTATGCGACCCTTCCAAGGAACGAAGAGTAAAAACTCTTTGTCGTGTTGTCATATTGTATCATCAGACCGGAAAATCCTTCTCTGAAAATCTTCTGCTAAAAATTCGCAACAAACACTACTTTTGAAACGGATTTCTGCGCAGAATTCGCTCCCAGAGCGTATCTTTGGCCCGCATAATCCAGATGAAGATCAAGAGCAAAACAATCACACCAATCGCCAGCCACAGTGGGTGTTCCCACAGATCTCGGCGAATGGCTTGGAAACCATTCCAGCCAAAGTACGCGACCCAAAGATAAATAATGTTTCGAATAAATGTTCCAATAAATGTCATTAGCACGTACGAGCGAACGTTGTACTTGATCACACCCGCACCAACAGAAACTGGGAAGGTTGGGATAATCGGCACCGAGCGAGCGATCAGCAGCAGCACATCATCCCACCAAGACTTGGTCAACATCTTGCCAAGACTTTCAATGTGACCGTGGGAAACGCCAAAATACTTTCCAAAACGCCCGATCACCACATCTTCTGCTTTATCAGCAATCACGTACACACAGTACGTAGAGAGCGTTTTGGCAGCAGTGGCGAGCAGGATCAAGAATCCAAGATGCATCCAAGTATACCCTTGGACTTGTGCCAGCACGGCAGCAGTAGTCATCACAAACGGAGAAGGAATCGGAGCAATCAGCTCTTCTAAGAACGCTCCCACTACCACAAAAACTTCGAGACTGACACTCGTGGCGAGCGACTCAATCCAATTAATAAGCGGGGCGAGCATTTCTTCCATTCCGTCATTGTAGGGGAAAGCGAGATTTTGTACAAATGTTGTTTGATTTAACTGCTACTGTCTGATTGATGCATATCCTCGATATATTGTTTCCACCGTTTTGCCAAGGGTGTGGGCGATTCAGGAAATGGATTTGCGCCCGTTGCTGGCGCAGAATGTCTTGGTGTGATCGGCCAGAAGTCCTGCCCAAACTCGCCCATCCAAGTCTGCGAAAAATCTGGAGTCTCTGTGAGTACGACGAGCACATGGCAAAAATCCTCCATACCTATAAGTACAAACGAGCACGAGTACTTGCTCAGCCGCTGGGAGACGCGCTGGCGCAGCAAAGCCAACCTTGGCTCCACCAACACAAAATAGAAGCACTCATCCCAGTCCCTCTCCACCCCAAGCGCCAGCGCGCTCGAGGATTCAATCAGACAGTTCTGCTCGCAGAACGTCTTTCTTGTCGATCAGGCATTCCCACGGACACAACACTCCTACACCGAACCCACTGGCAGCAGTCGCAGGCGGGACAAGATAAAAATCACCGTCACCACATTACCACCGCGTTTCGATGTACACGACGCAGTCAGTACAAAACCGTTTGCCTGGTAGACGATGTCCACACAACAGGAGCCACACTCAGTGCGTGCGCTCGAGCTCTCAACGCTGCTGGAGTGAGAAACATATATGCGCTCACAGTGGCAAGAGCATAAACATCAAAAAAACTGGTGGAGATGTCGGGGAGCGACCCCGAGTCTGAAAGAGAAAATAAACAGGCACTCCATGCTCAGATCACTTTTGCTTAAACCAAGTGTCGTGAGTGATCCAACGTACACTTGGCGCCAATGCGTGTCTTAGTGCGCGTTCCTCAAAGGGCAGAACGACACACGCATCTTAGCTGGGTTTTTGCCGAGTTCACTCACGCTAAGACGATGAATGAGTCGACATCTGGTTTACGCGAAAGCGTAAGCAGACTCGGAACCAAAGACAGCCGTAGCTACTCGGTTCACGAGAGATGAAATCTTATTGGCAGATAAAAGCCTCCCCCATAACGCGGGAGAATTCGGCATGCTCCTGTTCACGATCTCGTTCCGTCAACGCAATGCATCCCCAGAACTGTGTGAATTTCTGATTGCAAAAATTCGCACCTATTTATTATACCAAAAATTCGGTCATTTTTCGAGTTTCCGCCTCTTCTGCAAGCTGGTACACTGTTGTGTATGTCTCGTGTCTCACACACTCTTTCGTGGCAAAGTATCAAAACTCGATTTCTTCAATTCAATACCTGGGCGAATAATCAGGAAGCCTTGTTAATATTCCTGGCACTGAATCTGCTTTTGCGAATCCCCAACTTAGCAGAGCCCTACTGGTACGGTGACGAAGCCATCTATCTCACCATAGGAACTGCACTCCGCAATGGAGCCATTCTGTACAGGGACATCGTTGATCATAAGACTCCGATTATTTATTACCTGGCAATGGTTCCGGATCAGTTTTGGTTCCGAGTGCTCAATATAGTCTGGAGCTTGGCAAGTACTACCTTTTTCTATCTTCTTGCGAAACGCTGGTTGAATCGTTGGGGAACGTGGCTCGCAACTGGAATATTTGTACTCGCCACCTGTCTGCCTCGCTGGGAAGGAAATATTCCAAATGGGGAACTCTTTGTGCTTGGATTTTTGTTGGCTGGTATGTGGTGGCTCGCTCGTGCTGGCTGGTGGAAAACACTGGAAAATAAGAAAGCACCTGTTGCGCCTGGGTACCAACTCTGGAGATTTGGTGCTGCTGGAGCAGTCGTCGGCTTGGCATTGCTCACAAAAGTGCCTGCTATTCTGGATCTTGGAGCCATAGGCAGTGTGGTGATTTTTTCGTTCCTTCTCTCGCTTAAATCTAGGAAAAAATCACCTTTCAAAAATCTGCAAATACTCTTGGCCCATGGCTTGGCACTCACTGCTGGTTTCGTTACTCCTCTGCTCCTCTCCATCCTCTATTTCTGGGTGCGAGGCGCGGGGACAGAGTATCTTGAATTTGGACTGCTCTACAACTTCCATTACACTGGAACATGGTCACTGCCAGTTCAAAACCCGGCTTTGCTGTTTCTTCTCAGTTTGCCAGGCAAAACAATGGTACTCATCTCAAGTTTCCTCCTGGCACTGCTTCTGACTTGGAAGTTTCCCAAACAAGCACTCCCAGCCTGGACCATGTTCTGGCTGGTTGCGGCGCTGTTTGGCGCACTATTATCCAATCGGCCCTATCCGCACTATCTGATCCAAGTCGTGCCACCAATGGCACTTCTTGTGGGTTGGTTCATTCAGACAAGCACCGGCTGGCTAACTCGAGGGGGAATCCTCGTAACATTCTTTCTTTTCTGGGGAGCCTCTGAGCTTATTGGATTCGGACACTATCCCACACGACAGTACTACGAAAACGCCTGGAAACTTCTCACTGGACACACCCAACCAGCTGAGTATCGCGCTCGATTCAACGGAATCGTTCCGCAAAATGAAACTCTCGTGCCATACATCCAGAGTGTTGTTCCATCTGGTGATCCTATTTTTATTTGGGGTACAAACCCAACTCTCTACGCGCAAGCACAGCGTCATCCGGCCAGTCGTTTTACTGTAGCCTTCCATATACACGATCTCAAGAACTATGATGAAGTACTCCAAGATGTCATCGCGGCAGAACCAAAAATTATTGTTGAAATGAAAAAAGAGTCCCTCTGGCCAGAACTAAAAACCTACATGAATCAAAATTATGTACCCGTGCTCGAAACGAGTGAAATGATCATCTACCATCGCAGTTCTGCAGAAAGCGGTGCTCTACCAAACAACCCAAGTCTGCACCTTTTCCAGAATTGATACAATACACGTATGGCCAAGATTCGTTTCCCTCGCTACGACTTTAAGCATAACCGACTGATGGGAATTTCCACTGCTCTCTGGTTCAGTGTCTGTGCGCTCAGCGGACTTCTGTACTGGATTGGCCCAACAACGCTTCCCCTCTGGTACTCACTGACCCAATTCACGGACCAACTGGCTCCAAGTTGGGCAGTTGTAAGTTTCGCGGCGCTGAGTACATGGATTCTCGTAATCGGATTTTTGTACGGACGAGTCACCGACCTTGAGCACGAAAACTACCTCGCTCACTTAAATTGGTGGGCGGTATGTTTCTTACAAGGAATGCTTCTCTTAGCGCTCCTGAGAATAATGAAAGTTATCCTATGAACCCCGCGGCACTCTTTGGGCTGCTTTGGGCAGGATCCGCTTTTCTGTCCACCGCAGCCGCGCCATTGGTGATTCGACTCTATTCACAAATTGGCTGGATTGACGATCCCAATAAAAATTCCCATCCCAAAACTGTGCATACCACACCGGTTCCCCGTGGTGGAGGACTCGTGATTGCCGCTGGACTCATTTTGGGAGGATTTTTGCTCTGGCCTTGGGATTCCGCCATTCTTGGCGTCATTCTTGGGGCTATTATTCTCCTGATCAGCGGAACACTCGATGACCGCTACGACATTCACCCACTTATTCGCTGGCTCCTCAATTTTTTGGCTGCTGGCTGTGTGATCCTTGGCGGAGTGGGCATCGACTATGTCACCAATCCATTTGGTCCTGGAACCATAGACTTAACCATTGGCACACAAGTTTTTTCGATTCTCGGTTACCAGGCCTCTTTTTCTCCCATTGCCGACGGACTCGCGCTCTTGTGGATTGTCTGGAACATGAACGCTGTAAACTGGTCCAAAGGCGTGGATGGGCAACTTCCCGGCTTCGTAACAATTGCTGCCTTGGTCATTGCCTTGCTGAGTCTTCGATTTGCCGGAGATACCAGCCAATGGCCAGTGACTATTTTGGCACTGAGCGTCAGTGGAGCCTACTTTGGTTTGCTGATGTGGAATAAATATCCACAGAAAATGATGCCTGGATACGCCGCGGGATCGCTGGCCGGATACTTTCTAGCCGTGTTAGCTATTTTGTCGGGGGCAAAACTTGCCACGGTTTTACTTCTCCTGGCGATCCCGACCGCCGACGCCGTCTTTGCCGTCACCCGCCGCCTGGCGGCGGGCAAATCACCGTTCTGGGGAGACCGAGGACACCTCCACCACCGCATGCTCGATTCAGGCTGGAGTATTCCGCAGATAGCTCGATTTTACTGGCTTACCACGCTCATCTTTGGAATCCTGGCTCTAAGCCTCCGCAGTGAGGGCAAGCGATATGCTATGATGGCTGCAGGACTGATCTTTATCACTCTGCTGGTATGGTTACAACGCTCTATTATCTCCTCAAGACTTTCCGACCGCGCCAATGGTTAAAAAACTTGGCTGTCTTCGCTGCTCTGGTGTTCTCTGGTTTTTTCTTTTATGATTTCCCAAGTTATTTTTGGAGAGTCACGGAAACGTTTATTTTGTTTTGTTTTCTTTCCTCGTCGATCTACGTTCTCAATGATATTGTTGATCGCGAATCCGATAGCAAACATCCCTTCAAGAAAAAGCGCCCGTTGGCAAGTGGAAAGCTCTCACCAGTTACAGCCGGAATCGCCGCTTCAGTGCTGGTCAGCATAGCCCTTTTTGGCGGCTGGTTGCTGTCACCGTTTGTGTTTTTACTGATGTTGGCGTATGTCGCTTTGCAAGTCAGCTACAGCTTTGTGTTTAAGCATATTTCCATTCTTGATGTGCTCTCCATTGCCGCGGGATTTATGGTACGAGTATACGCGGGAGCAGTCGTCGTAAATCTGCACATGAGCGTCTGGTTCTTGCTGACAGTTATTTCTGTCTCACTCTTTATTGCGGTGGCCAAGCGCCAAAGTGAGCGAACACTGCTCACAGGAGTTGATGAGTCCGGAAAAAGTTTTGCCACACGCAAAGCGCTCAACACCTATTCCGTGCGTTTGCTCGATATTTACACAGGTATGTTCGCCAATGCGGCATGGTTGACCTATGCGCTCTTTGCCTTCCAACAAGAAACAGATATTTCTACTGGCGTGGTCCCACCAGTCCTTGCGTTTCTGCCTCGCGCTTTTTCGGCGCAAAAACTTCTCATGCTTACGGTCCCACTCACGATTTACGGAGTCATGCGGTATCTACAACTCGTCTATGAATCAAATGAGGGAGAGTCCCCAGAACGCGTCTTGCTGCGCGATAAACCACTTTTGGTTGCGGCAATTGCTTGGGGAATTCTTGTTATGTTTGTGATCTACGCCATTGAATAACTCGCCACACTATCCACAAGCTCAACCCTAGCAAACATCCTGACCAAGTAATAAGTTGCATCTCTGACTGAATCGTCGCAGAGTCATAAGAATAGTTCGCCAGCATCCATGGGACGTAACGAAGCATACTCGTAAAACTTAACCCCAAGAGTATCCACCGAACTCCTTCTAGCCGACCAAATGGCAACCAGGCCAGAAACCAAACGGCATACCATGGGAGGAAAAACTTTGAACGCGGAGTGAGCAGTGGCAGCACCATACACACTGCGGCGAAATCTCCAGAGTACCGAATGCCAAAATTTTTCCAAACAGACAGTATTCTTGGAATTCCAATCTTCATCTGAGTAACAACATCCTGCAAGAGAAACAAGACAAATATTGGCCAAACGGCGACGGTTGCAAACTTCAAAAACGCAGAGAATGCCAACAAAAAGAGAATCACAATCCAATGCCATCGCTGTCGAGGTCTCAGGGCAATACCGTAGGCTACAATCACTGGAGCCATCATCCACACGTCGTTGTGACCGTTCAAAACAGCTTCCATGAGTAGAAGTGGATGCAAGCCAACCAATGCCCAACGCCACCAGCGTTCTGATTTTGAGAAAACCTGAGATTGAACCGCCCACCAGGTGGCAACCAAAAGCAAGAGCAGTCCCAAAACCATCCAACCTCGCATAGCAAAATATGAAAGTAAAAATGACATCCCTGCTCCAGAAAGAATATACGGAATAAATGACCAGAGAGTCCAGCCATATCCATATGGGGCTGGCATATGGGTATTATGCATAAAACGAGTCCAGGGATCGTATGAGAATTCAAGCGCCGTACGTATATGAGGATCCGCGCCGTAACTCAACCACATCTTGGCATTAAAAAGGTAATTGTAAATATCTCGAGTGTGAGCATTATGTCCAAGAAACAGGAAAAGAATTCCTGTCAAAGACAACACTCCAAAAGCCCAAGAAACTTTTTGCACTGATTCTTTGTGCCACAAGGCAAATACAGATAAAAACATTCCCCACCAGACCAGAACAATCCCAACATACTGCCAAGCAATCAGCGAAAAATTCGCTTGAGCTTGCCAACGACTTGTTTGCCACTGCATAAATGGTTCCCAGGGGAGCAAGGTAAGATTCCCATCAACCAAAGCGTATGACCACCATGACAGTGACAAGAGGATCACACTCCAGAACGCAGAAAAAAGCCAAAAAAAGCGGGGGAATTGCGGTTGAGATATCCATTTACTCAGCATGTGAGTACAGTCCTCGTAGAGCAGTCCAGCGAATTCGCAAAACATCAACCAACATTCGAATAGAGTCTTTGAGTGGACTCACTCGATCAGTCTCATGATGATTCCACTCTACCGGAACCTCAGCGATGCGATACTTAAAATGCCTGGCGAGCAAAAGCAACTCCACATCAAACGCACCAGTGAAAGCATCCTGTCGCTTTTTGGCTCCATAGACGCGCAAACGAGGAAAAAGTTTTTCGGTGGCTTCCGCAGAAAAAAGCTTAAATCCACACTGCGTATCATGAATCCCTGGAACAGCCACAAACTGCACCAGCATATTAAATCCCTTGCCCATTATGTGACGATGAATTGGTTCGTCTTTTCGACGAGCTCCTTGAATCTCTCGTGAACCGATTACCACATCATATCCGTCGTCAAAGAAAGGTTCGAATTTCTCAAACTCAGACAGCGGCGTAGACTGATCAAAATCAGTAAACAAACGATACTTTCCAGTCGCAGCCAGCATACCAGCAGTCACAGTTGGGCCTTTTCCCTGATGTGGATTCTGCAAAACACGAACTCCAGCATGACGCTTGGCAAACTTTTCAAGGAGTTCGACGGTATTGTCGGTTGAACCATCATCACTCAGAATAACTTCCCAAGCAAATGACTGTTTCTGAAGATATGCCAATACTTCGTCGAGTGCTCCACGCTGGAAATTCTTGGCTTCGTTATAGGCAGGAATAATGACTGAGAGATATGGATGTGCCATAGTGCTTCCTTACTGTATCACGGAGTATCGTTCTCTGGAATGCCGAGTGTTTTGTCCCTATTTTCAATAATGTAAATCTTTGGTCCACGATCCTCTTGAACAACACGATACTGTCCTTTCGGGAAAGTTACAATTTCATACACCGGTGAGCCAAGAACATCAGCTGCTTCATCAGGAGATTCTGCGATAATAACCAAGTAGTCTGCTTCATGGGAAACTGCTAAATCAATCGGTGGATGATCAGATGTAATAAGGAAATACCTATAGTTCATTCCACGATAGTCACGAATTTCTGAAAGCAATGTCAAAGAGTAAGTAGCATCTTTTGGAACTTCAGCTAATACCCGTTGTGAGATAAATCTCATATCTTTGTATTGCCAGCCAGCAGAGTCCAAGAAATAGTATGTCCCTGGGATAAGACTTGCTCCAATTGCTAGGGATAATAATATACCAGCAAATACTCGTCCCAGGCGTCCTCTACAAGCCAATTCTGTAACTCCTGAACCCAAAACAATGCCCACAATGGGATACAAATATGTTATGTAATGCGCATGCAAAACTCCACGATACCAAGCTAATCCGACAATAGAAGTAACTATTATGGAAGTAAGGTACATCCAAATTTTTAATTTCCCAAGACTCCTCAGTCTCCATGCAAAAAACAACCATACCACTCCAACTCCCAAGAGAACACTCTTCAGAACTGTTCGATACGCAGGAATAGAATCTTTTCCACCCCAAAACTCACCAAAACTATAGAGTGTTCTTCCTTCTTGCTCGCGCCAAACTCGCTGTAAACTTCCAATTGACGATGCTTCACCAGATTGAGACCCTGACAAAAATTCTTCGAATCCGCTGCGAATCAATCCGTCAAAACGGATATCAAACGCCACTAATGGAGTAAATGAAGCAAGAACTACCAAACCAGCACCAAAACTCCAAAGTAGAAAAGATCGAAGCTGATGCCAAGAACGCTTCCAGAGTAGTTCCCCGCCATTCCACAACCACCACACTCCAACTGGAGCAATAGCGAGCAATGCAACATAGTGCAGCTGCATTAATACTGCTGCCCACAATCCAACAGCCATCCACCATCGGTACTTTCCCTGCAATGCCTTCCAGGCAGACCACCACAGCAATAGACTGACAATTGGAGCAGGATTAGGATTCCAAGAAAATCGTGAGTACTCTACTACCCAAGGAGCTGTGGCATAAGCAAGAACAGAAAAAGTGGCCACAGTCACGCCCAACCACCGTCGTACAATCAAGAACAAAATAGGTAGAGTCAAAAGGCTTAGTGTAGCCACCGCTATGGCTGGTCCAATCGGACTCATACCAAATAAACTAATAAACGGTGCCATGAAGTAGTAATAGAGTGGACCAAGATACATACTCCCCACACTTGTGGATGGTCCCAACAAAGCAATGTCACCATGCAAAATATTGTAGGCAACAATTGCGTCTCTTCCTTGATCGGCTTGAAATTGGAGACTCGCGGCTAGATTTGTGAATCGAAAAGCAGCACCAATACAAAACGAAACACAGAGGGAAACAAACGCCCACTGTTCAAGATTGGATTGTTTCTCCCACCAAGCTGTATACCGTTCCCAAAAATTCTGTAAAGTTCGAGCCATTATTTTCTCCAAATTATCAAACTATATACCGAGAAATTCCAAATCATGCCAATGAGCACCCCGGCCACTAAGTATAAATTGTCACTCTGCAAAGCAAAGCTTCCGATATGGAACAGAGGGAACACCCCCAGCAAAGCCACGCTGGCCTGCATAACAACGTATTGAATCACTATCGATCCAACGGAGCCAACGTTAAACTGAAAGAATTTGCGTAAGTGGCGGAAAAATCCGTGTATCTGTCTGTCTTGGAAAGTCCAGAGATTATTCAGTAAATAATTCGAAACGATGGCAACTTCAGCCCCCAGAATCACAGCCAGTGATTGATCAGAAAAAATTGGATTTTCCACTGCCACACCAAGAACTTGTGCCAAGCCTGTCCACAGTGAGAAAAGTTTGAAAATATTAAAGGCAATTAAGTTGACCAGGAAACCAATTCCACCAACCATGGCAAACTTAAAAATCCGAGAAGAAAAAATCTCTTCGACTCGAACTCGGAGAATGTACTTCAGTGTGTTAATAATGTACTCTGTTCCCAACTTTGACTCACCAACGGTACGATCAACAAAGTGGAAAGGCACTTCTACAATTTTGTATCCAGCGCGCAACGCTTTATGCAAAAATCCAATTTGGAAAGTATACCCAGTGAACTTGGCTGACTGCTCCATTTCCTCATGCACGGCTTCATAGACATTCCGTCGAATTGCCCGGTAGCCCCCAGTCCAGTCTCGAACTGCTCGAGACATCAAGACCAAAGAAATAAAGAGATTGCCGGCCACACTTAAAAATTTTCGGTGCGGACCCCAATTACTTGGAATAGATCCACCTGGAATGTAACGAGATCCCAGCACCATATCAGCCCCAGCATCGAGAGCAGCCAAAAACTCTGGAAGTTTTTTGGGATCATGAGACAGATCAGCATCCATTTCAAATACAACATCCGCGCCCATGTTCCCAAAAGCTTCGGCCATACCTTTTAAGTAGGCACCACCGAGACCACTCTTTTTCTTGTTCACTAACAAATGGAGAAAATCGTACTTCTTACGTAAATCTAAAACGACTTGACCCGTACCATCTGGGGAAGAGTCATCAATAACCAGAACTTGAACATCCCACGAATCTATTCCTTCTCGAACCTTGGCAATGCGAGGAAGGAGTTTTGGGATGTTCCCAGCCTCGTTATACGTTGGAATAAGAATGATGGCTCGTGGCAGTTTTTTCGTGGCCATAGTAACTTTAATCGCTTTCTCTCTTTTCGATTGTATTTACAGTGTCTTCCGAATACTTTCTAAATCGGCTTCTACCATCAGTTGCACAAGTTCGTCGAAAGAAGTTTTTGGTTCCCAGTTTAATTGGTTCTTAGCGTGACTTGGATCTCCGATCAACAAATCAACTTCTGCCGGTCGCATAAATCGTTCATCGATCTCAACAATAGATTCCCAATCAGCAATTCCCGCTACAGCACAGGCCTTTTGCACAAACTCGCGAACTGAATGGGTTTCACCAGTAGCGATGACGTAATCATCTGGGTTTTCCTGCTGCAGCATGAGCCACATAGCTTCTACGTAATCCTTGGCATATCCCCAGTCTCGCTTGGCATCAAGATTGCCCAGCTTGACCGTTTTTTGTAACCCAAGCGCAATACGTGCCACGTTGTAACTAATCTTACGAGTGACAAACTCCAAGCCACGACGTGGTGATTCATGATTAAAGAGAATTCCAGAGACAGCAAACATGTCATATGATTCGCGGTAGTTCACTGTGATCCAGTGACCATATACCTTGGCAACACCGTACGGAGAACGTGGATAGAAAGGTGTCTGCTCAGATTGAGGAACCTCCATCACGCGACCAAACATTTCAGAAGATGAAGCTTGATACACTTTTGCTTGAGGACAAGCCAAGCGAACTGCTTCCAGCAATCGAGTCACACCAATAGCTGTAACATCACCGGTCAAAACTGGCTGGTCCCAGCTGGTCTTTACGAATGACTGAGCTGCTAAGTTATATACTTCATCTGGCTGAATTTCGGAGAGAGCTTGGGTCATGGAGTGTTGATCGGTCAAGTCTCCAGAAACCAATTCCAAGTTCGGATTCTCGACTATGCTCTCGATACGCTCAAAATTCTGAGTGCTGGTTCGTCGAGTCAGGCCATATACTTTGTATCCTTTGCTCAGCAATAACTCCGCCAAGTAGGATCCATCTTGTCCGGTGATTCCGGTAATAAACGCTTTTTTCATACGTTCCACTTCTTTTATTCGTGTTTCTTTTTTGATCGTATATCCTTGAGAATATCATGGAGCGTGTCCTCAAGCGAGTAGGAAGGCTGCCACCCAAGTGCTCTGAGCCGAGTAGCATCAGCTACAAATACTGGAATATCACTTGGACGCAGACGACTGGGATCGACTTCGACACGTACTTCTGTCTCGGCAAGACCTCTTAAAATGTTGAGCACAGCTTCCATGGTATTTCCCACACCGGATCCCAAGTTGTAGGTCTCTCCAGAAATACCTGATTCAAGCAGAATTTGATACGCTACAGCGGCGTCTCGGACATCGGTAAAATCTCGCACCGCGTCTAAGTTCCCAACTTGAACGACACTTTGCTCTCCTCGTTCTACCGCCGCAATTTGCTCAGCAAAACTTGGAACAGCAAACTCATTCAATTGACCAGGCCCAATTTGATTAAATGGACGTACAAAAACAATATCCAGACCATACGCAAACTTGTAAGCCCGTGACAACATTTCCTGTGTAATTTTCGAAACCGCATAGGGATTGTCTGGATTCAATGGATACTCTTCAGTGATTTGATGTGGATTGAGGTCGGCTGAAATGTGACCATACCCATGAGCTGAACCAATACAGAGGAGTCGCGCTTGTGGTGCAGCTTGACGAATCGCTTCAAGAACAGAAAGCTGCAAGGCCGTATTCATATTCATAACTTTTGAGGCGTTATCAAAGCTGCTGCCCACTGCCGACCAAGCAGCAAAATGCAGGATCGCTGCTGGCTGGAGTTCTCTCACACATTCCAAAACTGCGCTGGTGTCAGTAAGGTCTAACTGATGGACATTCTCCGCCCCACAAGCAGCTTTGAGTCTTTCCGAGGAAGAATAGGTTGTAACGTGCAGATCTTGATACCCTGATTTCTGCAGCTGCTGCAAAACATGCCAACCAACAAAACCGTCCGCCCCAGTTATGAGAATTCGAGAGTGTGGAGAAATCATGCGGAAAGATTCTTTCCGCGGCCAATCGCCACTACGTTCCAACCCGCGTTTTCCAGTGCTTCCATGTTGAATTGGTTGCGTGCATCAAAGAAGGTCACATCACGATTGGCCGCAAATTGCTGCTTCCAGGAAACAAAATCAAAACCGATAATCTCTGGCCACTCCACTAAAGCCAGAACAACATCGGCACCTTCGAGCGCTTGTGAAATTTCATCTGCATAGACCACGGTCTGAAGGTCGGCAAACCAAGTCTTCGCAGCTTTTGTAGCCATAGGATCATATGTTTGAACTACTGCACCGCGCTGCACCAAGTGAGGCACTGCTTTCGTACTCGGAGCCTCTCGCATGTCATCGGTATTCGGCTTGAAAGAAAGCCCTAAAACGGCGACTGTCTTACCTTGCCAGCCACCGATAACGCTTTCCACCTCATCAAGTTTTTGATAGATTCTATCCTTATTAATCTCAGAAATTTTGTTAAACAAGTTTCCACCCAAACCAACAGAACGAGAGTAAGCAGCCAACTCGTTTACATCCTTTGGAAAACAGGAACCACCGTACCCGAGACCAGGGAACCAGTAGTGCTGTCCAATACGCTTATCTTGACCAATAATTTCGATGACTTCTTGCACATCGGCGCCATTTTGCTCACACAAATCAGCGATTTGATTAATGAAACTAATACGAGTCGCCAGATACGCATTGGCAGCATACTTGCCCATCTGAGCGCTCTCAGGCTTCGTAAAAATAATCGGAGCGTTCAGTGGCTCATGCAGGGTTGCTAATGTGGTTCGAGCCACTTCGTCGTCACAGCCAATCACGACTCGATCTGGATGCAGCGTGTCTTGCACCGCTGTTCCTTCTCGTAAAAATTCTGGAACGCTTGCCAACACTATGTGATTCTTGGCTGCTTTTTCTACAAGCGGCTGAATTTTTTCAAGTGTTCCTGGTGGGACAGTGCTTTTGATGGCAAGAACGGCACCTTCTTTTGCATGCTGAGCTGCTGATTCTGCGGCTGCAAACACAAAACGGAGATCGGCATTGCCGTCTGGGGCTGAAGGAGTTCCAACAGCGATGAAAATAACATCTGCATCCGCAACGGCGGATTCATAACTGGTGGTAAATTGGAGTCTCTCGGCAGCTTGTTCGGACTGGAGGAGTTCTTCAAGCCCAGGTTCGTAAAAGGGGACTTTCCCAGCCCGAAGGCTTTCCACCTTTTTTTCGTCAATATCAAGTCCAAAGACGTCGTTTCCAAACGAAGCAAACACCGCTGCGCTCACGACACCAACAAATCCAGTTCCAATAACAGTCAGTTTCATATACTCCAATCCTAGCACACCTCAAGAGTTTCAGGCGAATTTAGAATAATGATTCTTGAATTCCCATTTCAAAATCATCAGAAGGTAAACGAGAAATCAGCGATCGAAAGGCATATTTCTCAAATACTTCTTGAGCTTCTTCTTTGCGATAATCACTCAGTTTTGCCTGTTCAAGCGTGACATGAACGGGAACAGCCCGATCGATTTGGGCTAATTGTTGACTCAAAAAAGCATCCTGACGACCATCACGCAACTTTTGCTGGATTGCCGCCGAGACATCCCAAGGAAATGGCTGTGCCAAATCTTCCAACACGGCATATAAGTTCTCAAGAGTTTGCGCTTGAGCTAACAGCTTTTGCGCTGTCTTAGGCCCAATCCCACGAACACCTGGAATATTGTCAGAACTATCGCCACACAAGGCCTTGTAGTCAGGAACCTGTTCTGGAGTAACGCCGAGCGCATCAATCACGCCTTCTCGATCAACTTGCTTCCAGGACTCTTTTGGCTTACGACCAGGACGCAGCACAAATACTTGGTCGTTTACCAGCTGATATGCATCCTTGTCGCCAGTAAAAATTCCAACTTGGAGATCTGGATTCTGAGCGGGTAACTGCGTAGCCAGCGTGCCAATAACATCATCCGCTTCATATCCTTCTACCCCAATCGTGGGAATGGCGAGGGCAGCGAGAACCTCATGCATAAATGGAATTTGGTGCTTCAAACTCGCTGGCGCCTCTTCTCGATTCGCTTTATATGCCTCAAACGCTTCATGACGAAACGTGGGTTTTCCCATATCGACCGCGGCAATCACATATTCTGGACGAATCTCGTTCAGAACGTCCAACACCATCTTGGTGAAACCATAGACCCCATTCGTTGGTTCTCCGTCTCGAGATGTCAAGGTTTCTGGAAAAGCGTGAAATGCTCGAAACAACACTGAATAACAATCAAAAATGATTAAATCAGGTGATTGCGGTTCCAACAGCATATGACTCTCCCTATTGTGACACACCAACCAGAGTTCTTTACAGCAAATCTGCTCTTAAGAAACTTTTGGCTGCGCTTTAGGAACACCCATCACTTCTTCGAACTCTTCTGACTCGAGTGTTTCAATATCGAGGAGTCGCTCAACGATCGCATCCATCTTCTTCTTATTTTTGGTTATGAGTTCTCGGGATCGCTTGTCAGCAATCTCAACAAATCGAGCCATCTCAGCATCAACTTTTTCTTGTAATTTGTCTGAGATCTTGAATGGCTCAGTACTCGAGTAACCACGGTTGTCCAGCATTGGATTAAAGTTCAATGGACCCAAAGTGCTCATACCATACTCAGTCACCATAGCGCGAGCAATTCGCGTCACTTTTTCGATATCACTGGTGGCACCGCCGGTCAGCTCACCAAAGAAAACATCCTCAGCAATTCGACCACCCAGGAGCACAGCCATTTCATCAATCATTTCTGAGTAGGTTGACTGATACTTATCTGTATCCGGTGGAGTCAAGGTGAAGCCTAAAGCGTATCCACGAGACACAATCGAGATACGGTGCACTCGATCAGCATGTGGAGATAAGTGCGCTACCAAAGCGTGACCCGCTTCATGGTAGGCGGTCATCTTCCGCTCGTACTCAGAGTGCAAACGTTTCTTGGAAGGACCAAGTTTGACCTTCAAGGCAGCTTCTTCCAGATCAACAGCCGTGATTTCGGTCCGATTCTGTCGAGCGATCATAATAGCCGCTTCGTTTAACATATTCTCAATATCCGCTCCAGAAAATCCAACCGTACGGCGAGCAATCTTGTCCCAGTCTACGTCTGACGCAAACGGTTTACTGTCAGAGTGAATCTTGAGGATAGTTTTTCTCTCTTCAATGTCTGGCAAAGAAACCGTCACACGACGGTCGAAACGACCTGGTCGAGTCAATGCTGGATCTAAAACGTCACCACGGTTAGTGGCGGCTAAGACGATGACATTGTCGTTGGTGGTAAATCCATCCATCTCTACCAGAATTTGGTTGAGTGTTTGCTCTCGCTCATCATGACTTCCCATACCACTCGATTGACCACGACGACGCCCAATGGCATCGATTTCATCAATAAAAATAATTGCTGGGGACATTTTCTTTGCGGTATCAAACAAATCGCGCACGCGAGCTGCTCCAACACCAACGAGCATTTCCATAAATTCAGAACCAGCTATAGACAAGAACGTCACACCGGCTTCTCCAGCCACAGCTCGAGCCAACAGAGTCTTTCCTGTTCCGGCTGGTCCAACTAATAACACACCCTTTGGAGTGCGTGCGCCAACTTTCTGATACTTTTTCGGAGATCGAAGGAAGTCCACGATTTCTTCCAGCTCTTGCTTGGACTCTTGCATCCCACCAACGTCGGCGAACTTAATGTCTTGCTTTCCTTTGACGAAAAACTTGGCTTTGCTCTTGCCAAATCCCATCATGTCCCCTTGAGAACCTCGAGCTTGGCGGAATAAGAACAAGAAAAATCCGACCATCAGCAAAAGCGGCAAGAAATTCACCACAAACTGCCAGAAAAGTGTTGCTGCAGTCATACCCTTTACTTCAATTTCAACCTGTGTCGGATCAACACCAACCTGCTGCAACAAACTTACAAAATCTTGATTGTTCTCTTTTCGCGAAACTTTCGCGGTTCCATCGTGGTAACTCAGCTTAATATCAGCTCCCTCAATGGTAACCTTCTGGACCTGCTCAGAACGAACATCTTCTAAAAGCTGTGAGAGTGGAACTCTGTTATTTCCACCAGAGAAGAAAATACTAAAAATAAACGGCACAAACAGTAATGCAACGAGCACCCACACAATACTTCGACGAGGGTTGAGAGGCAGCTGTACCTCAATTCGCTTGCGAATCGATTTCTTTTCTGATTCCTGTGATTCTGGTGCTGTGGTATTCTTTTTCGCCATAAAACTCCTTAAAAGTGAAGGGCAAGTGTAGCCTATTTTTCTATAAAAGTCGTGAGCCATTTGGTCCAAGGTTGTCAAACAGCATAAGAACAACATTGGCAGGATCTGACTCAACACCTGGAGGATCAAACGCTAACAACATACCTTGAGAGACACTTGGACCCATTTTTCGAGGTGGTAAGTTGGTTAAAAACAATGTTTGCTTCCCCAGAAAATCAGCCGCTGTTTTGTGTGGTCTCAATCCGGTAAAAATAGTACGCTGACCCAGTTCTGTTCCAAAATCAACCGTCAACTCAATGAGTTTTTCTGACCACTCTGGCTCAGTAGCGTCCACAACCGTGCCCAGACGGATATCCGCAGATTGCCACTGTTGAAATGAAAGGTATTCAGAGGATTCAGACATAGGCACATTATAGCGCATGTCTGGGGTAGAAAACGAACATTCACTCCCGAACAGAGTACTCTGTAATTACAATGTACGGAGCTTCACATTCGCCGATAAAGCATTCATATCAAGGAACTGCAGGTATCGCTCGGTAGTAGAAATACGCTTGTGACCAACAATTTGACTCACGGTGAGCAGCGACATCCCAGCTGCCAACTGCTCCACAATAAACGTGTGTCGCAAATCATTGACTCGAGCATCCTTAATCCCAGCGATCTTAAAGTAACGATCCACCGCGCTGCGGATGTTCCGTACCAAAAATGGTCTACAGCTTTTCGTCAGGAAAAAAGTACGTTCTTTGCTTCGTGGTCGGACTTTTTCATACTGTTTGATCGTTTCTATTGCGGCATCATTGAGCGGGACAATTCGAGACGGATGAGAACCATGTGGAGCAATAAAAAGCTCACGCTTCGTAACTGAAATATCCTCAACTCGCAAGGCAGCCAGTTCGCTGATTCGAATTCCCGTTTGCAGTAAAATTTCAATTACCGCACTCATGCGAGCATCTGCTTTACAAGCATCACGCAGTGCACGGTACTCAGTTTTGGTGAGAACTCGTGGCGGAGCAACTTCATACTTTGGGTGCTCAACCTTTTGCACTGGATTTCCAGGAACAACATCTTGTTCACGAAGAAAACGGAAGAATGACTTCACAGAATTGAGTTTTCGAGAAACAGATTTATCGGTGTAGCGAAGCGTCAGCAACTCTTGCTTAAACGCTTCAACATCTTCAGCAGTTACCTGATTTGGCTCAGTTTTTCCGGCACGGAGCACAAATTCAATGCACTGTTCGATATCTTTTTGATACGCAATAACCGTAGCCTGAGCTTTTCCAGCCTGACGAAGCCATGAAATATAGTTGTCGCGATATGAGTTCCACATAGAGTATGATGAAAGTGCCTTTCACCTAGGTGTATTGTAATGTCCGATAATATTTGGTCAAGTACTACTTATTTATGAAGAATCGTGCACATCCAGACAAAAAAACATATTTTTTTCGCATTACTCAGCGAATTCTCCTCTTGATTCTAGCGATTTCACTGATCGTGTCTTGTGTTCGTTTGGTCTGGAGAGCCAAAACAGTGCAAACACTTCTTGAATCAGAATCACAAAAAGTGCTAGAGCTAGAAGCACAAAAAATGCAGCTCGAACACAGTATTCAAACGGCCACCAGCAGCTTTGAGCTCGAACGTCGCGCTCGAGAAGAACTCCTTCTCCAGGCCAGCGATGAGGCCATTTGGCAGCAGCTCTAGACCCGTCTCAAGACAAATAGATTCGTGTTTTGTTCGTTTTTTGTTTGATTTTGCAGTACAATACCCGTATGCCAAATCGACCGATGCAGTCGCTTATTGTTGAAGATGATCCTCACCTGAATCGTCTACTCGCACGTTCTTTGCGTCGAAAGCCAATTCACACCGTAGATCAAGTCACCACCTTGGCAGGCGCTTTCTATCATTTGGCTGAAAAGGATTCTGGATACGACGTGGTTATTCTTGACCGAACTCTTCCAGACGGAGATGGCCTGGAACTCATACAACCCCTGAAAAAAGACTTTCCACACACATTACTCTGCGTCCTTTCGGGAATTAGTCAAGAACATGAGCAACGCACAGCCCTCCAAGCAGGGGCAGATCTATACTTGTGCAAACCACTCTCGGCCCAATTGGTAAGTGAACACGTTTGGGCAGCCAGAAGAATTCATTCACTTCATGAGAAAAAAACTCAAACCTGGCGAGAATTTCTACTGCATCCCGCACAACAAACGGTGCAAAAACGCACCGATTCAGAAAAAACAAAATTAACCAAACGAGAGTGTCAATTTTTATCACGCTTTTTTTCTTCGGATACGGGGCAAGTGTCACACGAACAACTGCGCTTTACACTTCCACTTTCACTGCGAAACAATCCTACAGCGGCCATGCATGTCACCATTCAACGATTAAGAAAAAAACTTCAGTCTCTTGGGCTCACAATTGTCGTACACTATGGAACAGGCTACGAGCTCCAAGCATTTTCACGGTAACTATGTCTCAAACCTTATTTCATTTTTTGTACGGTCCAACTGCGAGTGGGAAAACACAGTTTGCTTTTCAGTGGGCAAAACAACATAAAGGAAATCTCCTCTCGGCAGACTCGCGTCAAGTCTTTCAACACTGCAATATTGTGGTTGGGAAAGATATCGCCCCTGGAGCGACCTGGCAAATAGAGACTCCTGCAGGACCACCTGCCTGGCTTTCCCCGGAGAAATTTTTCTTGTGGGGAGTTGATGTCGTTTCTCCTGATCAAGAGTTTTCTCTTCGCCATTGGTATGACTGGGTACAACCCATTTTGCAGTGGCATCGAGAACAACATGTACCGCTCATGATTGTCGGAGGCACTTGGCAGTGGATGCAAGCAATTCTTGACCCACCTGCCACTTTATTCGTCCCTCCAAACCCAAACTGGAGAAAGAAAGCACAGCACCTCTCCATATCTGAATTACAAAAAGAACTGCAAACTCACTCTGTAACCGCTTGGGAAAGCTTGAATCAATCAGATCAATCAAATCCACAAAGACTGGTTCGTGCCGTCGAAGTTGTTCAGGCAAATGAGTCGAAAAAACCAGCGCCTTTAGTCCAAAAAGGTGAGTACAAAATTTTCCTGCGTGATGCCGAGATTTCCGATCTTACTGCCAATATCACCGCCAGGGTATTAGAGCGTATCCATTCTGGAGCAATCGCAGAAACCAAATTTCTTATGGAAAACTTCCCAAACTGGAATATTCCGGCTTTCCAAGTTCCTGGATATACAGTCTTAAGAGACCTTCTTGAAAACGAGATCACACAAGATGAAGCAGTAGAAAAATGGATTCACCTCGAGCGACAATATGCAAAGCGTCAACGGACCTGGATCAGATCCATTCAGCAAAATTTTGAAACCGAGCTCGTGTAAAACGAGTACTATGCCACAAACTTTCGAATGAGACCAACGCATCGCCCTTGAATACGAACGTTCGTAGCATAAATTGGGGACATGGTTGCGTTTGCGGGCTCAAGACGAATTCGAGTCGCTTCTTTATAAAAGCGCTTCAAGGTAGCCAAACCATTGTCGAGCATAGCAACCACAATATCTCCATCGTGAACTTCATCTTGCTCTTCAATCACCACGTGATCTCCGTCGAGAATTCCATCATCAACCATCGAGTCGCCTTTCACCTGCAGCACATAGGCACGACGCTTTCCAGAAATCAACTGTGGTGAAACCTTAAATGTGGCGTTTGGATCTGTAAATGGTTCGATCGGTCGACCAGCTGCCACGAAGCCCATGATTGGGAGATCAATGCCTTCTGTCAGCTTCAAGAATGTTCGATCCATCAACTCAATACCGCGCACCGCGCCCTCGGAGCGACGAATGACACTTTTCTTTTCGAGCGCGCACAAGTGCTCATGAACAGTAGCTAAAGAAGAAACATTGATAGCGTCTGCAATTTCCTGCAAGGTTGGAGAGTAGTTATTCAACTGGATATACTGCGCAATAAAGTCTACAATTTGTCTTTGTCGGCGGTATAAAGTCACGGCCATGTTGATTTCTCCTCTGCGTTTTCTTCGGCGAATATTATCCGAACTACCCACAGAATAGCCAAAACCCGAAGCACTTGTAAACCACATCTTGCTAGATCAAAAAGAGACAAACGATCGTATACTCATCTCTCAAGAAAAATAAGTTACAGAAGCTCCATCAAATACCCGTATCCACGATCGTTCAACTCTGATGAAGGGATAAACTCAAGAGATGCAGAGTTTATACAGTATCTTAATCCCGTTGATTCTTGAGGTACCAGACGTTTTTCTGCCTCTTTTTCCGAAAGTCCCTGCTCGAGTAATCTCTGTTTCGCAGAATTCTCATCATGAAAACTTTCTGCAGAAGTGTCTCTTTCACGAATAACTCCAGTGTCTGTTTCTTTCGGGCCATCAGAAAAAACATGACCCAAATGTGTCCCAGAACGACTGCGCACCTCTACTCTGGTTCGCCCAGGGATTGAATCATCGTGAAACTCTTGAATTACACTCTCATCGATCGGTCGAGAAAATGAAGGCCAACCACAGCCACTTTCATACTTCTGAGCAGAAATAAAAAGTGGCTCACCGGTCACAATATCAACGTAAATCCCTTTTTTATAGTTATCCCATGTTTCACCCGTAAATGCTTCCTCAGTGTCAGACTCTTGCGTTACAGAAAACTGTATACCAGAAAGTTTTTTTCGAATTTGCTCTAGACTTGGTCTGGGGTAGCGTTCAGCATCGATAAGTTCAAATGTTTGGTTCAATTTTTCCACAGGAATATGACAGTACCCAGATGTATTTGACGTAAGATAGGATTGATGTTCAGACTCAGCGCGAAAGAAATTTTTTAATGGCAAAAACTCAGTCATTAAAGATGTAACCCCAAGCTTCTTCTCTACTTCTGCAAACACTTTTTGAACACTCTCTTGCTCTGAAAAATCTGAACCATAGTACACACCGGTTCTATACTGTGTCCCAACGTCGTTCCCTTGCTTGTTTTGAGACAGTGGATCAATCACGTCAAAAAATCTACGAACAAGTGTTGTAACGGTGAGTGCTTCTGCATCCCAAACAACACGAACGGTTTCAGCAAAGCCGGTCTCTCCAGACCGAACTTCTTGATAACTTGGTGAATCTGCTCCCACCGATTGGAGAGACCCATTTGCATATCCCGCTTCAGTTTCGAGAATCCATGGCATGTTCTGAAAATACTTTTCTACACCCCAAAAACATCCGCCGGCAAAGTAAAGTTCAGATTTCTTCACATGCACTCCATTCTCTGCTCACTCAAACAGATGCTTAGTATACGACATTCGCTCAAGCAGCAACAAATCTGGATTCTCTCCGCACACAATCGCAATACGACTCATAAAATGTTATAATGCTAGATGCCTAAAAGCATATATGTTTCAACTAAAATCCAACTACACACCAGCCGGAGATCAGCCAAAAGCGATTGAGAAGTTAGTCGAAAATTCTCGATCTGGTCAGCAGAATCAGGTTCTGCTGGGTGTGACTGGGTCTGGAAAAACATTTACAATCGCCCACACTATTCAGCAACTGCAAAAACCAACACTTATTATTGCTCATAACAAAACACTTGCCGCTCAACTGTACCAAGAGTTTCGTGAATTTTTCCCAAACAATGCCGTGAGTTATTTTGTTTCGTATTACGATTACTATCAACCAGAAGCCTATATTGCCACGACCGACACCTACATCGAAAAGGAAGCAACAATCAACGACGAAATAGACAAACTTCGCCTGGCTGCAACGGCAAATTTGCTGTCTCGACCTGACACGATTGTTATCTCCTCCGTGTCGTGTATTTACAACATTGGAAAACCAGACGATATTGAGCATTTGGCCATTCGGCTGATCGACGGAGAAATGATCCCTCGTCAAACGCTCATTCAACGTTTTACCGACATGCAGTACACCCGGACAAACACGGATTTGCTCCGCGGAACCTTCCGACTCAGAGGAGACCAGATTCAAATTTGGCCAGCTCACGAGAGTTGGGCGCTCACCATTACCATTCCCGCAGATCAGATCACCCAACTGGAAATTATTGATCCAACTTCTGGATCTCCTTGGGATAAAGCCGCTGGTCCCCTCAATAAAATCACCATTTATCCAGCCAAACACTATATTGCCGGGAGTGATAAAACACCGGTTTTAGCTCAAATCGAAGCTGATCTTCGTACCCGCGTGGCCGAACTGAAGTCGGCAGGAAAAGTGGTAGAAGCGTATCGATTAGAGCAGCGGACACTCCACGATCTCGATATGCTCCGTGAAGTTGGATTTGTAAACGGTATCGAAAACTATTCCCGCTACTTCGATGGTCGACAGCCAGGAGAACCACCTTTTTCTATGCTTGAATTCTTCAAGTACAACGCCAATAAATTTGGTGACGGTTCTTTCTTAACCGTCATCGATGAGAGCCACATTACGGTGCCACAAATTGGTGGAATGTACGCTGGAGATCAATCTCGCAAGAAGAATCTCATTGAGTACGGATTTCGTCTCCCGGCGGCCATTGATAATCGCCCATTACAGTTTGACGAATTCTTACAGAAAACAAACGACACGATTTTTGTATCTGCCACACCAAATCAGTGGGAAATCGATCGTTCTGAGAACTCTGTTGTGGAGCAAATCGTCCGTCCAACCGGCCTCACTGATCCTCCAATCGAAATTCGACCAGTGAAGGGCCAAGTCCCAGACTTATTAAACGAACTGGTGCTTCGCAAGAAACTCCATCAAAGAGCTATTGTCACCACCCTTACAAAAAAAATGGCTGAAACACTCACCGAGTATTTGAATGATCACAAAAAAATGAACCAAGTGCTGGAAACTGCTGGCTATGATCGAGTCGAAAACCCAGAGTATCTCCCGAAAGTGCAGTACTTGCACTCAGACATCGAAACACTGGATCGCTCTGACATTCTGGATGACTTGCGGCGCGGCGTGTACGACGCTGTTATCGGCGTGAACTTATTGCGGGAAGGACTTGATCTCCCTGAGGTCACACTCGTAGCAGTACTCGACGCCGACCAAGAAGGATTCTTGCGTTCTCGATCTTCACTGATCCAAACAATGGGTCGCGCAGCACGTCACGTCGAGGGCCGAGCGATCTTGTACGCCGATAAAATTACTCGCTCCATGCGCGAGGCCATCGACGAAATAGACCGCCGTCGAGAAATTCAGGTTGCCTACAACGAAAAACATGGCATCACTCCAGCCTCAATTAGCAAACCAATTCGAGAACAGCTCATTCAACGCGAAGAAGATGACGAAAACACTCTTCCTGGTGTCTTCAAAAATCGAGACAAACGATTCACCGTTGACTCAGCAGCCGGAAAATCCCCCAAGCGTGGAGAAACAATACTGCAACTCAATAAACGACAACATGTCGTGCTAGAGGATATTCAGGCTGATTCACTGACTCCACAAGATGCCGCCCAACTCGTCAAGCAACTCAAGCGCGTGATGAACGAGGCGTCGAAAGACTGGAACTTCGAACTCGCGGCCAAAATTCGTGACACGATTGAGCGAATCGAGATTTAGTTTTTACTGCTCTCTATTTCAAGAACCAACCAGCCACTACATCACCTAAGAAGTAGGCGACCGCAGCTGCACCAGCACCGACCACTAAAACTTGCAAACCATTCTTGACCCAATTCCCTTGCGTTACGAATGTTCGAGCCGCACCGACCAAAAACAAAGCAAGACCAGCTCCCAAGCAAGAAATGAGAAATTGGTGCTGCAGATCAATGTGCACCACCAATGCCAAAATATACGGAATCAGCGGCACGCTTCCAGCAACCACAAAGCTGGCAAAAGTCATGGCGCCAGTATGCCAAATCGGCTCATCGTCATGCGATTCCCCTTGGCTCTTCAGATAATCGTGCTCAGCATGCTCACCAAGATAATCGCTCGCACCCATACTGATTCCATCCGCAATAAGATTGGCAATTCCCAGAATCACGACCACTTCCAAACCCATACTGGCGCCAGTCGCTCCAGATACAACCGCAAAAGTCGTAATAATTCCGTCATTGGCGCCATACACGGCGGCTTTTACAAGTGAACCATTGAGTGTAAACATACTGGCATTGTGGCAGAAAAAACGCCCGGTTTCTAGCCGGGCGTTTGAATTTCAGAGTGAAAAAAAGTTTACTTGAGTTTTTCAACTTCTTTGTGCAACACACGCTTACGGAGCACAGGGTCGTACTTCATGAGTTCGAGCTTGCCTTGACCTTTTTCGGTGCGATTGCGCTTGTTACGACTGGTAACGTAGGTAACGTGTCCAGATTCAGTGGACTTGAGACCGACAATTTGTCGTGGACCTTTTTTCTTTTTTGCCATAATTTCCTTTTGGTGTCAGAGGTGCATTATATCATATGCTAGCGGAGAACTGTCAGATGAGGAATAAGTTTTTTGTGGAACTTTTGAGCCGAGTTATTCCGCTCTAAATGCAGCACTGTATTCACCACATCAAGTAATCCTTGCAAGGTAATATTTCGACACTGCTTGGAAAGTCGTTGCCATAAAAATAGTGTCACGGTCCAATAAAACATCTCTGGCGAGAAGGTATCTTCTAAATATGCCTGAATCCACTTGCGCGTATTTCTTTCAAATCCAGGGTTTTCAACGAAAAACCTTCTTACCTCGTCATACATACCAACCAGGGAAAAGAAATACTCTTGAGCATTGTGAAAAAATGCTCTCATCTCTATTTCTTGAATACATCGGTGAAAAACCTCGATTTTTTCTGCATCAAGCGCTAAAGAGTCAGTCTCGGGGATAAACACACTTCCATCGAGAAATGATTCTGACTGAGCAAGAAGACGGGAAATCTTAGCGATCTCATTCAATATATCTCCAGAGACCTTACTCTCCGAAGGAAGAAAAGAAGACATGAAACTTAGCACGTGATCATCAAGATGATGCGTCTCTTTTAGCACTTTTCTCTCCTGGGCAGGAGTTATAGGCCTAAAGGTCGAACCTTCAACCTTGGGAGCCGTCTGTGGGACTCGAACCCACGACCTGCACGTTACAAAGGTGCTGCTCTACCAACTGAGCTAAGACGGCGCTGGGTGATTATACCAAGCGATTTGAAATTTTTCTGCACTATTCTGCTGTTACGGCTATCACGGCCTGTGGAACAGTGGCAAGCGAAGCAGTTACCGTTTTATCTGCCACAGTTCCAGACACAGTTTTCCAGGCTGTTCCGTCCCACACAGCAATGTCAGCGGATGCTACATCGGAGTTCAGTCGAAGAGAAACTTCGGTGCTCCCTGTTGGCACGCTCGAGACTCCAATCGCATACATGGAAGACAGTGCTTCGCCAGGAAGCTCAGCTGGATATCCAGGGCTCAAGAAAACAACCCCGTAGCGAACGCGTGTCAAACCGGTTCCAGACAAGCCAAACTTTCCGTCTCTGGAAGAAAGAGTACTCTCAGCTCCACTTGGATTACTCCACAATGACCACTCACCCCGCACAGCGTATCGAGAATCGCCGCTCATCCGGAAGGTGAGCTGTCCACCAGTCACGCCTTCATGGTAGCTACACTTCCCACCAGCACTACAACTTCCCAAGAGGACGTCTTGCGTACTTGGTAAAGCTGAGAGTGAAAACAAACCACCAGCGCCTTGCAAGACCGTACCTGTTTGGTACTCGATTTCGTACTCTGCTTCGTCAGCTGGTTTATTTATTGCTTCCAGGGAAAGCTTGAGCGTCCGTCCGTCAACTGTGGGAGTAATACGAGCATATGGGCGCTCTTCGACCGGAATCACATTCACTGGTTCTGGTGGAAGGGTTGGGCGAGGGGTTGGACCAGCTTGCTCGGTTGGAGCAGGGCTTAAGCCCCACACCAGAGCACCGACTAAAAGAAATCCTCCCAGGACAACGGCGATTATTGCGATATACTTCTTAGAAAATTGTGCAAACATTTATTTATCATAGCAGATAGCCAAGATATGAAAAACAAATTTGAGCAACCAATTGCGTTTCCGTTTACAAAAAGAAAGCGGCGAGAAAGTAAAGTTCGACAACTTGCGAACAACTTTGTACCACCAGAAGTGCCAATTCTCCTTTCTGAACAACAGCAAAATTTTCTCGACGGAATTACTGAAATTCTCAACAATGATCTGAGATCGAAAACTCCAAGCGGCAGACATGTATTGGCAGAGTCTTCAAGGATCATGAGTACACAAAAAAATCCTTTTTTGCTCAGTCTTGTCCGACAAGGTGATTGCGTGGTATATGAATTGCGTAGAAAAGGAGAGACACTGGTAGAAAGCGCTTACACTTCGTTTCTTCTCCACTTTTTTCTCTGCTTTGAGCAAACTGCCTATTTTGGTCTTGGGAAAAGACTGCAAAACGAAGAAGCACTCTGTGTGCCAGATGACCGTCAAGGAAAAGATGTCTATTATCTTTTGCGTCGACACGGTCTCAGAGTTTATCCTTCTGTGAGTCAAGTAATCTATCAACAACAGCGCAAGTCAGAAATTTTTGACAAAATCAATCTTAGACTTTCCAGCATCAGCACCCGACAACAAGAACGAAACAATCGTTAGAGAGTCAGTAACTTTGGCAAGATTTCTGCAATCGGAACGCGAATTTGCTCGGCTGAATCGCGATCGCGCCAGGTAACAGTGTTGTCTTCGAGTGTCTGGAAGTCGACCGTTAAACAAACTGGAGTTCCGATTTCGTCTTGGCTCAAGTAACGCTTCCCGATATTGCCTCGGTCGTCCCAGTTGACCGAAACTTCAGGCAATAACGCATTGAACAATTCTTGTGCTTTGGCGACTAACTCTGGCTTATTCTTGAGCAACGGGAAGACTGCTGCACGATAGGGTGCCAACTTGGCAGGCAGGCGCAGAACGGTACGGGCGCGTTCCTCGTCGTACCAGTAACTGCTGCACAGCACCATCAGGAACGCGCGATTCACGCCCAATGCTGGTTCAATCACGTGTGGCACAAACTTTCGTCCAGTCGCGCTGTCAACCACGCTCAAATCTTGACCAGAGTGCTTGATGTGTTGTTGCAAGTCGTAGTCCGTGCGATACGCAATTCCCCACAGTTCCTTGAAACCACCAAATGGGAATTTATACTCTAAGTCTTCGGTGCGTTTGCTGTAGTGACTCCGCTCTTCGTCGCGATGTTCGCGCCAGCGCAGATCATCGGTGTTTACCCCGAGATCTTCGGTTACGAAACGCCACATGGCATCTTTCCAGTTTTCGAAGATTGGCTGCCACTCACTTGACTCTGGATCGAAGAAGTACTCAATTTCCGCTTGCTCAAACTCCAAAGTACGGAACACAAACTGTCCGAGCGTAATTTCGTTCCGGAAACTTTTTCCGATTTGACCCAATCCAAACGGGAGCTTGGCGCGAGTTGAGTTCATGACTTGTTTAAAGTTACTAAAAATTCCTTGGGCTGTTTCGCCGCGCAAGTAGGCTACAGATTTCTCACCGCTCACAGCACCAATCGCCGTCTCGAACAGAATGTTAAAGTCCTTTGGTTCACTAATGGGATTGCCTTCTGGGCTGAGGATTTTGTTGTCAGCGATAAACTTGGCCATGTCTGGTGTCTTCATTTTTTCCACCACTACTTCAGCGAATTTTTCGGCTGGCTGCTCAGCAATCCAGGCTTCGATCAAGTGATCAGCTCTGTAACGTTTGTTGGTGACACGATCCTCGACCATTGGATCGGTAAACGATGCCACGTGACCAGAAGCCACCCAAGTCTGCGGATGCAAAATAATGGCGCTGTCCAAACCTTGCATGTCGGCTCGTTGCTGCACAAAACGCTTCCACCATAAATTGCGAATGTTGCGCATCAGTTCGGTTCCCATCGGACCGTAGTCATAACTATTGCCTAAACCACCGTAAATTTCGGAGGTCGGGTACACAAACCCGCGGCGTTTGGCCAAAGCAGCGATAGTATCTAAAGAAACGGACGACATATCGGGAAAGTATATCATGGAGAGCAGAAAACAGGTTTCTGGAGAATCGTTACTCCACCGTCAAAAATCCAAAGCTTCGCAAGGGTCGTTCCAGGAGTGCCTCAAAAATCTGGGTGACGGATTGGCTCGGCTGCTGCTGACTCGATTCTTCCAAAAATCCGTGCATCTCGGCAAGCTCGAGCAACTGTTGGCGTACCCACCCACGGTTGTAGTCAGCTTGCTGTCCAACCGTACGAAGCAGGCGCACGGCATGGTCGTACAGATCAGCCTGATCGATTCCTTCGGCACTCAGGTGATACATCATTTCCAGTAATCCAGAAAAATCGCGCATTCTTTCCAAACTCGCGCCCGTTCCCAACAGTGACTCTCGGTTTACCACTTCGGTGAGTGTATGCCAGTCGTTCTTGGTGACCCAACTACACCGCACAATATTCCCGACGTTCAATGCTGCAGCGCGCTTGGATTTGAGCTTACGTACTCCCTTTGCAGTCAAGGTGAGTCGGCCAAATTCGGGAGTGAGAATCGTAATCAGTCGATCAGTCTCCTTGAGATCACGACCGTGGAGAATCAGCGCAACCGATGTTTGGCCCAGCCGATTCATGCACTAGCGGGCGAAGCGGAAGGTTCGGTCAGCGACCAAATCAATCTCTTCGCTCCCCCATGGCGTAATAATGTTCGTAGAAATCATGTCCAGTCCACCCTGCTTCTGCAGAGTAAAGACGTAGGCATTCTCTGGGCCAGAATATGGAACCGAGTAGGTGATACGAACCTTGGCTTGAGCCAGCGGTGCGACAGTAAAGAATCCTTCGATCACGTCGTAATCTGGGTGACTGGTATCGATGGTGTACTCATTCTTAAACCCAAGTGCTTCCTGAACTTGCGCACCTTTTGGCACATACCAGCGACTCCAGTCGTTCAACAAACCGTTCAAACAGAGTTCACCAGCTTCGAGGTTACAATTGCTTGGTGGATGCGTGTTGCGATAGGTCATCTCGACCTGCTTGGTCACTACTCCATTTTCCACACTTTGTACCTGTACTTCAGCAGAGGTGTCGATAAATAAGTTTGACTTCGCCCCTGCCAAGTTGGCATCAATAACGGCTAAGAAATCACCCTCAACAGAAGTATCTGGTAAAACACCAGCTGCTTTCACTGCCTTGGCGGCGATTTGATCTTCCTCATTAAAGAAGTACATCTGCACGTGGCGGCCTTGGATCCCTTCCCAAGCAATCTGCGCCAGCTGTGGCCAAGTTTCTCGAGGAGAAGCATAGGTCTTTTGAATAATCGACTGCATCATTGGAGCCAAGATACCTTTTCGATTTTCGCGGATGTACGGAGTTGGCCGGTCAATAATTTCGGACAACATGTAAATAATCTGCGGACAATCACATCGTGGAAGAATCTGACTTGAGAAAGTTCCGTACCCAGGAACCTCAACTGGGCCAATTACGTCTACCACTTTCTTCAGCAGCTCTGTATCGACCGCGATAATGCCGTCGATATCCTGCGGCTCGCCAGGAAGTTTGGAGTAATGCTCATAGAAAGTCTGCATAGAGGTAGCAAAATCTGGATCCATGTTCATATCTCGAAGGTTCCAAGTACTCTCAGTGGTCAAATACTTGCCAAGAATAGCGGGAATAGCTGGTTTGTTCCGGAATTTTTTGTCGAGCTCGTAAATGTCGTCTGACTTTTCTGGCGTGACTTTTCCGTCTTCCACAAAAACCACGGCATAGGCGGTCATAAATCCACCCGTTGGACGGAGCTCATTATCGTTTTGGAAAATGACTAAGTATTTGCGACGACCTTCCGCACCGGCAATAGCGGGCAGACGTTCCAAGGCTGGACGAGCTTCGTTTAAGGCAATTTCTGCCGCTTCCGCGCCACCACGTGCCTGCATAAGCAATTGTCGCAATGGATATCCGCGGAATTCCTCTGGATAATCCATCGGATCAATCGTGTCGAGGTTTTGCTTTACTACATCGATTTCTTCAGCAATCCCATCAAGCTGCGGAGCAATTTGGCTCAGGGTTTCTAAGACCATACCAACACGATCTTCGGTAGTGCCAAAGTAAACTTCCTCGCCAGAGAATCCCAGCAAATCAGCATGTGGCTCGATAGCATCTAAGAACTTTTCGCCAGCCCGAATACCAGCATGTGCCGCAGTAATACCCGCGGTTCCGTCGTTGTAGTATCGACTAGCAAACGGAATATTTTTATACAGGCTTAATTCTTGATACGTCTCGTCAGCGCTCACTAAACGCTGCTTCACATTCTCAAGATGAACTCGAGACTGTGGTAAGTTCTGCCCTTTGAAGGCATCATAAAACAATCGACCTTCAGCCTGAATAGTTTGGGCATCAGCCTGAATTTTCTGAACTTTTCCGTAGGTCCAAAAACCGAGAACCGCAGCCACTCCAAAAACAAAAGCAAAAACCGCAGCCACGGAGCCAGTAATCATCCAAAACTTACGAGAACGATGCCAGAATTTCTTGGAACCATTTCCAGAAATTCTAGAAGTCGCCGCAACAGGCACCGCAGGAATCACTCTGGTGAGTGGTGCCTCACGCTCTTCCGGTGAAGAAGTATTTGCTTTCTTGAATCCAGACTGTTTCCAGTCCTGATTGGGCTGTGCAGCAGTTTGTGACATAGGTTCCTTCTGATCTGTTCCTCAAAGAGAGAAACGAAATTACCACCGAGAAATCATAGCTCGGGGAGTCTTCAGTAGTATTAGGATATCATTATAAATGCTCTTCTGTCGAGCATAATCGGAGTCCATTTTGGCACGTTGGACAAATGGAACATCATTTCTGCCCGAAACTTGCCAAGGCCCAGTAATACCAGGTTTCACACTCATGATCTCTTTTACAAGTGGCTTGGTTTCTGGGTACCGTTTGGTTTGCTCGTCCAGTTCTTTCTGAACGTAGGCTCGAGGGCCAACCATACTCATCTCGCCACGAAGAACGTTGAGAAGTTGTGGAAACTCATCAATGGTAAGCGCGCGCAAGGCTTTCCCCAAACGAGTAATTCGAGGATCATGCTCAAGCTTCCAGTCATTTTTCTTGAACTGTTTGAGAAGTTCTGGATTCTGTTCATGCAAAATTCGGTCGGCGTTTGGAACCATAGATCTGAACTTGTAGAGTTTAATCGGCTTTCCACCTTTTCCAACTCGGGTATGAGTAAAGAATACAGGCCAACCAGAATCAAACCAAATAAGCAGCGGTACCAATACCCAAAACGGCAAAAAGGCAATTACCAGACCACAAGCGACGATGATATCGAGCACCCGCTTTTGCTGTTCGTACATCATAAATACTGCTGCTGTCCATCAGCTTCGAGCTGTTGAACAACTTTCTTTACGTCTGCGGCTCGACTTCGTGGCAAGACCAGGAGAACATCTCCGCTGTCGATCACAACCAAATCTTCGACCCCAAGCAGAGCGACTAAACGCTTGTTGGTCGCAACCAGGTTGTTCTTCGAGTCGAGAGACAAAACTGGGGCAGTATCAAAGCCGTCACGAACTTGCACGTTTCCGTTTGAGTCTTTTTCGCCCAGCTCGAAAACAGTACTCCACAAACCGATGTCATCCCAACCAAAATTACCAGGGAAAAGCGCCAAGTTTGAGACTTTCTCCGAAATGGCAACATCGATTGCCACTTTTTCAGCTGCCTCATATTCTTTTGCCAAAACGGACTCAAAGGCTGGAGTATCAACCGCATCAGAAATTCTCAAGAGTGCAGCATACATTTCAGGCTGATGTTCTTGAAAGGCCGCCAAAGCCGTCTGAGAATGCCAGGTGTACATATTGGCGTTCCAGTAATAATCTCCTTCCGCTAAAAACTGTTCAGCGGTTTGCAAATCTGGCTTTTCTTTAAAACTCTTCACTGCCAATACTGGATAGCCAGCAATGGTGTCGAGAGACTCACCCGCCTTAATATATCCAAAGTTGACATTGGGAGAACTTGGAGTAATACCTACTGTTGTGAGGTGTGTTTTCTTGGCAGAGAGTTCGATCGCTGCCAGGAGCACTCTTTTGTATTCTTCGACATCTTGTAACACGGCGTCAGACGCCATGTTAACAACAATTGCTTCCGGATCACGCTTCTGGGCAATCACGGCACCAAGTCCCATGGCTAAAGCGGTGTCGCGTTTCGCAGGTTCGGCAATAATATTTTCGGCAGGAACCTCAGGAAGTTGCGCGCGTACATCCTCGACGTATTTTTCGTTGGTGACAACAATCACGCGTTCCCAAGGGATCATGTCTAAAATGCGGTCAACCGTCTGCTGGAGCAGCGTCCGATCACCCCCAAGTTTTAAAAATTGCTTTGGAGTGTTATCTCGAGATTTTGGCCACAAGCGAGTACCGCTGCCACCTGCCAAAACCACCGCGTAAACGTGTGATGTATCGATTTGACTCATGTTGTCCTTTCTTAAAGCGTTTGCCAAGATTTCTGGTGATCGCGCCATTGCTTCTCGACGAGATCTTGCCACTGCCTGACAAAGCGTGCCCCTGCATATTGTCGTGCTTCTCGCTGCATGTCAAGTCTTGACCACTGTTTTTTCTTCACTGCTTGCATTGCTTCAGCCACACTTTTTACTGATTCTTCGGAAATTTTTACTGCAGAATTCTTGGTGAGAATTTCTGCTACTCCAGACTTTTCATGCAGAATTACCGGGCAACCTGCCAAGATGGCTTCGCCCGCGGCGATCCCAAAATCCTCGATCTGAGGGAAAACTGCTGCCTTCGCCCGCTCCAAGTACCATTTGAGCTCCGCATCGGAAACACGTCCCACAAAGCGAACATACTGAGAAGACGCATCATACTTACGTGCCAAACGACGCAGCTTGGAGGTCTCAGGTCCATACCCAGCGATAACCAGTTGCTCTTTCTGCTGTATGGCAGCCCGAATGACCAAATCAAAACGCTTGTACGCCACATGCCTTCCCCAGGTAAAGAAAAAAGGAGTCTCTAAGGCAAGCGTTGGCTGTTGAGCCGTCGGCAGTGTCGTCAACGGCGGATAGAATGGGGCCAACGTTGCTCGCTGATAATACTGCTTCGTTCGCTCAGCGACTAAGCGAGAAATCGGAATAATGACATCTGGGCGTTGTGCTGCAACCGCGTCCCAGCGCTGCAAAACATCGAGTACTTTTGCGCCAAGCGGACGGATGCCTCCCCAAAGAGATTTCTCCGCTTCTTGGCGATGAGACCAGAGATACCGTGTTGGTGTGAGGAGATAACAAATATGAAGCTGGTGGGGCTGGGTAATGACTCCCTTGGCGGCCTCGCCAGTGACCGAAATCACGACATCATACTGAGAAAAATCGAAACCTTCGAAAACAAAGGGCATTGCCCAGCCCCACCAGCGATACCGCTGGAAGAAACCTGGCAAACGCTGAATCCAGCTGGTACGAATTGTCCAACCAGCTGTCCAAGGCGCTTCTTTCCGCACTACCACAGATGTAAAAAGCGGAGCATCAGGGAATCCTTCCCGCAAAGCTGTGAGCACCCGCTCCGCTCCACCTTGCGCCGCAGCACGGTCATACACCAATGCTACTTTTGGATGTTCGGAGCCCACTTGCTTTTTATCTGTCAGAATCACGTATCCCTTTCCAGGAACTTCGTAATACTTCCCAAGTTTGCTGAGTCGTGCGATCCCAACTAAAACGCTGCGCATATCGTTGAGCATCCTGCAAAACCTGTCGCTTTGGTGGGTGCTTCCAGAGTTCTTTGAGGACTTTTGCTAATGCAATAGCATCATGTTTGGGGAAAGAATAGGCGTGTTTTCCATACACTTCTGCAAAAACAGGCAGGTCACTGGCAACGACCGGAACTCCAACAGACATACCTTCCAATCCAGTTAAACCAAACCCTTCAAAGCTCGAAGGTTGAATCAAGGCCACAGCGCCATGCAAACGTTGTATCAACTCTTGATCAGGAAGATAGCCAATGTACTCAACCTGAGTACGAACACCCAGCTCATCAGCACGCTCCAAAAAAGCTTCAGTAAAAACAGATCGAGTGCTCACAACTTCCAAAGTGAATTCTGGCAAACCTCGCAACGATTGCAGTACCACTTCCAGGTTTTTATGTGGATATAAACTTCCCACATACACAATTCTTGGATGTGTTTGTGAGGACTGCGAATCATTGTTGACCAAATCTATTGTGCGATAAATTTCCGCCACTCCTTCTGGAGTAACGTGAATGTTGAGTTCCTTCCCAAAGCGGGACTTCACATCTTTCCCGACCTCTTTGCTGGGAACTATGACGCTTTCGGCACGCTGCGCAGCCAAACGAGTCACAAGGGTATAGACTCGATGTTTCAGGAAATGCTTCCATCCAGGGAGTGTTGTTGACCGAGCATCTTTTTCTTTATGCCACAGCAAATCATGGAGTGTCACCACCCATGGAAATGGACAAAGAACCGGAACATTAAAATGCGGCACCCACAAGAGCTCACAAGCGACCGATCTCAACTGCAACGGCCAGAGCCACTGTTCCGCCAGACTGTAGTGCCGGACAGAAGTCCGCTTCACTTGCACCCAAGCAGGGAGTTCCTGCGGGAGCCATGCGCCATCATCAGAACTGTGCAGCCAAATCACCCACTGCACTTGTATCTTCCTTGTTTCATCAAGGAATTTTGGCTCTGCTACGAGGCGAGAAATTATTTCGGCCTCGTAGCGACCAATGCCAGCGTGGCGAGCTCCAGCGAGCCGCGCATCAATCCCGATTCTTCGGTATTCCGGCAAGCTGCCTCACTTGTTATTTTTTACTTGACTTCTTGCCAGCAGATCGTCCACGCTTCTTGGAAGAAGAAACGGATTTCTTTGGCATTGCTTTGGCATTAGCATTAGAGAGTGCAGCTGACAAATCAGCTACGGAACCCTCTCGAACTTCTGGAGTAGCCTCAACAATTACTTCTTCGGTTTCAATTTCAAAATCTGTATCTGACAAATCGGTGAGATCAGCGTGTGCATGATGTGAGTGGTGTTCATGACCACAATTGCAGTCATCTTGAGTGTACTCAAGCAACATCATTTCTTGCTCGTACAAACGCACTCGTCGACGGTGAGAAAAATGTCCAAAAACAGTCATCGCAAAAGCTACAAAAGCCACCAAGTAAGAAGCCAAAGGAATATACTGTAAAAGCATGAGTTGCTGTTCAACAGAAACGCCTTGCAACAAGTATTCATACATCATTTGCGGAGCCACAGAACTAAAAATGACGCTGAAAAAGATGATTACTAAAGCAAAAACACTATTGTTGAGTTGACGGCGCTGCTCAATTTCAATTTTGGATCGAAGTTCTTGAACGTACATGACGTTTCCTTTCTTGATTCAGTTTTCGATACTTCAATATATCTATCATAGCAAATGCGCCCAGAAGTACCAGAGCTGGTGATTGAGAACTATGTTTTCGGAAGTACTGCTTCATCGTGTCATAAAACGCACGAATTGTCCGCTCTTTTGTGGAAAAATCAGCATCTTTCCCTTGCCCCGACTTGTGCTTATGATGAATTACCACCAAGCTTGGGTCGTACCAAATTTTCCAACCGGCATCAAAAAATCGTTTGCACCAATCGATATCCTCTGCGTACATAAAGAAAGATTCATCAAGCAATCCGACTTCTTGCATAGCGCTGGTTCGTACAATCATGGCTGCCCCGGTACAGGCTTGAATTTCATGTGCTTCTGTTGGGTTTTTCCATCCAAGAGTGTAACCAGCAAAAATTTTACTCCGCGGAAATGCACGACTCAAACCAGAAAAATATGCCGCTGCATTCCAAAGTGTCGGAAAACCTCGATGGCTCGCATGATCCAACGTTCCATCTGGAAACTCCACTCGTGGAGATAGCACGCCAACATTCGGATCAGAAAAGTTTTGTTCAATAAAAACACTCAAGTCTGTTCCTGGAATAAACTCTGTATCAGTGTTGAGCAGCATGGCAAACGGGGTAGTCACTTGAGAAAGTGCGACGTTATTCCCGGCTGAAAATCCAACATTCTCTGGTAAACGAATCACTTCGAGCCAGTCATACGCTCGTTCAACCAGTTCAGTTGAACCGTCGCTTGAAGCATTGTCTACCAAAATTACTCTGTACGGAGGTTCTTGCTCATTCCAACCAATTATGTTGCGAAAAGAGGCTAAACACCGCTCTAACCACACTCCAGAGTTGTAATTTACTAAGACAATAGTGAGATTTGAAGTATTGATCATTGAGAATCTGGCACTTTATTTTCGGAGGCAGTTTCCTCATAAATTCGCAACAAATCTTGACCAATACTCTTCCAGCTAAAGTTCTTGGTTACAAACTTTCTTCCTGCTTCACCCAGTGATTTCTGCAACGAAACATCTTGCAAAACTCGAACTGTTTGCGCAGCTAACTCAACCGGTGTGTTGCCAATGAGACACTCCGTTTCTGGTTCGGCGCCAATACCTTCAAGTGCGATCTCTGTCCCCACTACTGGCGTCTTACTGGCCATTGCCTCAAGAACCTTATACCGGGTTCCTTTTCCACTGAGCACCGGAGCCACGAGAACATGTGCTCGGCTATACTCGTCGCGAATATCTGGAACACGTCCAGTCACAATAATACTTGCATCTTTCTCTTGGAAAGATTGAATTTTGGCGGTCGGAGACGCGCCAGCTATTCGTAATCGTGCATTGGGGACCTGTTTCTTTACCAAAGGCCAGACTTTTTCTACCAAGTACTCCACAGCCTCAACATTTGGACGCCAGTGAAACGTTCCGACAAAGAGCAGTGTCGGAATTGAGTCGGCTTTCTTTGGTTTCTCAGCAAAAAAAGCGGAGTCAACACCATTGCTCACCACTTTTATCGGTGGAATTTCTGGGAGCTGTTCATGAATAAACTCGCGATCATCCTCCGACACAGTAATCAGCTGATTGCAGGTTCGCCAGTAGAGTCGTTCCCAGTATGTAATCTTGGCAATATCAACCGAAAGTAGTGGAGAAAGAAAGGGAAACTTTTTCGTTATCTGATCAGCAAACTGCTGATACCCAAGATACTCAATGGTCTGCTCCACCAGAAGTGTTGGTGTTGTTGTCTTAGGAATACTTGGCATCATGTAGAACGTTTCGACGTGAATCAGGTCATATTTTTGACGCTGTAACTCTTCCGCAATGGCACCACGCAGAGACAAAACTAAATTCCGTGTCACTACAAACGGATATGGCGTAACCGCAGCCAGCAAAATGTTTCGAGGATGCCAAGGCTTGGCAGTTCGTTGAAACACTTCAACTCGAGAACAAAATTTTTCCAGCTCTCGAATATTCTCCTTCTCAGATGAATCTTTAACGAGCGAAAAAAGTGTTACGTCATGCTCCTTCGAAATTTCCTTGAGGAGATTGTACGATCGAACCTGACCACCACTCAAGAGTGGATACGGCAAGTAGGGGGTTAACATTAAAATTCGCATATTTACTCTCTTAACCGTGGGCCAACATCCGCCGACTCAGTAGAAACTTTTCGCAGATCGATCAATGAATACAGGTCCGTTTGCTCTACCAATGTAAATCGTTCAATTAAATCTCGTGTTTCGTCATCCAACGCGGTGGAAAGATACCACGCTGCTCCTGCCTCAAGTTTTTGATCAAGCGAAAAACCAATCGGCCAGCCACGACGATCACTGGCAAAAAGAAGTGTCGTGTCACCCATATATGAGGCAATTACGAGATCATCAGCTCCCGCATGGCGCTGCACCGCTTGGCCAGCAGGCACGACCGCCGGATTATTAATTGCAAACAACTGCTGAATGTCATGCCATGCAAACATCCAGGAAAACAGAATGACACTCAAGAGCCCAAAGGCAATCCACACCTGCTGCCAAGCATTTCGAGCAAACCTGAAAAGCCACACGCTTCCTCGAGCAGCTAAAACCGAAAGTGCTGGAACAATAAGTGTTTGATAATAATCATGTTGAACATTTCCAGAAGCAAAAATTACGAGATACGAAAGACACCCAACGGCAAATGCCAGCACCAAACCCTCCGTGCGTACAAGGCGATCAAGCTCTGACACCACCCAACCGAACCAAGATTGTCTGGACAAGCGCTTCTTTGGCCAATTCCACAAAGCTGCTACACCACCAAGAAGCACCAAAGATGCTCCCCAGTGACCAAACATCATTCGACCAATGCGATCACCAAAGAGCCAACGCCACCAAGCCGGACGAAAACGAATTCCATTTCCGTTCAGCAACCAATCCGAGGCAGGAATGCCTGTTGGGAAATTTTGAATCCAATTGCGCCACCAAAGGAGCGGTAAAATAGCGGCGAAAAAAACGATACCTGCTTTGACAATTGCAGGCCAACTCCAACGACGTTGCTGCCAAATTACAGCGGCATACACTGGAACAAAGAAAACAGCCATCGGCTTTACTAACAGCGCAGCAGCAAAACTCAGCCCAGCAAAAAGCAACCAAATATCAGAAAAAATAAACACTTTTCCTTGACCCTGATCAAACTTCCGAGCACTGTCTTGTGCCCAGAGTGTAAAAAACACTGCCGCTAACAATGCCCACATCACCATAAATGGTTCTGGCAAGACTACAGTCGAGAAGAAAATATTAAATGGCATCGTACCAAAAATAAAGGCACCAACCAAACTCACCAACTTTCCATACCAGCGGAGCAGTAAAAAAGACAAACACAAAAGCGATACAAGCGAAGAAAAAATTGATACTCCCCGATGAGTTTCCACCAAGTTCCATTCTGGCTGCCACTGCAAAATACTGGCCACCACAATATTTAAAAGTGGAAACTCTACCATGCGCCAACCCTCTGGATTGTCGTACCCAGACTGGATGTTCGAGACATCGTGGTACCTGGGTCGAAGGGGATCGATACCGTGCTTTTGATACTCTCTCGTTACTGAAGCAGTATCAACCTGACGGAAAGAGTGCCAATCAGCCAATGGACGATCAAATCCAGAGAGTCGAACAGCAAACGAAACGAGGAAAATCGCACTCAAGGAGAGCAGAAAAATCCAGTTTTTTATCTTCACAGAAAGCTTAAACATGACGAACGTTCTTCTTTGGCTTTCGACGCTTCTGAGACTGCTTCGCAGCTGACAAGTAATGAGAATCTTGGTACTTCTCGGTCCGCTTACTCTCCATTTTCTGCAAAAGTGCAGAAATTTGTGCCAGTTCTTCCGATTGTTTTGCTCGCTCAAATGCGAATTTTGGGGCAATAACTCCCTCTTTCACGCCAACAGCGAGCACCACACCTTGCATCAGCCAAAAAGTATATGCGACTTTCGAGGCGGCGAATACATCGATGTACACAGCGTTCAAGAGTAAACCAACTGCGCCAGCAAACGCCGCGATACCGAACGAACTCAGAACAGTATCGGAAGAATCAAAGGCCATTCTCCAAGAGAACCACATACTCAATCCGATCGCTCCGTAGAAGAAGGCAAATCCTACCACTCCATTTTCACCAAGCGTCCGAAGGAAATTATTATCGGTGCTATCGGCTTCGGTAAACTGCTCAACCTGTGACTTAGTCAATGTAGCGTAGCCAGAACCTACGACTGGATTCTTCAAGAAACCTTGAATTGCTTGAGGCCAGAGTGTTTCTAAACGAATGCACAGAGATAAGCTTCTCTTCAAAGCACAATCAGAAAATGTCTGCTGTTGCACGAGTTTATCTCCTTGGCGAATCACATTTGCAGCCAAAGTGGCTGCAGGATCATCAAGGTCAAATTCCTTCAATGGAACATCAACTGTTACATCACTCGGACGAGGCAATGGTTGCGTGTCACTCAAAGTCATCCCTTGTTCGTTGAGTTCTGCTTCAAGTTGTTGTAGGGATTTTTGCTCATCAGACACTTCAACATTTACACCAACAAAAGCTAAGAATTTTTGTGGATTATTGGCATAGTCATTTACCGTGTGATACGCAGTGTGAACGCGAGGATATTTATTTTGATCAATCAGCTGAGCAAAACGCGTTCTCAGATCACCCACAAACACAAGCATTATTGTGCTAAATAAGAAAAAACCAATGGAACGAGTCAAGAACCAGCGCCAATCTTTGATTTTCCAAGCCCAAATAAGCAAAACTAGACCTAATCCAGCCAAGTAGCCAACAAACGCTGCACGAGAAGCAGACATAACCAAAAGCCACAAACCAGAAAACCAAGCGAGAAAACTTACTATGCGAAGTGGACGAATCCACCTGGTTTTTATCCAGCTTGGTAATAACTCTCTCCTACCCAAGACAAAGAAGAGAGCTAAAGCAAATGGAATGACGATTACTAAATAGGCTCCAAGATCGTAATGACCAGCAAACGTAGACTGAACTCGACCATACGGAGAGAGTACCAAGCGCAAGCCTTTACTAAATTCTCGGTTCATAGTTGAGTACAGTGGCCAGTACCAGTATTTCTGACCATATCCGTAGATTCCAACCAGTACAACCGTGAGTATTGAGGTACTCACAGCCAACAAACCTTGCGCACGTGTTTTTACACCACTATACGCAATGAAAAATAACGAAAAATACTGGATATATCGTGCCCAATGCAGCGCCGACTTACCCACATGTACAAACGTGGTTGGAATGGTTTGAGTGAGAAACATTCCAGAAAGATTTGAGATCAAACCAATTAAAACGTATCCGCCAATAGCCGCTGTGAGAGGTGTTCGCCAATGAATTTTTTTCCGTAATACTTGAATACCCCACCAAGCTGCGGCGGCGGCAACAAAAAAGTCTTCAAGACGTAAGCGAACAATGTAGCCTGGAATTAAGTCTGTGAGTGGAATCTTGGGGTACAGCGGAATGAAGGCAACGAAGAAAATAGTAGCAAACAACAAAAACGAGTTGTCAAACCAGTTCCAAAGCTTCTGCATAAATCCGTTGTTGGCCATATCGCCTCAGTATACCAAACACAAAGACCCGCATGTGAAGTCCAAGTTTGAGAATCTGCCGAAGAACCCATAGTTCTTGAGATGATCTGTGTTTTTTCCAGATATGGAGCAAGCCTCGAATCTCGCCATGAAGAGCATTTTTGCTGCCGGCGCTCGCCGATCCAACGTGGATTACTGTCGTGTCTGTGGCGAGCGCAACATCCCAATGACGTTTTGTGGCACGGAGACACAGTTCAACGTCTTCACCGTACATGAACAACTGTTCATCAAATCCACCAATTTCATCGACACAGGCGGCTGAGATCATCATAGCTGTGCCACCAACCCACCCGACTTTACTGAGGGGTCGACGACGCAAGCTCCGCATTTCAGAGTCATGGTGTTGGTAGGAAGACAAAAATTGCTGCAACACAGGAATGTCATCTATAAAAAGCACCCAATTCCCAATATTTGAAAGATTTGGAAGATCTCCGCCTTGCCGCTGGGTTGATCCATCTGGATACCGAAGATCAGCTGCAATAATCCCTGGATTATCCAGTTTATGGCGAGCACGACCTAATACAGAGGTACTGGCTTTTCGTGGCTTCTTGAAATGCGAAACAAGACGAGGCAATGTGTTACTCGAAACTTGCGCATCGGTATTGAGCAGAAAGTAGAACTGCGCATCGGAGCCAGCCAGAGCCAGATTATTGGCGCGTCCAAACCCAAGATTTTCTTTTGACAACAGTACGGAGATATTTACCCCATCGATTGTGCCAGTAAGCATCTCGGTGACCACGGCTCTATCACGCTGCACTGATGGCAGTTTTTCAAAAACTTCCGGAGAACTCACTTTTGTTTGCCAAGTTCTGTGCGCAGTGCGATTCAACCGTACTGCATATTTTCGGCGCAAAGAAGCGAGTGTTCGATCGCTCGAGGCATTATCAATTACGACAATCTCGTACGTCAGCTTCTTGTTTTTCGGGATTTTTGTCTGTAAAACTGAGTCAATTGCTTGCAGGGTAAGCTTGGCAGTATTATAAGAGACCAGGACCACACGTACCGTTACCCCAGGGTCATTAGATCCTTTGGTGAGAGGTATGTCTGTCGTTGAGTTGGTTCGAGATGATTCGGTCATCCCGCCTATTCTGCCAGATAAACGTCGTCCTGTACAATGCAAGAAGAGGAGAAAGAATCGTATGAAGCTTTTTGTGACCGGAGGAGCCGGATTTATCGGCTCAAATTTCATTTTGCACTGGATGCAGCAGCACCCAGCTGACTCTATCGTGAACTTTGATCTCCTGACCTACGCCGGAAATTTGGAGAACTTGAGCTCTGTTCAAGACAACCCAAACTACACTTTCGTACAGGGAGATATCCGCAATCCAGAGCAAGTGCGCGCCGCGATGACTGGGTGCGACGTGGTGGTGCACTTTGCGGCCGAAAGTCACGTGGACCGCTCAATTGTTGATCCAAGCTCGTTTGTGACTACCAACGTAGTCGGCACCCAGGTCCTGTTGGACGCGGCGCGCGAACTCAACATCAAACGCTTCCACCATATTTCTACCGACGAAGTCTTCGGCAGTCTGGAACTTGGGAGCGACACCAAGTTCGACGAAAATACTCCCTACGATCCACACAGCCCATACTCAGCCAGTAAAGCTGGGTCCGATCACCTCGTACGCGCCTACTACGACACATATGGGCTTCCAATCACGATCAGTAACTGTGCCAATAATTATGGCCCGTATCACTTCCCAGAAAAATTGATTCCTTTGGCGATCACGAATCTGCTGGAGGGGAAAAAAGTGCCGGTCTATGGCGACGGATTAAATGTGCGAGATTGGCTGTTCGTAGTCGACCACTGCAGAGCCATCGAAGCAATTTTGCTCCGAGGAAAAGTTGGTGAAACCTACTGCATTGGTGGATTGTGGCAAGATGTTTCTAACTTAGATTTAGTCAAAATGCTCCTCCAGCTGATGGGCAAAACCGAAGACGATATCGAGTTCGTGCAGGATCGCCCTGGACACGACCGCCGCTATGCCATAGACTTTTCAAAAATCGAGCGAGAGCTGGGCTGGAAGCCGAGTGTCACGCTCGAAGAAGGCTTGCGTCAAACCATTGACTGGTATCAAGAGCATCCAGAGTGGTGGCAGCGCATTAAATCTGGTGAGTACGCCAAGTACTACGAACAACAATACCAAGGTCGAGTCTAATCTCTGAATCCAGAGCAGAAAGGAATACAATGACAATCGCTTCCGAAATCCAAGCCGCCGTTACGGTGCAGGAATACCTTAAGAAACCACGTATCGAAGGAGTAGAAATCATCACTCCTCCATTCCATCGCGATGACAGTGGAAACTTTACCGAACTGGGTCGTTTTGAAGGTGGCATGTACCAGGGTTTGGAAGGATTTGAGGCCAAGCAAGTGAATATGTCAGTGGTTTTGCCAGGTGTCATTAAAGCTTTCCACTTCCATGAACACCAAGAAGACCTTTGGTACGTTTCTCCGTACGATCGCTTGTTGGTCAACATGATCGATGCTCGTGAAGGATCACCAACCCAGGGCGAACACGTTCGCATGGTCCTGGGAGCAGGCAGCAACACCCTGTTGCGTATTCCGGCTGGCGTGATCCACGGAGCTGGGAACATCTGGGGCACACCAGTCAACCTGATCTACTTTGTCACCAACCACTTCAATCCACAGAATCCAGACGAAAAGCGCCTGCCTTGGAACCACTTTGGCGAAGCCATGTGGGAAATGAGCCGCGAGTAGCCATGGAAAAAATTCCTGTTCTCGGTACTGGTTTAAGTGGCCTGATTGGCACAAAAGTCGTAGAAATGCTGGGTGACGCATTCACCTTCCAAAATCTTGACTTGTCACAAGGTGTGGACATTACGAATGCTGAGCAAGTCGAAGCGGCAGTCGCCGCTTCTCCTGCCACAGTTGTGCTTCACCTGGCTGCATTCACGGATCTCAATACCGCAGAAAAGGAAAAAGGCGACCGCACCGGTTTGGTGTATAAGGTGAATGTTCTGGGAACCGAAAACATTGCTCGTGCCTGCGCCAAACATGGTAAGCACCTCGTACATATGTCGACTGGCTTTGTTTTTGATGGAACCAGCAAAGCACCATACGTGGAAACCGACACGCCCAATCCGATCGATTGGTACGCCGAAACCAAATTAGAAGCAGAACAAAAAGTAACTGAAATTCTGCCGCAAAATCATACGATTTTGCGTATTAACTTCCCATACCGTCAAGACGAATTTACCAAACCGGACATCTGGCACAAAATGGCCGGAGCTCTGCAGGCGGGAAAAACTGGTCCATTTTTTGACGACCACTTCTACACCCTCACCCCAATCGAGTGGCTCTGTGAAGTGATCCGCTGGTGCTTTACGAACCGACCACTTGGAATCTTCCACGCCACCAGCGACACCGTCTACACCGACTACACGCTGGCGCAGGAGATCCAGGCTTCACTCGGTCTGAGCGGCGAACTGCTGCGCAGCAGTTTAGTCGAGTACAACAAAACCGCCGAGCGGAAATATGCCGAGAGCCTCATCCTGTCGAGTGAAAAATTAAAGAGAGGGATGAGGACGTAAAATGTCAGCAGATATCAAAAATAGAGAAATCACAAATCCGCCTGAATTTCCTCAGAGACAAACAGAAACAACTTCAAGACAAAATACAAATCGCCTTTTAGCACAATTTCTTACAGAGTCTGTAACCAAAGGGTACTATCCAAACCAAGAAGCCGCTATGCTGGCTTTACAACACGAAGTGGAACAGATACAAAACCAGATACGATTCAGTATTAATTTAAGCGCCGCAAGTCTGTCTCGTTTTCTGGAGTTAAACAATCAGGAGACTTTTTGGGACCATCTCTCCTCGACCGGAGGAGATCTCAATCAACTCAAAAAGGGGGCAACAACTCAAGGGAAAAACTTCCACGATGAGTATATCCGGTACAGACAAGTCGCCGAAGAGTCATTGCGGAAGTCCCTTGCCACAAACCCCCTCACAGAACATCCTCTCTATGCAGCCGTAGTGGCATCCGACTCTGCGAGAAAACAAGGGGCTGGTCCAAATTATGGCCATTTTTTCTTAGAACTCGACCCCAAAAAGTTCACATTCGTGACTTTCTGCTTTCAAGATAGCTTCAAACATGTGAAAAAAAATGGAGATTCTTATAGCTTCGACCAGAGTTCTTTACTCAGCCAAGAACATGTTGTGATTATCCAGGCTATGATTAATCTGATAGACCAAGCGGCGGCAACTCAAAATGCCTTAGTAGTGGGTGGGAACTTAATAACCAGTGAGCAGCGAGAAAAATTAATTATTATCGACGGAAATCCAAGCGCGTATATCGAAGCAGTGATTTTTGAGCCAATTAGTCCTGACCAGTGTGACTCTCTCGGTGCCTGGATAATAAACCAAAAAGATTTGGCAGATTTTGGGCAGCTAATCCGAGAACACCCACAGAGTTTGAAACGTTTTAGGATAACCGTTTCTCCAGGAGTACTTCCACCTTTTACACAAAAATGGCTCAGAGATCGATGCGGGGAGAATATGAATGTGGTTGATAGAGCTCCCGATGAAGATACAGTTTTGCCCTTTCTCTCTGAGGGAATACCCTTTATTGAAGCAAAAAACAGTATTCAACAAAAAAGAACTGAACTTTGGGATAAGATAAAAAAAGAAACATTTCAGAACTTTTTTGGCCAACCCCGATTCGAAAATATTCGTTCAGTTAGCAGCAAAGCTTGGCAGTTCCCAAAATTAAAAACCCTCTTTGATGAGTACATTGCCGTCGAAAAAGAGGCAGTTTTCTTTAGCAACTGATCTCACCGCGTTGAACTTCCTTTAATGCTACCGTATTTTAAAACTGTTTTCTTCACTTTTATTTTCTTACTCCACCTTCTCAAATCCCTGCTTGAGCTGCACGAACTCGGTTTCGACGGTGTCGAGTCGTTTCTGACAGTACTCAATCAGTGTACGAGCGCGTTGCAGTTTTTCGAGACCTTTCTCCAGATCGAGATCGTCTTGCTGGAACCACTCGTTGAGCGTGTCGAGTTCCTTCATTGCCTCAGCGAATGATGTTGGGGTCTGCATGTCGTTTTGACTCATGATTCCTTCTTTCTATCTGATTCTTGTTTGTTTTTGCTGTTAATATTTTTTACAGAGGCGGTGACAGTCCCGTCAGTCATGGTAACACTGAAAGCATCACCAGGCTGTACGTTCTGCACAGAACGGAGTATTTTCCCGTCCTCACTGGTAAGCCAGACATAGCCTTGCGCCAATCGACGCTCTGGACTGACTGCTTGGAAAAACTGTTCCTGCACCTGCACCGCTCGTTGCTGCTGTTGCAGATGCTGGCGGAAACGATTCACAATACTGGAGCCGTACGCCTCGGTTTGAAGTCGACGATCTCCCAGCAGACTCTGCCACCGCTGCTCCCACTGCGTGAGTCGTTGCGTCCGACGATCCAAGTGTTGCACAAACCGCTGACGAACTGTTTTCCCGAGCAAAGCAGAATGGTTGAGTGTGGCGCGCTGGTACTGAATTCTCGCCTGAAGTCGCTGAATCCAACGTTGAGGCAACACGTCAATCCGTTCGCGCTTCTGCTGAACCAGCGCGCCCAGTCGCCACACAATGGCTTGTTGCACCTGTCCAATATGCTCTGCTGCTCGAGACCACTCGCGGCTGAGGATTTTTCCAGCGTCAGTTGGCGTTGAAGCGCGGAGATCAGCCACCATGTCAGCAATCGAAACATCCCGTTCATGCCCAATGGCACTCACGACCGGCACCGGTGAGCGAAAAATCGCCTCAGCTACTTCACGCGAATTAAAGGCTTGTAAACTTTCCAGACTGCCACCACCGCGAGTCAGCACAATAACATCTGGACGATCCGCACGGGCATAGACTGCATCGAGTGCCTGAACAATACTCGGGATGGCGTTGACCCCTTCCACGCGCACATCAATCAGTTCCAGTTGCGTTACATAGTTTCCAAGGTGAGTGCGGAAATCACGAATGGCATCACCTTGCGCAGAAGAAAGCACGACCACGCGCTCTGGATATAGTGGCAACGGGCGCTTGCGCTGCGAAGCAAAGTACCCTTCGGATTCGAGCTGCTTTTTGAGTTTTTCAAAAGCCTGTTGGAGTGCTCCTTCGCCAACTGGGCGCAGTTGCTCCACTAAAAAACTCATTCGACCAATCGGCTTGTAAATATTGCTCGCGCCAACGCAAGAAAATTCTTGCCCCACAGCCAACGTCACACCAGATTTATAGAGCTTGTCGCGCCAAATCAGCGCACTCAAAGTGGCTTTCTGTTTGGAGTCACTGAGCGTAAAGTACACCGCACTCCCGCGCTCCTGCATCTGAGTAACTTCTCCTTGCACAGTGACTCGAACCGGCTGCAGCAGCCCATTCAAAAGATCGAGATACTCACCGACCGAAAACACCGCTTCGTCTGGAATCAAGGACATGGAGTCAGTATATCAGGGAAAGTACTACTGAAGAAAACATTCACCAGAATTTTGATAAAATGTTTCCTATGTCTCAAGAATTCTCTGAAAACCCAAAATCAATCGATATACGAGGGCACCATTTGCCCTTAGCTCACAGAATTTATCAAGAGAATTTGCTCAAAAATGGATATCAGGTCACAGCAGACGGGGTCTTCAAAGATGGAAAACAGTGTTTAGTCAATGATCCGCAGATTTTTGCCATCTGTCTTGAATCAGAAAATAAAAGTCAAAACGCAATCCGCGCCTACTCAGAAAAAGATGCTAGTCGACTCGGCGAGTGGTTTGATATCACTCTTAATTCTCTCACCTCGATTGATGATCTGAGAAAACACCAATCGATACATAAGTGCAATGCCCTCCAGTACGTTGTACGAAACAAAGCATTTGAGCTTGGGCTAAACCCAACAGACTTGCCGGAAGTATTTATTAATTTCGGTTCCCCTGCTTCTCAGTTTAATAGAGCGTTTTACGATGCCAATACCGAAGTCACCAGAACCTTATATCAGTATATATTGCAACATAAAAACAGTCTGAAAAATGAAATGCACGCTGATCCTACACAAGGAATTGGCTACTTTTATGACACGTTTGAAAAAGCAAATCCTGAGAATAATCCTGACATTACTGCTTTAAATGAATATGCGAAAAAACTTATGGTGCTTGAACGGATACTATTTTTAACAGCACCAAAAGAAACGAAAACTGTTGTGAAATTGTATTCGGATGGTATTTGCAGGATCGCTTGTATCATCGGCGGAAAGCACTGCGCTATCAACGACCTGAATACACCTACTGCGCCATCAACAATTGATTCATTTTATATGGACAAACTCGAAAACTTCTTATCAGAAAAGAAACTCGAATTTATGGTTCACGAAAAAGAAACTCCAGGTCGAGAAATTCATACTTCCTTAGGAAATGTGCGAGCATTCACTATCCTGACCTAACATTTTCGCCTGATATACTACTCCCATGTCTGGTACGCGCGATTTTCAACAACCTCTCAACGCGCTGAGCAAATCACAGTTTCAACTTTTTCGAGACGCACCACGTCATTTATGGGCGGCGGCGCATCTGCCAGAAATTTGGCCAGAACCCAGTGCCTTTGAACAACACTCTCAAGAGCAAGGCTACAGCGTAGAAGTTCACTCTCAAGAGTGGCTCACTCAGCGAGCAGTCCAGAAGTTCCCAAGTCATCTCAATCCTTCAAAAACATCAGGGAAATGGCACTGGCAAGACAGTTTTTCAAGCACAGATTCTGAAGGAAACGCCTTCTTTTGTCGTACAGATGCTTGGTGGGAAGACCCAAAGTCTACTGCCATCCACTTGTTCGAAATTAAAAGCAGCACGCGAGTAAAGTACGATGCACTCGTAGACTTGGCATTCCAAACCGCCGTAATTCAAGACGCCCATCCCAACCGCCCTGTGGAAAGTATCTGGCTGTTACACCTGAATAAAGAGTACGTTCGGGCGGGCGCGCTCGACTTTGACCAACTCTTCACGCTCGTTGAAGTCACCGAGCAAGTTCGTGAACTTCTACCAGAAATAAGGGCAGAGCGCGCCCGCGCCTCCGAAGTCCTTGCTTCCACCAACAGTGATGAATGGCTCTCCTGCACTCGCCCCAAAACCTGCCCGTGTCCAAGCATTTGTCACCCCAATCTCAAGCCGTATTCAGTGTATGATCTCCCTGGTCTGAGACACACCACGCTCGAGCTCATTGATCGTGGAATCGAAAGTCTTGTCGATGTACCAGATAATTTCTCACTAGAAACAAAGCAGCGCCGCATGGTCCAAGCCGTAAAAAGCGGCCAACCAGTAATTGATCGTCATGCCCTGGCGCAGTCTCTCGAAACGCTCACCTTTCCCCTGTGCTTCCTCGACTATGAAGCCTACAGCTCTGCCTTACCGCTCTACGATGGCTGTGTGCCGCAACAGCAAGTCGTCTTCCAGTACTCACTCCACGTCGTTCCAGACAAACACGCCATGAAAAACCTCGCTCATATTCGGCATTACGAACATATATCCTTTGGCCCAGGAGACCCCAGCCGAGAAGTTGTCCAGCATATGCAGGCAAGCATGCCAAAAACGGGGAGTGTGATTGTTTGGAATCAGTCATTCGAAGCCAGTCGAAATCGAGAAATGGCGGAAGGCATGCTCGACGCAAAGGAGTTCTTGCTTGGTTTGAATAATCGGATGTACGACTTGGCGGAAGTTTTCCGGCGCGGTATGTACGTGGACCGAGAATTCCATGGAAGCTGGTCCATTAAAAATGTTCTGCCGATCTTAGTTCCGGAACTCCGCTATGACACCCTCGAGATTCATAAAGGAGATCAAGCCTTACTTGCTTGGTGGTCGATTGTTTCTGGTGAAATTTCTGACACGAACGAAATCAAACACATCCGTAAAAATCTTCTGACCTACTGCCAACTTGATACTTGGGCAATGGTCAAAATTTGGGAAGTACTTGAGGACCTATTTACACCAACGGTATAAGCAAATTGCCCGAGACAAGTCCCTCACTTCCTGCCTAAAATGAGTGTATGGATCTGAAAAAACTCTCTTCCAATTTCTCTACAAAACAAAGAGCGTTTCGATCCTGGCTCCGGAAACAACTTCCCATTTTTGTCACACTCGCATTCTTCGCAACTTTCGGCATAACAGGAGCACTGGCCTATTTTTGGCACCAAAGTAGTCAGGAAATAGTTCAAGAACAGCAACGTGCCACGGATTTGGAAGTTGCCTTACGGCAAAAAGAACAAGAGCTCACTACTGCGCAAGATGCATACACGCTGCTGCAAAATGAGGATCAAACTGTTCGGAACAATACATTGCAGGAAGAGATTCGAGCCATTCAAAACACGTACAGCAGTTCTGTTGCGGTGTATGAAGATCTCATTCGCCTCCGTGAATCTGGCGCCAAAACCCAGGAAATAGAAATTGCTTTTGCTCGCTCCATCGCCCAGTTGGCTGAGCGGAACTATGCCAGTGCAGCCGGGAGTATTCGCGCTGTGCAAACCAGTATCACGGACGCCCGCCAAGCGCTTGTGCAACAAGCAAGCATTCCAACAAACTTACCAACCTCGAATGCACCACCGGCTGCTGGAAACTCGAGCCGACAGGTAGTGGAAACTGAAATTGGCCCGTATGCCGTTGACCTCATTGCAGCGGATCTCAACTCAACCCGAGTGGTGGTAGAAACCGCTTCCTCCGAAACTTGTGGGAATGACTGCCCAGTTCAATCACTGGCACAATTTGTGAGCAGTGCTGGCGGCTTTGCTGGCATCAACGGTCCGTACTTTTGTCCAGCTGAGTACCCGAGCTGTGCTGGAAAAACAAACTCTTTCGATACACTCATCATGAATCGTCAGAAGACCTACTTTAACTCCGACAACAATGTGTACAGTACCGTGCCAGCACTCATCTTTAGTGGCAGCTCTGCCCGGCTTGTCGGGGCAACTCAAGAATGGGGACGTGACACCGGAGTTGATGCCGTCATTGCCAGCCAGCCCATGTTACTCTCTGGCGGAAACATTACCTTTGGCGGTGACGGAGATCCGAAAAAAGGCAGCCGCGGAGCAAGAAGCTTTATCGGAACGCGAGACAATATGGTCTATATTGGAGTGGTCAGAAATGCCACGGTCGCAGAAGTTGCCTATGTTGCCAAAGCACTCGGACTCCAATCGGCGCTGAATCTCGACAGTGGTGGCTCTACCGCCCTGTACCAGAACGGTCGCTACTTAGCCGGACCAGGAAGAAACACGCCATTTGGGATTGTGTTGGTGAATAAATAATTTAGCCACTTGCGCTGGTATAAGAGTGAAGAGCGTAGCGCCAGAAAGCTCGAGAGAGAAGCCAAAACCCGACACTCAAGAAGATAAAGAATGCTGCTGTTCCCAGATCAAGTCTTCCGACCAATGCTCGTGTCGGAATGTTTACTATAAGCAGAAATGGCAAAAAGTAGATATGAACAACTTTTGGTGTATAGTCAGTAATTTCTACAGGATAACGACCTGCACCAATAAAATTTTGAATCAGCACCATAATATTTGATAAATATGAATGCCAGATCAAAATAGTAGTAGTTAGTGTGTAAAATCCGTAAATAGCAAAAAATGCTGCGATGCTCAAAATACTGAATAACACAACACTCTCAGCATGGACAGAAAATTCATATGTTCGAAGAATCAGTCCGGTCAAAACAACGGACCCGAGAACACGAATAAAAGCACTCCACGCCACATTACGAAAAGATAAATAGGTCAAGGAATCAAACGGCTTGAGTAAGTATGTATCTAACTCTCCGCGATGAATAATATTCGGAATATCGTTAAATCCTCGAGAACATAACCAATGATGAATACCAACAATAATCCCATATGTACCTGCGAGCAATAAAAGGTCTGCCCGCTCCATTCCAAACACACCTGGGACTTGAGAAGTGAGTAAAAATGCCGACACAAAACTCAGTCCGCTCCAAGAGAGACTACTCACCGCTGACTGAATAAAATCTAACTTATAACTGAGTGCGGCCGAAAGATACACCGAAAGCAGTCGACCAAAAATTCGGAAAAAACGAATCATTGACTCACTCCTGTATAGTGACGAACACCTCGAGAGAAAAGAGATTTTGCCAACACATAAAAAATAGTAAGCCAAATTACTTGAAAACCGAGAAGCTGAACCACTTCACCCAAGGAAAGTGTCTGAGTAAGCAACGCTGTTGGAGCATACACTGTTGACGCAAATGGCAAAGAAAGCGCTATATTTTTTATACTCATTGGAAAAAGATGGAGTGGAATAATAAAGCCCGCGAAAATAATTTCCAAAATCAACATAGTATCCATGAGTCCACGAATCTGGGTAATCCAAATCGCTAAAAGTCCCAAACACACCTTCATGAAAAAAGACACGGCCATACCAAGAAAAACACTCAAAATTGTCAAAAGAACATACTGCCATTGTGACGTAATCTGAAACTTTACACCAAACAGCAACATCGCCACAACTATCAGACTTGCCCAAAATCCCCCAAGCAGACGCCATACCACTTCTTGATGAAATTTTCGAAGAAAATATGGATATGGTCGTAAAAGATAGCTATGAAGTTGCCCTTTATAAATGTCCATCTGAGAAATATCCTCTTCTATATGACAAATAACCAACGTGCTCAAGGATAATAAAACAATATAGTAACTCGTTATACCAGGAATCGAAAACTCAGTCGATCCACTCGCTTGGAGTGAAGCAATCCAGTACAGGAGTAAAACCACGACATTCACACTTCCCACAAGCAACCAAACGAACGATCGCAAGCGATACTGAAAAACATCTATCAGATATACAGAAAAAATAGCCACATTCTTTCGTAACGCTCTCTGAATATTAGCTGGCATAAAAAATATCTCGAATAATGTCTTCAATCGGTGTTTCGTCAATCGCAAGATCAACAACCGAATGTTCTTGCATGATTTTTCCAGCTATTTTAGCCGCATCTTCTCTTGGAACAGACAAAGAAATGTTCGGCAAATTCCAATTGTGCACCGTCCCATACTGTTCCACGGCGCTTCGCGGAATTTTCTTTTCAAAGACAAAATGAATTATTTTTCGTGGAGAGTACTTTGATATTAATGTATTGAGTTCTCCGTCAAACATAACTTTTCCCTGAGATACGACAATCACTCTTTTACACAACTCTTGAACATCCCCCATGTAATGACTGGTAAGTAAAATTGTGGCATTGTATCGCTGATTATAATCTCGGATGAAGTCACGCAAATTGCGCTGAACGACAATATCTAATCCAATTGTAGGCTCATCTAAAAACAATACTTTTGGAGAATGAAGTAAAGCAGCAATCAACTCCATCTTCATTCTCTGTCCCAGAGAAAGGCGTCGTACCGGGGTTTCGAGCTGACCTGAGACATCAAGCAACTCAATCAAATCACTCAGTATTTTCTTATAGTTGGCTTCGGGGACATCATACATTGCTTGATTGAGTGAAAAAGTATCAGTCGCTGGAAGATCCCACAGCAGTTGCGAACGTTGTCCCATCATCAGAGAAATATCTTTGAGAAATGCGTTCTCTCGTCGAAATGGCTCGTATCCAAGAACACGAACCTCACCAGAAGTTGGTGAAAGGAGTCCAGAAAGCGTTTTGAGCGTAGTTGTTTTCCCTGCACCATTTGGCCCGATAAAACCAATCAATTCTCCTTGATCAATCGAAAAATTAATGGCATCAACAGCCGTGACTGTGGAAAATTTTGGTTGAACAAACCCCCGTACAGCAGCCATGAGCCCTGACTCTTTTTTGGGAACACGAAACTGTACCGACAAATTTTTCACTGAAATGGCTGGAGACATCTCAAAATTCTATCACGAAATCTCAACCGAAAACTCAGTTTTTCTCCTGGCTCGACGGAAATAATTGTCGTGGTAGATCTCAATGAGGTTTTCCACATCTTGCCCTTGAGCACGCAACATTTTCGGCAATAGACTTCCGCCAGAAATTCCTGGGAACGGATTCGCTTCTAACAGATAGACTTCAGTGTCGGTGATTATGAAATCAAACCGCACGCCGTTGGTACAACCAACATCCACAAAAATCTGTTCAGCAGCCACTTTTGCTTGCTGAAGCAGTGGCGATTCTTCTTGTAGAGTCATCACAATTTCTTCGCTGTAGCCAGTGATATACTTCTCTTTACTGCCAAAGAATTTTCCAGCCGTAACAATATGAATTGGAGCCAAAACTTCTGTCGAGCCTGCCTTCTCCATCACCGCAACACCGTACTCTTCACCAGAAATATACTCCTGAACCAAAGCCACAACATCAAATTCGAGAATTTTTTCTATGAGCTCATGAGCGGATGCTCTTCCTGCTTCGTTATACACCATCTTTTCTGTGAGTACACTTGAACCCAGAGAATTTGGCTTGATCACTATCTCTTTATCCTTAAACTGAGAGAGTTGCTCTGCCAAATTCTGAAGAGATCGAACCGCAACGGTCTCGGGAATTTTCACGGTCCAGTTTCCACCCTGCAAATACTGGTTCAGGTGATACTTACTCATCGTCAAACTACCAGCAAGCACTCCACCCAAACTACTTGGGATTGAAAACAATTCTGCTGCGCCCTGGAAATGTCCATCTTCCCCATTTTGACCATGCAGCACTGCAAACATAAAGAGACCACGCTCTTGAATCTGCTGTAAAACGTGAGGAAGAGACTGGATTTCCGTCAGTTGCATGTAGTCAGCAACTGACTTCTCTGGAAAAAACTCAGAAAGAACGGCTCGGCCGTCTTTGGTCAGATACGCTACATGCGTCACCTGTAAGCCATTCTTGAGTGGGTGCTGGAGTAATCGACCCAAGAGGTACTCAAATGACTTGACAGCGACATCATGCTCAGAGGACTCACCTCCGAATACAATTACTATGTTTGAGTGCGTTTGATCTTGATCCGACATCACACCAGTGTACTGGACGAGCGACTTCGAAACAAGACGCTCGGATTAAAATCCGAGCGTCTCTTCGACTAAGAGCAAATGAACATTGCGGCCCATACCAGGATTCTCTTTCTTAAAGATCAAGATCTTACTCAAGAGTGTCCCAAAGCCATAGACTTGCTTCATCCGCTCGTCTTCTTGAGGGATGACAACTTCTTCAAGGCGCTGCAGTCCAGCAGACAAATCTGGAACAATCTTCTGTGTACCGACCACAAAAATAATATTATCCGCATTAAAAACAATCCCAGGAATTTGACTTCCTGAATTTGTGGCAATGATGAGTTCCCCTTCTTCGGTCACGGCATGCACACTTCCCAGGTAGAAATCCGAAACGGTAAACTCCTTACGCATACGAGCCTGTTTGGCTGGATCACTCTCCGCCAAAATCGTGGCGTGGTAGTTGTTCCAAGGGTGCTCTGCAGATTTGAGATACTCAACAAAACCAATTTGTTCGAGAGTACGTGAGGCGCCATTCATAACGGAAGCACCAGCTGGAATCAAACTCTTGATTGTCTCCAGTGCGGCTGCACCGTCTGGTAAAACCTGTACCTGCAAGTTATTCTCCTGTAAGGCTTTGACTGTTTTTTGTATGGATTCGTGTGCTACAACCGCAGACATGATTTCCTTTTCTCTTTTTATTTGCTATAATTACTATAGTACTATAAAAACTATAGTAATGTCAAATATGAATCACACAAACGGAAAATGTCCGTCAGAAAGTCTAAAAATTCTTGGAGACTTCTGGACGCTTCAGATTATTGAAGCGTTGAGTTTTGGGTGCAAACGATTCTCAGAGCTCCAACGAACGCTCGAGAAAAATAATCCTGTCACCCTCACCTCTCGGCTCAAACTCCTCGAAAAAGAGGGATTTATTGCTCGAGCAGAGGAAACAGTCGATAAATTGTCAGTGGTTTACACACTGAGTGACAAAGGCAAGGGCGTACTTCCCATTCTTGACCAAATTAGAATTTTCTCTCAGCAGGACTGGAAATAAGGTATTGATATAATTACTTCATGCAATTTCTTCAAGTGCCAAATCCGTTTTGGAAGCACTTTGTTCCTCATTTTCTCGCCAAAGAACCAATTCATGAGATTTCTCACCCAGAGTTTTTGTCAGCTATTGAGAAAGTAAAAAGCTCACGCTCGCCGGAAGAAGCACTCGAAATTTCCTTCGAAATCATTACCTCTCGCTACCAAGGCAAACGGTTCCACACCTATATTTTCTTGTGGAAAGCATTTCAAAGAGATCCCAATCATCTCTGGAAAAGAACAGAGTTTCTCCACTGTACGCATTTGAACTACTTATTACGAATTCTCCTGATAAAAAGTGAGTGGTTCAGAGAAAAAGACGTGCGCATTGCTTACAGTGCCATTTGGTACCTGTCAGTGCACCAGTACTTACAAGTCTCTCTCCCAGGATCAGATGAGAATATCCAACACAAAACTCTGGCAGTTGATCCATGGCTGCATGCTTTTGGCGGGCAATTAGGTGAGTTTGGACATGGCTTTGGGAAGCGAAGGCTTTCAAGAAATCACATCGTGATATAATTTGATCTTGATCCGCAATCAACAAGCGTCGCGTCTTGTGATCTTGATTCTTCAAGGGCGGAATCTCGCAAAATCGAGATCGGTTGGAAACCGTTCAACTTCCAGACCTGTGTCACTCGCAAGAGCAACTGAGCAGGTTACAGAGTATGTACTGGAAACAGGACATAAAACTGAGGGTGGTATCGCGTTTAGAAGACGCCCCTTTGTCTACAAAATATGTAGGTAAAGGGGCGTTTTTTTATTCCCTTTTCCTTAAGAAAGGAACGTGTGACAGAAAAAAGTCATTCGTTTGAAATCCGTGCTGCGAACGAACAGCATACTGAAACACTTTTGGCTGCCGCCGCCTTAATTAATGGCTACGCTGAGCAGGGTCTAATGATTTCAGTATCACTCGAGCAACTGCAACAAATGGCTGCTCAAGGATTGCTGGCAATCGCCAGCAATGAAAAAGGAAAAGTTATTGGAACCGCGGGGATCACATTGATTTATCCTGATGGGAAAAAGGAGTTTGGGGCCTGGGCTGTTGATCCATCAGCTCAAAAATCAGGGATTGGAAAAAAACTTTTGGAAGCAGTTCTCAAGAAAGCGCCGAACGAAACAATAATTGCTTTCGCCAACCAGAACTCTGGTCCAATTTTCGAGAAACTTGGGGCACCAAAACTCAAACAAACTGAAATGCACTCTCAAGCTTTTGAACCATGTAAAAGCTGTAAATGTCTTGGAAAAGAATCGCTGAGCAGCGGACACTTGTGCGTTGATACGATTTTCAACCTAAGTGCACTCAACCATCAACATGCAGAATCGGAGTGTGTATGAGTCAAGTGATCGATAGGTTTCTAGAATTGGTACAAATTGATAGTCCTTCTGGATCGGAAGAAAACATTCGACGATGGCTGGTCGATTGGGCGAACAAAAATGGGTTTGATCATACAATTGATCAAGCTGGAAATCTTCTTGTTTCCAAACAATCTTCAAACATGCTGCCATTCTTTTTGTGTGCTCACATGGACACAGTACAACCTGGAGAAGGAATTCAACCGATTATAAGAAATAATACAATCGTAAGCGCTGGCGACACCATCCTCGGAGCAGATAACAAAGCTAGTCTAGCTGCCATAGTGACTGCTCTCGAGACATGGCAATCTTCAAGCCAAACTGGATTTGAGTTACTTTTCACCGTTCGAGAAGAAACAGGTGGTGGGGCAGATTTCTTTGACCCAAAGCAGTTACAATCAAAGAGTGGATTCATTTTTGACTACGCGGAACCGCTGGGAAATATTGTCATAGCCGCCCCGTACATTATAAATTTCTCTCTTGAGTTGGAAGGCAGATCGAGTCATGCCTGCTTTCCGAAAAAAGGAGTCTCTGTTCTCCCTACTCTCACCACGCTGCTGCAAAGCATCCCAACCGGCAAGCAACGGGACGGAAAAACAAGTATCAATATTGGGCAGGTAGCGGCTGGCAGCGGGGTGAACACTCTCCCTGGTACCGCAAAGATCGATGGTGAAATTCGCAGCTATTCAGAAAAAACACTGAATAAAATTCTTGAAGAAATCCAAAAAATCTGTAGTGAGAATTCGTCAGAAAAATTAAAAATCTCTCTTAAAAAGAGCGGATTTTGCCCTGGCTATACGCATAGCAAACATTCTCAAGAAATCATTTTTCTCGATAAAGTTTTCTCTGACATTGGAATCAGTACAAATAAAAAAACAGTGTATGGAATCAGCGACGCGAATTCTCTGAATGCTCTTGGATTAAACGTAATTACAGTCTCCGATGGCGTACGTTTTCCTCATACTACTCGCGAGTCTATTTCCATTTCAGATTTGGAGGCACTCACTCAAATTATTCAGGAGATGCTGACACTTGGAGAGAACTCAGCGGCCTTCAAAAAATAACACTGTGAGTAAACTGCTATACTCATGCCATGCACCTGACTGTAAATGCTGAAATCGACTTGAGAACCTGGAGCGAATCTGATGCGCCGGCACTCTTTGCGCTGATTGAAAAAAATCGGTCATACTTGGAGCGGTGGCTTCTGTGGGTGCCATTTACCAAAACTGAACAAGACTCTTTGCGCTTTATTCAAAACAGCGGGCAAGATCCGCAAAATGGCAAGGGACTAGAACTGGGAATGTGGTACAAAAATCAACTTGTTGGCTGTATCGGGCTGCACACCGTACATCTCTTG
>CAZFLN010000002.1:64774-83814 GCA_964519905.1 uncultured Pseudomonadales bacterium | reverse complement strand
GATACCGTCGGGGGAGGTCATGACGCGGTTGCCAGTCCCCCCCAAGGCGACGGCAACGAACATTCCGTTGCCATACGTAACCGAATACCATGAGTTGTTAGCAGCCGAGTTTTGAATTGTCCACTTCGTTCCCTTGGAAGTAATATCACCCACCACTTCCAGCTCAGTGGTTGGGGCCGTGGTGCCGATACCAACATTGGTGCCGTTGTCGTAGAGCACGCCGGTGCCGACAGTGGTGGTGCCGGTCCAGCGAGCGACGTAGTTGGTAATACCCGTGCCTTGGGCCGCGCCATCCAGACAGTCATGCCAGAGTGGAGTGCCGGCTCCAGCCGATTTAAGACATTCTCCAGAAGTACCCACCGCGGTGAACGCATAGGCAGTTCCATTAGAAAACGCGATGCTGCCCGCCGAGCCGAGAGTACTGGTATTGGTGCCGCCATTGGCAATCGGCAGAATGCCCGAGACTTCACTCGTGAGGTTAACAAGCGCTCCGCCAGAGAGAACGCCCGAAGTGGAGCGGACCAAGCCATCAGATAATCCAGAGAGAGTGACAGTTCCACTGGCGGTAATGTTGCCAATATTGAGTAAGTTGCCACTACTATCTATACGCTGCGTTCCAGCGCCAGCGCCAGTATTGATACCAGTGGTTCCATTCAGTGTAGTACCTGTAATGGTGTTACCAGTGGCAATCGTTCCAAAACCGTTGGCAATTGAGCCAGAATTGAGGGCGCCGACACCGGTTATACCAGTATAGTTTCCACTCACTCGCGCTGGGTTCAGCGTTCCAGTGACGTGACTTCCTCCAAGGTTAATCGCGTTAGCGGTAATTTGTTGACCAAGAATGGTGAGATAATTCTCGCCTGCGAGTGTGACATTCGAGGCAGCTATAGCAGTATTTACTTGACCAAGAGTGGTGAGCTCGTTATTGTTTACGGCGTCAGCACCGATTACGCGTCCAGAGAAACTTCCAACAATTCCACTTCCACCAGCAACTTCAAAGAGATAGTTTGCTGCTGCGGCTCCGATTCCAACATTTGTGCCGTCGTCATAGAGAACGCCAGTGCCGACTGTGCCAGTGCCAGTCCAGCGAGTAACCATGTTTGCTGTGCCACTTCCCGTAATTGCTCCGGAAGCACAAGAATCCCAAACAGGAGCTCCTGTACCAGTACTCTGGAGACATTGTCCAGAAACGCCTGCTGCGGTGAAAGCGTAAGCTGTTCCATTTGAGTAGGCAATGCTGCCTGCAGTCCCAATTGTGCTGGTATTTGTGCCACCATTGGCAACTGGGAGAATTCCAGTTACTTGCGTGCCAAGATTAATTTGGCCAGTTGTTTCTGTTCCCAGATTGACGGTGGCTCCGCCAGAGAGGACGCCAGAAGTGGAGCGCACCAAGCCGTTTGCCAGTCCAGAGAAAGTAATGGTGCCACTGGCGGTGATGTTGCCAACATTTACCAAGTTGCCACTACTATCTATACGCTGCGTTCCAGCGCCAGCGCCAGTATTAATCCCGGTTGTTCCATTAAGAATACTGCCGGTAATAGTATTTGTGGTAGCAATGCTGCCGAAACCAGAAGCAATCGAGCCAGAGCTGAGGGCGCCAACAGATGTGAGTGAAGAAGTTGTCACCCCAGCACCAAGTGTGGTTGCGTTCAGGACAGAAGTGCCATTGATTTGGAAATCTTTTCCACTGGCTAAGTTCAGGCTGCCAGTAGATTGAACGGCATTGGTGCCGCCATTTGGATTGAGCGTGATGTCGGCAGCAGAAGTGAGCTGTCCGGTGGCGTCCAGAGATGTGGTTCCGTCGACGACGATAGTAGGTGTTCCATCATCAACATTTATGAAAGCAAACTTGGCGCTGCTGGTAGCAGTTCCGCCGATTAAGAGATCAGTTGTAGTGTTATTGGCATACAGTGCGCCATCGAGAATAGACCACTCATCGCTGGTTACGTTCCCACAGCTCCCCCAAACTGGTGTGTTCACTCCGTCGCTAATGAGACAGTCTCCAGCAGTTCCAACCGCGGTGAAGGCGTAGGAAGTGCCGTTTGAGTATGCCATACTCCCGGCTGAACCAAGTGTGTTGGTGTTGGTGCCACCATTAGCAACTGGAAGGATTCCACTTACTTGGGTGCCAAGATTAATTTGGCCGGTTGTTTCTGTTCCGAGGTTGACAGTGGCTCCGCCAGAGAGGACTCCAGAAGTGGAGCGGACCAGGCCATCTGTTAGACTCGAGAAAGTGATAGTTCCAGAAGAAGTGATTCCCGTTGCAGCGGCGATGGCACCGGAAGAATTGACTCCGAACAAGTCACCGTTTCCGACGGTGAGGGCGTAGGCTGGGGTAGTGTCGCCGATACCGACGTTGCCAGTGGCAGCATTGAGAGTGAAGAGCACATTTGGAGTGTACGCAACATTGTCAGCCACACCGACGGAGTCGTTGAAGATTTGGAATTGGTTATTCAACAATCGAACCCCTAATGGGTTCACCACACCATTTGATCGAGTGTAAACTGGAGAAGCTGCGGTGCCGCTGAGGTGAGTACTCACGGCTAAGATAAGGCCGTTGTCAGGATTGCCCAAGCTACCTGACAAGCCAACGATCGTGGCTCGGTTGTCGCCAGTGGCGCTTGATGCGTTGCTAGGGCCAAAGAACATGCGTGAAAGCTGAGAGGTGCTGTCGCGTTCAAAGAACAAATCACCATTCATACGGGTCAGTCCCTCTATAAGGGCGGCCCCGGCCATACTGGGATCAGCTTTTGCATAGAGAGCATACCTCCCACCTCGGTGTGCCATGGCTGCAAACTCTCCATCATCTAGAATCGCAGATCCGGGGTACCTTACTCGCAATCCAGAGCTTCCTACAAGATCTCTATTGGATGCAATATCAAGCATGTGGTTTGTTTGTGCGGTTTGGGAAAGTGATCCAATCCCCAGACTCCCTGCAAAATGGTTTTGTACTGAAACTCCACTCTGGTAGATGCCGTATCCGGAGTTGTTTGTAATCTCAATTGCTCGCCAGTCAGGAGCATTTATGAGGTTCGGTTGGATATGGATACCACGGGTGATACCGGTGCCCACTTGGTCGATAGTCGGAGCGATGTTCAAACCCCTAAAGGCATTCGTCCCCGTTCCTTGGAAGATGGATTGAATAAGAAGTGGTGTGTGAGCTCCACCACCTGCCGGATTATAAAGATTGACTGCGACTTCGTTGGTGCCGACGCTGTTGGTGAATCCCCAAGTGCTGACGTTGCTTCCTGCCCACTGGTAGGTGAGGTTCGTCATTCGGTTAGAGTTGTTTCCGTATGCACTGATGAGGTTGTAAACGGTAGAGTTTGTTGTGCCGACTACCCTCAGTCCAGTGTAAGAACTCGTGTCTGAAGGTCTAGACATGAATGCAACTCCATCAGACTGGGCAACAGCCTCCAATTTCGCGCCAGGAGAGACTGTCCCAATACCGACATTTGTTCCATCGTCATACAGTACGCCGGTCCCGATGGTGTCTGTCCCAGTCCAGCGAGCTACAAAGTTGGTTGTACCAGAACCGGTAATCGCGCCAGCCGCACAGCTACCCCAGGTTGGGGCGCCAGAGCCATTTGACTGCAAACACTGTCCATTTACGCCAGCGGCTGTGAAAGCGTAGGCAGAGCCGTTCCCGTAGGCGATACCACCTGCAGTTGGAGTAGCGGTGGAGTTGGTGCCACCATTGGCGATAGGGAGAGTGCCGGTGACTTGAGAGCCAAGGTTAATTTGTCCGGTGGTTTCCGTTCCAAGATCAATGGTTGCTCCACCAGAGAGAACGCCAGAAGTAGAGCGGACTAAGCCGTCGGTAAGACTGGAAAAAGTAATGGTGCCATTGGCGGTCAAGTTTCCAGAAATGTCTGTGTTGGCTCCAAGATTAATCTCGCCACCGGTTCCTGGTTGGAGTGTAATATCTCCACCGGCTCCAGTCAGGAGTGTAAGGCTTTCTCCTTCAATGGAGAATGTGCCAGAAGAAGAAACAATACTTGGGTTCAATGCGGCAATGGAAATTTGTCCACTGGAGTTAATGACGGGAATTGTATTGACATTTCCGAGTAAATCAATTGGGTATCCTTGAACTGTTTCTGTGTTCAATGCATACGGAACGCTACTGATTGGTTGTCGAGGACTGAGTGTTTCACCACCAACATGAATTTCTAACCACACATTGGCGCGTTCGCTGAATATGCTTTCAGGGACCTCAGTTCCACAGTCGGCCCCGAGGCGAGTAGAAAAAATTCCATCTTGGTCTGGAGTAATTGAACAGACGCTCGAGTCCCACAACTGGTTTCCCCCGGTAGCTGCATCATGGAGCGTAAAGCGGACATTGCTGGCTGTGGTAATGGGTGTTCCCACTGAATCAGTCAGCCGTCCCTGGAAGCTGAGGAAACGATTTGGTCGCACTGGACTACTTGGGTAGGCAAATGGTGTTTCAACATTCTGCCTGAATTGCTGATAGGCAAATACAGAAAGTAGAGAAGCCATGATCATCAGTACAAAGACATGGAGCGCAGTACTCAAAGGGGATCGAATATATGCTGAGTACCAACGTTGCCAGACAGGAAGAGCCGTAAGTGAATCTTGGTTTGGAGAAAATTGAGTTGGCTGGAAGGTATTTCTCTGGAAAATTCGTGAGAGCCAAGATCCAAACGGATTGTTGAGCAGGTAGCCTGCCTCCGTAGCCCACTGGGCAAAGGCTTTGAGGCTTTTTTGGGTTTCTTGGAGGTTTTGTGTATTGGCACCTCGCTGGCGCAACTCCCTCAGGTACCGGGCAACTTCGTATTTTGTCAGGATTTGCTCTAAGTCTTGATTTTGGAAACGAGCGAGAAAGAGTTGCACGTCACCAAGGAAATTTTGGCGTTGAGCTTCATTGCAGCCAGCGCTTGTGAGTGCTAATCCAAAAGCATTAACCCACTCAGTCCAGACAGAAGGTTGTTGAACTGAGGTTGCAAAGAGCGGAGAAAGGAATTTCCAGCCCAATTCAGAGTTCTTGGACGTGAGTTCGGCAAAGCGGCGAAGAGCGGCAAAACGACGTTGTACGGTTGTTGCCGGATGACTGACAGCAAGCCTCTCGAGGTACTTTTCTGCAGATACAGATAAATCTTCAAAAACTTCCTCTGGATTTTCTTCTAACCAGGCTACCCATCGACGCAGATCCGAAACATAGTTTTCAACCGTTTTTTTACTGAGGCCCTGATCCAACAACCAATTGCGGTAATTTTCTACCGCAGAAACACGCAGAGAATGGAGCAGATTGGGCAGGTGCATGTTTATTGGTTTTTAGTCTGAAATTAGAAAGAATTAGAGTGTTGTTTAGGATCTAGCGTACCTGACTTTCTGCCTGACTGCAAACCGACACCTTGATCATTTTCCAGGCAATTCTTCCCTGGCTTTTTGTCACACTTTTTTTCGCACGATTTTTTTGTTTTTTCACAAGATTTTATATGTATCTAAAAGTTATTAAACATATCATCAGTCGTTCTTTTCCCCTGGTGCTTGTTGACGTGTGAATTGTTTTGATGTTATAAATTCAGTAATGAAAAACAAAACATCACTGTTTTCCTCTGGAATAGTCGGATTGCCTCTTTTTAGTTGTAGTTATTTCCGCTTCCAGGGGGAGTTTATTTTCGATTTATTTCCGAAAGTTGGTGAAAAGTGAAAAACGTCTTGCGGGAATCACTTTGGCTCTTGAGCGGTGGGCAATATTTGTCGCTTCTCGATGATCGAGAACCCAGATTTGAGGTGGGATTGAGTTATGAAGATTTTGCTTCGCTCAGGCCAGAGTACTCTGCCAGTTCCTGGCGGGGAGCGATGCTCAAAGCGCAGTCAAAAGGCTGGGTGCAAAAGCGGGCAATTTCCGGGAGATCAGTCTTTCGATTAACCAAGTCTGGGCGTGATCGTGTATCAGCCGATTTTGCCGCATTTCAAATGTTTTTAAAAGGGAATAAGTCAATATCTCTCTTGGGTTTGAATCTCTCTGAGGTCATGCCAAAGTCTCTTTCAACTGTTCGCGGTGCGTTAAAAGAATACTCTGGAGTTTGTGTTCTTCCAGGGATTTGGGCCCTTCCAGGCTCGGTTCCAGAGATGTTGATTCGTCAAATTCAAAGAGTGCAAGGGAAGACGTTGGTTCTACACACTGAGGGAGATCAGTCACTAATTTCCTGGCAAGATACTCGTTTCTCAGTACTGGCTCAACAGTCATATACATGTCTTGAGGAAGCAAGCAAAGAGATTGATCGATTGCTATTGATTTTAGATGGAGAAAAAAAATTGCATCATACGCAAATATCGCAGATTGGTGGCATTTCTGTTTCGGTTCTTACGGAGATTCAATCTCTTTCTTGGCTTGTACTTGAAGACTCTGTCATGCAAGATAGGGTGTTCTTGACCTTACAGGGCATAGACGAGGCTTTTTCCTTATGGAGAGTGTAGCGTTTTCCTCTTTTTTCCGCAAGGCTCGTTTTAATATCCGCTCGTGTATTATGCGGTTTTTGTGAAGTAATATTGCGCTCACTATTTTTTACGCAAAATTCTTTAAGCGTTTTGTAAAATCCTTCTGGATGACACGTTTATATTGTTTCACGAATTAAGATCGGAGAATAATTCGGAAAATTATTATAATCGCAAAATAAGCGATAATAAAATTAATAGTTTGGTACAGCCGTAAAATTTATAACAGTGCTATATGAACCAGCAGGTTGACTTTCGGATATGCTGGCTTGATAGGTAACTGTATGGATTTCGTCGGTAACAAGTGTGTTATGAGCAGCGATTGTTTGTGCAGGCTCACTGTTTGCTGCACTGGCAAACGGTCGGAATGTATTGGCTGGCGAAAAGTCAGAACTCGCATGCGGGCCAGTCACTCGGTATCCAAAGCCCGTATTCACTGGATTGACCCAGAGATTGGCTGAATTGAGAGTGCAGAGTACATCGCAGGTTGTAGCGGCAATTTCAGAGTTTTGAGGGGTTCTGAGTTGATGTTGTGCTTGGGCCAAAATGGTATAACCAGCGGACCGGGTCGTGATGATGAGCTCGTTACTGTCGGAATGAAAATTCCCTGGATCAAGTGTACCGAGATCGATGTTCAGTTTTGAGATCCGAAAACTAAATTCTGGAAGGGCATAAATATATTGGAAGCCAGAGAGAACAGTGTACCCAGTGCTGTCGAACTGCCCAGGGGTGAGCTCTCCGACGGTGTCGGTCATGGTGTAGCTGCTACTCGATTTTTCACCACTCGTAATATTGAAGTTTCCCATTTGAATCGAATAATTTGGCGAAGTCATGGTTTCGAGTGCCAGCACTTGGTTGTTCTGAGCCTGATACAAGCCAAGCCCGAGTCCAGCAAATAAAACAAGCCAGAGAGGAAGCCTGGTTTTAGTTTTTGGCAAGTATGTTTTTGTTTTTTTAGCCATGCTCCTCCAGATCATGTGAGAAGGCTCGAATGTCTTGTCGTAGTATCTCAAGTTGTTGGTTAGCTTGTTCCCTGTTTTCACTGGATTGTTGGAGGAATAATTGAATAGTTTGAATTTTAGGACCAACTACGGTCGTAAGAAACAGAAGTGCATCTTGCGCTTGTTTTTGCAGTTTTTCATTTGCCAAGAACTCGGCGTGTCGACTGTGTCGAGATTGATCAATCTCCAGGCGTGCAAGAATAATCATCGGTAAGAGCAAGGGAAGGAGTAAAAATTTTGTTACGTCAAGTTGGCTCCAATGTCCAGAGTGGGTGATCCACAAGATTAAGCTTAATCCGAGTGTTTGTGTCAAGACCGCTCCCAAGGGGAGAGTGAGTGTACAGAAAAAGACAGTTACGGGTAAGACCAAGAGAAATGGAGACTGAGTCCCGCCAGTGGAGCCAACTAAAATGCCTGCTCCAGCCGTCAAGAAAATGCTATGGAGCGTATCTCGAGGTGGAAGGAATCGCAACGTTTGTTTCTCTGCAAATCGCGTACTGGCAAAGTAGAGCAGAAAGAACGCTGCTGTTGCCTGGAGACCCCAAGGTTGTAGTTCTGGGACCGAAACCCAAATGATCGTAAAAAAAGTACCAAGAATTCCGGCAAGTATGGGCAGCATGATGGTTTTAGTATACACAGCCGTCGAGACTTCCGTAGAACATCAATTCTCTGCCTGGGAAAGCGTTTTTCCTGTATACTATGGCTATGTCCACAGTTTTTACCAGTTTTGATACCAAAGCCATTGAGCAAGCCTATAGAGAGCTTTGGCGAGAAAAACGAGTGTATCAGCCAGATTTTCACAATGCAGAGCGACCATACTACAACTTGATGATGTTCCCATATCCATCTGCCGAAGGGCTGCATGTGGGAAATATGTATGCCTTTACTGGAGCCGATGTGCATGGTCGATTCCGTCGTATGCAAGGTTTTGATGTTTTTGAGCCTATTGGTCTGGACGGATTTGGAATTCACTCTGAAAACTATGCCATCAAAGTTGGTCGTCACCCTCAGGAGCAGGCGAAAATTTCCCAAGAGAATTTTTATCGCCAGTTGGGAATGATTGGGGATGGTTTTGCTTGGGAAAACCGCTTGGAAACATACGATCCAGAGTACTATCGTTGGACCCAATGGCTGTTTATCCAGATGTTTAAAAATGGTTTGGCCTACAAAGACGTTGCTCTGGTGAACTGGTGTCCTTCTTGTAAAACCGTTTTGGCGGATGAGCAAGTAGAAAATGGACAATGTGAGCGTTGCAAATCTCTTGTTGAGCGCCGAGAAATGTCGAGCTGGTACTTCCGAATTACTGAGTACGCCGATCAACTTTTGGATAACATTGCTGATTATTCCTGGACAGATGTCCATGGACAGAGTCACACTGGCCTGAAGTGGCCAAGCAAAGTGACTACTGCACAGCAGAACTGGATCGGTCGAAAAAACGGTCTGGAAATTGACTTTACTGTTGTTGATTCTTCTCAGAAAATTACCGTTTGGACCACGTATTGGGAAACAATTTTTGGGGCAACTTACTTAGTGTTAGCCCCAGAGCATCCAGCTGTGGAAGGGTTAGCCACTCCAGAAAAGCAGGTTGAGGTCGACGCATATGTCGCTCAATCCAAGAATAAATCTGAACAAGAACGAAAAATTGCTCGCGAAAAAACAGGCGTTTTTACTGGTTCATACGTAGTAAATCCAGCAACAGGCGAAAAAATTCCTGTTTGGGTAGCAGATTACGTTCTCACTGATGTTGGGACCGGGGCGGTGATGGGAGTGCCGGCACATGATGAACGGGATGCCGAGTTTGCAACCCAGTACAATCTGCCAAGTATTCAAGTCGTTTCTCCAGAAGGAATGCTCGAAAATTCTAGTGATTTTTCTGGTCAATCTGCCACTGGAGCAGGCAAGCAAGCCATACAAGCTTGGATGACCGACTCTGGGTTTGCTCAGCAGCGTCAAAATTATCACCTGCGCGATTGGCTGATTTCTCGACAGCGATACTGGGGACCACCGATTCCAATGGTTTTTTGTCAGAGTTGTGCAGATAACCATTCTGGCGAGCGTTCTGATATGCCTGGTTGGCATGTTGTTTCTGAAGAAAGTTTGCCAGTTTTACTCCCGCACCTTGATGAGTATCAACCTCAAGGAGACGGAAGCTCTCCGCTTGATAACGCGCCAGATTCTTGGAAGCATGTCGAGTGTCCAGGTTGCGGAAGTCAAGCTATTCGAGAGACAGATGTCTCCGACACGTTCTTGGACTCATCCTGGTACTTTTTACGCTATCCAAGTGTTGGGCATGCAAATGCTAACTCTGAGCCGTTTCCGGTTCTTTCTGCGGCTCGTGGGCAACAAGAAAATGGAGTAAAGTCCTCACAATGGTTCCCGGTCGACGCCTACATCGGTGGAGCAGAGCATGCCGTGTTGCATTTGCTCTATTCTCGATTCGTTACCATGGCCTTAAAAGATTGGGGATACCTCGATTTTGAAGAACCGTTCCCATATCTCTTTGGGCATGGCTTGATAATCAAAGACGGCGCCAAGATGAGTAAGTCTAAGGGCAACGTCGTAAATCCAGATGAATACATCGAGAAGTATGGAGCGGACGCTCTGCGAACGTACCTCATGTTCTTGGGTCCGTATGACCAAGGTGGTGATTTCCGTGACTCTGGCATGCACGCCATGCATAAGTGGTTGCAGAAAGTCTGGCAGCAGGTTATGTCAGTGGAGGATGGTGACTCGAGTGATCGCTCCGTATTAGCTGCCTTACACCGCGCTATTCGCGATAATTCTGCCGATTTAGCGGAATTAAAGTACAACACCTGTATTGCTCGTTTGATGGAGGTGATGAACGCTTGGAAGGGCAGTACATTGTCTGTGACAGACGCTCAGTTATTTGTGCAGCTGTTGGCGCCATTTGCTCCATACATGGCGGAGGCTTTGTATCAAAACTTACGTTCAAAGCAAGGTGTTTCCGACTTTTCTTCTGTTCATGTATCTCCTTGGCCACAAGCAGATGAGAAATATCTTTCTCAGGATACAGTGACGGTTGCGATCCAAGTAAATGGCAAACTACGTGCCGCGATAGAGGTTGATACAGATGTATCCACTGATCAAGCGAAGCTTGAGTCTCTTGCCAAGGAGCAAGCAGGCGTGCAGCGCGCGTTAGACGGAAAAGACGTTCGAAAAACAATCTTTGTACCAGGAAAAATACTGAATTTCGTAGTCGGCTTGTAAGGGATTTGTTCGTATTCTCTGTTTCACTCAGAGTCATGCATTTCTCTTCAACCAGTTCCAGTTTTTCTCTCTGGAAGATTTTTTCTCCGCAGTACTTGCTCGGAATACTCTCGAGTATCCTCGGGAGTTTTACTCTGGCTGGAGCAATTTTTAGCCTTCATAAGGTTGTTTTTCAGAGTACTCCTCAAGTGTATTTGCCTCATTCAGATGCTTGGCAGGAAGCCTGGAGGCAGCAGTTTTCTCCAGAACTCCAGGAAAATACTCAGGGTCACGCGTTTGTGGAGATTGCTGGAGCAGTAGAAAAGCCTGGTGTTTATCAAGTAAGTGGTGATTCTCGATTGCAAGAAGTCTTTCTCCAGGCAGGAGGGTTTCATTCTCAGGCAGATCAGAGATATATTCACCAGTCATTGAATTTAGCCAGGCGGGTAGCAGATCAAGAGAAAGTATATGTGCCTTTCCAGGGGGAAGATATCTCTATTCATCCGGCTGATCTCAAGAATAATACGAACGTATCAGTGGAGAAAAACGTAAATATGGCGAGCTCCTCTGATCTTATGTCTGTTGCGGGAATTGGAACCGCTCGAGCTACCAAGATCTTAGAAGGGCAGCCATATTCTTCCAGGGAAGATTTTTTTTCGAGGAGTGGACTTTCAGAGAACCTTGCAAAAAGTGTTTTAGAAGTATTTTCTTTATGAGTATTTATATTCACGCATTATATTCGTTTAACATGTTTATTTACGAATACTTCTCATATTTCGTTGTTTGTTTTTGTTCTCGAATACATGATTTTCTTTCGGAAAGCAGAAGTGTCCGTCCTCTGGTTTTTAACACTTTTCAACTCCATATCTGGTGCAAACAACCCATCGTGCTTTCTGACACACTGTTATTCATTTTTAAAAACAATGATTTGTTCGATAAAAATTCAATAATTAAAATAGAGACATTTGGGTTTTTATATGAATTTTAATATTTGGCTTGACGCCCAGGCATTGGGGTGGGGGTTCTTGTTTGGTCACGACGAGGGCTTTTCAAAGGAGTTGCGAACTACTGCTCGTGCAGCAGGCGTCTCTCACCTTACCGCAGCGAGTGGGGCGAATATCGGTCTTTTTCAGAGTATTTTAGCTCCATTGCAGTTTTGGTTTTGGCCGCACGTTTTTTTGTGCATGGTGATGGTTGGTGTGTACTGGAACTTGAGCGGCGCGAGTGGCTCTCTCTGGAGAGCGAGTTTTATGGCTCTGTGGCAATCGGTATCGCTTGCCATGGGACGGCCAATTCATATCTGGTGGATGGTCTTTTGGGTAGGGATTCTTGCAATTTTTTCGTATTGGCGTGATTCACTCGGCTTTTGGCTTTCTTGGATTGCTGTTTACGGGGTGTATATTTCACAGAATTTTTACTCTAGTGAAAAGGAAAGTCCGTATTTTCCGCATACTTCAAAAATCTATAATTCTTTGCATAACATGCTCGTTTCTGGGGTAATCATTCTCATTTTCGTCTCAGTGCCCATTTATTTTGTTTTTGGTGAGTGGCAACCGAATGGTGTGTACGGAACACTTCTCTCACAACCATTGGTGCCTCTTTATATGTGTCTCTTTGCTCTCTTTCTCTTTTTTAAGGAGAGCAACTTGGTTGCACTAAAAGATGTGACAGAGAGAATCATTACTCTATTTTTTATGATTTTTGTTTCGATTTGGAAGTCCGTCGCAGCCTGGCCGCTTCTCGTAGGAATAATTACTCTGATCTTGATTCTTTGTACATGTCTGTTTTCTCAGCTAAAAAAAATTGTGGATCGTAGAGGAAGGTATCGTGAAGCACTTGAGTGGGGATGGGAGAGCTGATGAGTCTAGAGTGAGATATTTTTGAATCGCTTGAAAACGAATCTAACCAAGATAAAAAATTTTCATTCAGAAATTTGTGAATTGTATTACTCGTTAAAAAATAAGGGTTGAAAATTATGGGACGCATTTGGATTTTGCTGCTCTTTTTGATTTTTTCTGTCCTGCTGTTGCTTCAAGTAGTTTTCATTCCGAAGACACAAGTTACAACCAGGCTAACGATGTGTGACGTGGGGCAAGGTGACGCGATCCTTATTCAACACGGTCAGTTTGTCGTATTAATAGACACTGGTCCAAATTCAGCCGTTATAGAGTGTCTTACTCAGAAACTTCCATTTTGGAGCAAAAAAATTGACTTGTTGATTCTCACTCACTCGGACATGGATCATATTGGGGGCGTTCCATCTATCCTCCAGTCTTTTTCTGTTGGCGAAGTGTGGAGCATTCCCTGGAGCGGTCTTGGGAGTAAGGCGGTTGGGGTCGAGGATCTGATTGCTTCTCAGAACTTTCGTTTCGTACAGGCTGGTGAGGTCTTGGTTCTTCCTGGGCTGAGAATCAGAGTATTGTCCGGAGAAGATTTCTACACTTTCCATCCTCTCCTCAAGAAGCTTGAGGAGAGTCCAAACAATCGATCATTGGCAGTTTTTATTGAAGGTGAAAGTTTCGGGTTTTTAGGACTCGGTGATCTAGGGTGTTCAGGTGAATTAGCACTCGCAGACCTGTCTCTGCTAAACCAGGTTCAGTTTTTAAAAGTATCGCATCATGGGTCAAAATCGTCATCTTGTAATGATTTTCTTATCAAGATTCGTCCCGAAACAGGACTGATTTCGCTTGGAAAGGGCAATTCATATGGTCATCCACACCCTTTACCTCTGGAAAATTTGGAAAAAAATGGCGTAAAAGTCCTTCGTACCGACGAGTTGGGGACATTTACTCTGGAGTCCAGAAAGAGGTATACCTTCATCCAGGCTAACGAGGGACTTCAAAAGTTGCTTCAAAATATACCGTAGTGTGCGAGAGCAAGAATTATTGAAGTATTCTTGCTTCATTTCTCTTCGAATTGGAAATGTTTCTCCGCTTATTTTTTCTCAAGAGATCAATTGTTCTAGGCCTTTTAAGTGTAAAATCATTTGAAACAAAATAATAAAATAGAATAAATAAAAATTGACCACCAATTGTACTGTATCCAAAGTGATCCAGGCTAAAAATCGGAATACTGAGTAAAAAAATGAGTATTTTTAAAGAATACTTTATTTGAACAATATTAAAAAAAGTGAAGAGTAATAAAATTGTCCAAACTCCAGTATCTAGGAGCCAGGCTATTCCCGCAGAGTGAACCGGGTGTCGAGCAAGAGTTTGGAGTTCTCGATTCTCTCGAGGAGTGTAACCAAGCGGGTGTTGGAGTGCCCCCCAACCAAGAGGTTTCTCGAGCATAAGTCGAGGTACTGATTGAATCATCACTGCTCTTCGAGAAAGACTGGTATATCTTTGTTGAGAAATTGTATCTGCCCAGACAATTCCGAATGTACTCGCCACCAAAAGGAGTATGATTCCTGGCCAAAATAAAAGATTCTTCCATTTCTGTTGAATTGCCGGAGTAAACCACACCCCAAGAATCAAAAGTGTTGCCCAAGCCGCTAAGGATTCAGTCCAGAATACGGTCAAAAATGCCGCAATACTCCAGATAATTTTCAATATCGAGGGAATATCACTCATTTTTTTCCAACAAATGAGAATTCCGAAGACAACCCAGGCAGCAAGTACATTTGGGTGAGGAGTTGATCCATATGGGAGCTTTACTATGCTTCCATAAAATTCTGATGTAACAATAAAAATTGATTTAAAATCAGGTTGACCTGTGAACCAATAACCTCCCAGTGATTCCTGTACAAGATACTGCCACCAGCCAAGAAAGATTTGCCAAGATATTCCTGCAAACACCCCAGACCAAATCCACTGGGAATATGATTTTTCATACAAAATGATCCAGGCTAAAAGTAGTGCTGGACCGGTGAAGACTTGAATCCAAAATACAAGACTTACCTGTGGCACCAGGCTAAATCCAATATTTACACTCAAAAAAATACTCGCCACAACGAGAGGTTTCCAATTGGCAAACACCCATTTCTGTACAGAACGGCCGATTTTGGCGAAATCACGAGGTCGTTTTTTTTCATGCCCAATCAAAAATTCAACACTTGTAACTATCCATAAAAGAAAAACAAAGAGGGTAGACACAAATACTTTTGGAATCCACGGTTCCATTCGAATACCACTCCAATACGCCCAACTTGGGGAAAAGTGCCAAAACCAGTGCGTAGGAAGCAGAAAAAAAGTCAAAAATATGACAAATTTGAGTATGAAAGATGTGTTTATATGCTTTTCGATGCTTTTCATATCATTTATTACTACTAATTTCTATTAAATATAATTTTTATACACTAATTGTCTCATTCGTTCTCGATTCACAGTAGGGTAGAATACAGGCTATGCAATTCATTCCTACTACGCTGGCTAATGGCCTGACAGTTCTGCAAGTTCCAATGCCTGGTGTCAAAAGTGTAACAGCTTTAGCCTTGGTCAACACTGGTCGAAGATATGAGCCGGAGAATTTGGCCGGAATTTCTCATTTTCTTGAGCACATGGTCTTTAAAGGAACCAAGAACTATCCAACGCCGCAAGTTTTAGCCGCCACGATTGATCGAGTCGGAGGAGAGTTCAATGCTTTTACTGGCAAGGAATACACTGGGTATTATGTAAAACTCGCGTCTCGCTCTCTCGACATTGCACTCGATGTAGTAACCGATATGCTCTGCGCGCCGTTGTTGCGGCAAGAGGATATTGATCGCGAGTCTGGCGTGATCGTGGAAGAGATAAACATGTACGAAGACATGCCCATGCGGAGCGTGCACGATATTTTCGAGCGCTTAGTTTTCTCTGGGAATACTCTGTCTGATCCAATTCTTGGAACCAAAGAGGTTGTTACCTCGCTAAAAGCTGAGGATTTTTCTACATACATGAACACCTGGTATGGATTTAAGAACGTAGTGTTTGTGATCGCTGGCGATGCCGACGTCGTTGCCGATAAAAAACTCCCTGAACACCTTAATACCCTCATTTCTAAGGGTGGGGAAGACCGAAAATCAGCCACAAGAGAAGCGTATCTCTCTGGTTTGTACGGCGAAAAAAGATCAAATATTGTGTTCAAGAAGACTGAGCAATCACATTTCATCATGGGCTTCCCAACGTTTTCTCGAAATGATGATCGTCGCTCCGCACTGTCCATTTTGACCACACTTTTTGGTGGAGCGATGAGTTCTCGTTTATTCACCGAGATTCGAGAGAAGCGTGGATTGTGCTACTACGTTCGGGCGAGCAACGATCATTATCATGACGTAGGAATCTTAACAGGATCGGCCGGTGTGGATCCTCGTCGAGTCAACGAAGCAGTTCAAGCCATGCGCCAAGAATTCTTAGCATTGGTGGATGGCAGTAAGCCTATTACACAGCAAGAGGTCGACGACGCCAAAGAAAACATTATTGGTCAGACTTGGTTAGAGCTGGAAGATTCTCAGTCTGTGGCAAGTTGGTATGGCATGAAGCAGCTGTTGCGCGGAGAGGTAGAAACGGAAGAAGAAGTAATTGCTCGAATCAAAGCTACCACTCTGGAACAAGTCCAGGCTGTCGCTCACGATATAATCAAGCAAGATGAACTGTATTTTGCGCTCATTGGTCCACATAAAGCAGAAGAAATAACCTGGTAAAGCAGGAAGAAAGGAAACGATGCAGCAATCTCTCGTGCTCGTTAAACCAGACGGCCTCCAACGTGGAGTGATCGGAGAAATTATTACTCGTTTTGAACGCAAAGGGCTCAAGCTCGTCGCGCTCAAGATGATGAAGATGGATGACTCTATTCTGGATGAATGGTATGGTCACCACAAAGATAAGCCATTTTTCCCAAAGCTCAAGGGATTCATGATGCAAACACCAATTGTGGCTATGGTTTGGGAAGGGCTCGATGCCGTTTCTACAATCCGCAACTTGATTGGTGTTACCAAGGGTCGCGAGGCTGAACTTGGTTCTGTTCGCGGTGACTTGGCTATGTCTGGTGCTAACAACTTGATCCATGCTTCTGACAGTGAAGAAAACGCCGTCAAAGAGCGTGCTTTGTTGTTTGGTGAAAACGAAGTGTTCACCTACGTAAGTGCTCTGGACTTCCTGGTATACAGTGAAGATGAGCGCGCGTAATACGCCAAATAAGTGAAAATAAAAACAAAAAACGCCCTATCTTTTCGAAGATGAGGGCGTTTTTTTGTATCGTTTGGTGTGTCTGCGCCACTCTGATGCAAAGATTCCCCCAAAAATAATTGCCACGGCAACCGCCATGACTGGAGTAATTTGTTCACTAAAGAGCAGCCAAGCGAGAGGAATAGAGACTAGTGGTTGCAAGTACGTAAATAAGCTCGCCTCGGAGGCCTCTATGCCGTCTTGCCCTTGAATGTAGGCCGTGAGTCCGATAATCGATCCAAAGACTCCCATGTACCCGACAGCCAGCCAAACTGCTGGACTGCTCCAGTCGCGAGCGAGGGTGGAAGTAAATGCAAACCAAGAGCCGGCTTCCCAGAAACTGAGGAGAGAAAAACTCACAAATCCTACCCAAAAACTGACACTCGCCACAAACAATTTTGGCACTCCAGTGTAGAATTTTTTGGCCAGCAAATAATACGCCGCAATGGCGATGTTTTGAAACAAAATAAGTGTGTTCCCCAAGAAAGAAAACTCTGCCTGCTGCCAGCGTCCATTGAACATTGGTTCGGCCACGAGCAACAGTGTTCCCAAAAAAGCCAGACCTAAGCCAAACCACTCAAAGCGTTCTTGCTTTTCGTGCAGGAACAAGATTCCCCCAATGGTTATAAAGACTGGGGTCGTGGTGGTGATAAGACTGGCTTCGAGCGAAGTTGTTTTATCCAGTCCGGTGTAGAGCAGACCGAGGGCGGCGACTGTCCCAAGAAACTCGAGCGCAATAATGCGCGGAATGTGCTTTTTGAGCTGTTGCGGTTGCCGCAAAAACCAGAAAAGCAGTGGAAGTGTAAACAGGGCGGCAACCGCAAATCGCCCCATCAAAAAGAAAAACGCACTGGTCACTTCCAGGCCAAGTTTCGAGAAAGGGAGTGCTGCTCCCCACACCAGTGTATTGATGAGCAGGAAAAAGATGGCTGTGCGACGAGCGGAAAGCCGGGAAGACGGTGACTTTTTTTTACGATTTGGCATGAGCTTCCATGGTAGCAAAACTCAGATGATTTTTGGAAGAGTCGGGATGACTGGACTCGAACCAGCGGCCTCAGCGTCCCGAACGCTGCGCGCTACCACCTGCGCTACATCCCGTAGAACGTGAGTATACACCTCCATCAAGAGAAGAAAAGAGTTTTTTCTGAGGAGAGAGGAGAATTTCTTTGCGTTTTGAGCACGATTTGTGCTATGCTTTCTGAAAGGAGAATTTTCTATGTCTGAACATTCAGCATCTGAAAACACAGCTGTAATCGAAAAAGAAATTACTCGTGCTGCCGAAGGTGCCATGAGCACATTCACCGAAGCGATCCAACTCTTCACATCCAAAACTGATGTGCTGCTCCCGATTGCTGGTGTGGCTGTGGCAGGTACGGCCGTTTCATTCGTTGCAGAATTTGTAGGCGTCCCCGGGTTGAGTTTTGTTGGGAACCTAGTAACTGCGTATGGAACGTGGCTGGCACTGTGGGCATTTTTGAAAGTGATTCGCAATCAAGGCGCTCCAGATATTGCTAAACAAGCCGCCGACTTTGGTGCGTTTGTACAGTACTTTATTACGAGTTTAGTCGTTGGATTGCTGGTTTTGGTCGGAATGATCTTCCTGATAATCCCTGGAATCTATCTGGCTCTGAAGTATGGTTTTGCTCCAATCCTGACCCTCGATTCTGGTCTCGGTGTTGGCGAAGCTATGAGTAAGAGTGCTGCTATGACCGAAGGTCGAAAGTTGGCCTTATTTGGATTCATGGTTATCTCTGTCATCCTTATGATTATTGGAATGATTCCATTTGGTCTAGGATTGTTTGTGGTCACTCCAATTGTCTTGTTGGCATATGCCATTTTGTACAATCGCTGGAAGAAGTAAATTCATTCAAACAAAAAAAGAAGCAGAGCTCGGGAGACCGAGCTCTGCTTTTATACCCTAGGTGAAACCACAGAAAATGGGAACAACAGAAGTGTCCCGACCGGGAATCGAACCTGGATCTAGCGCTTAGGAGGCACTTGTTCTATCCGTTGAACTATCGGGACGCTATGAGCATTATACCCTGAATTGGTCAGAGCAGTTTGTTACTTGAGATCAATGGTGTACAAGTTCGCAGGAACTTCTGATTGGAAGTTTGTAAGAATAATCAATCGGGAACCATTCGGCCAAGGATACACAAAGTTATCAGCAAATGGGCCAGCGTAGATTTGCACAGAGTTTGTGTTGTCGAATTCTTTTATGCGAATG
>CAZFLN010000002.1:63960-64764 GCA_964519905.1 uncultured Pseudomonadales bacterium | reverse complement strand
TGCTTGTTTGTTCTGGAGAAATTACATGTTGAGAGTTCGGGAACCACTGGAGACCATGAGAGAAGAGTGGACTATGGTATGTACGGAAGTTCCTGATGGTAGTGACTGGAGAGTCTAGATCTTGCAGGCGGGTAAAGGCAGATGGGGTAGCCGTCAGGGAAAGGGGTTGTCGATTCTCTGCCAAATCAGTGGCTAAGAGTTTCTTTGCCTTCACTGTTACCTCGGCTGTTGAGGCTAATTCTTCTTCAATTTGTGCACGATTCACTGTGAGAGTACGATTTACCGTAGCAGCTGCGGTAGCGCTGGATTCAGTTTCTTCTTCGAAAGTTTCTTGCCAGGATTCGTCGTTGCCAACTCGGAACTGACGATCTTCATCACGATCATAGATATAAATTCCACCCACTTGAGTAATTCTTTCCTGCTGTTGGGTGCTGGAAGCAAGTTTTTGTGGGATCAAACCATCTTCTAATGAAAATTCTTTGGTGGCTGTATACATTATTTTTTCTTCATCAGGAGAAAAATACACGTTCACGGCACTGCTCGTGGCAACTTCTTGAATTCGTGCTGGGAAGAGGGCCAAGCGTTGACGGTCACGTTTGTACATTTCTTCTTCCCACTGGCTAAAAATATTGGCTAAGTCAAAGGTGGAGTCTCGCAGCGTAGCTGGATCGTTTGAGCGAGAAGGGTCTATCAAAACAGCTTTCCGAGGAGAGAGGAACAGTACCTGTGAGCTATCTGGAGACCAAACAATTTCGGTTGTTTCTGGTGGGAAGTACTCGGAGTTTGGCATGATTTGTCGTGGAC
>CAZFLN010000002.1:21701-63950 GCA_964519905.1 uncultured Pseudomonadales bacterium | reverse complement strand
CCCCGTTGGAAAGCGAGCGGATTATCGAACAAATCAAGCACGTAGTAGCCATTGTTTGCTGCGGTTGAGGCAGAAGCTGTATGCACTACTAAGCGTTGTCCGTCTGGTGAAGGAACAGGATTGGTGGCGCCAGAAAAGGTGAGTGGTGCCAAACTGGGAGCCATGGGAAAGAGCAGGGCATTCGCTTGTGTTACTAACTGTTTCTCAATCGTAAGGCGTTTTTTCCAAGGGTAGTATCCCTCTCGTACAATTTCGACATCATACTCACCTGGATCAACAGAGTTTGTATCGTCGGTGGCCGTTAAAAATCGACCATCAACAAAAACGCGAGCGCCTTTGGGAGTAGAGTTGGCAACGAGTAATCCTCGCTCAGTCACAAATTGACTTCGAGAAGGTCTGGCTCCCTGGGCAATAGCAATTGCCACAGCCGTACCAATCGTTATAGAAACGATCGCAAATACGGTCCAAGCAATTCGAGCGCGACGATTGGTCATATCAAGGTATGATTATAGAGTACAGAAGAGTATCTGTCACAAACGAAAGACACTTCATGACGAGCTCGCGACTCTCAGCACTGCAGCAATGGTGGAATACCGCGGTTTTTTTGACGCCAATGGAAGAATCGGTGTATGTCACGAGCTTGCGCGGTGGAGTGTTGCAGATTCCGTCTCGAATTTTGGTTTCTGATCCAGACTATAAAGTCATTGCCTATGGAGCTCAAGCTCGAGAAGTTGAGTATGCTGGTACGCAGAAAACCAAAATTTTACTTCCATTTACTTCTTTGAGTATTTCTGATGAAGTTGCGGCGCGATTACTTTTGCGCGCAATAATCTGGGAGGCTCTGGGCACTCGATTTCTTCTTAAGCCATCGGTTCATGTTGTCCTCGCGCCGCACACTTCGCCATTTATGCGAGAACTCTGGCAACGAGCGTTGTTTGGAGCTGGGGCCCGTCATGTTCAGGCTTGGCATCCGGCGCTCGCGGCGGCGGCAGCAGCTGGTTTACCCTACACCTCGTCGCATGGATACGTGGTTGGATGGTCTGACTCTGAAAATATTTTCTTGTGTCTTTTAGCCTTTGGACAAGTGCAAGTTGAGTATGTGCATTCTCGTCGTTGGCAACAGAATTCCACACCATCTCCGGAAGAGCTGAGCTTGGTGTGGCGGGAGTTTTTGCAAAAAACTCCCGCCGAGTTCATCACAAGTTTTACGCAGGATGGAATTATTTGGATTACGGAAGAAGCTCCACGAGGCCAATCTCGAGCCTGGGCGCAAGTGTTACAAACACCCGTGACGTTTTTCTCCTGGAGCAACATTCCACTTGGCCTGAGAAGTATCGTCCAAGGAGAGCAATAATGTCTGCGGCAGAGAAGCAACAGTCTGTGTTGAGTTGGTTGATTCCACGTCTGTATTCTGGGACAGAAGATTTTTTTGCAGCTGCAATAGTGGAGATGGCACAAGGAAGTACGCTCCAGATTATTTTTACTCCGAATCCGGAGCAAGTTGAGTTGGCGGAGCGGAATATTTCTTTTCTTCGCGCTTTGCAACATGGCGATGTATTTCTCCCGGACGGAAACGGATTAATTTGGGCTGCTCAGAGGCTTGGCTCACTGGATGTGAGTCGTGTCAGCGGGAGAGGTGTTTTGGAAAAAATACTTTTTTTCTATACAGAGAGCAGACGCAGAGAAAATCTCCCACGAATTCTTTTGTTAGGTGGGTTGGCTGATTCCGCGCCTCTGACAGCAAAGAAATTTGATTCAACAGGAAAGAAGATTCTTGGAATTCCCGGATTTTCGGACGCGAATCAGCCCACGACACAAGAAGATCATGAATTCTGGAACACAGTTTCTTCATGGAAACCAGAAGTTATTTTTGTTGGTTTTGGCGCCCCAAAGCAAGAGCAATGGAGTGTTGAGAATGCACAGAAGCTGCAAGTAGCCGGCGTTCGAGTGCTTATGGTTGTGGGTGGGGCGTTCGATGTGCTTTCTGGAAAACTTCAAGCACCGCCAAGCTGGGTAACGTACTGGAAACTTGAGTGGTTGTTCCGCTTGGTGCAAGAACCTGGCCGTTGGCGGCGTCAGATTTGGTTGCCTCGATTTGTGTGGCGAGTGTTATTTCAACAGAGTTGAGAGGACAAGCATTTAGACTTGCTCGTTTGGATCGATACCGAGCATCCAGAGCACAGCTTCTTTTCGATAGCGTCGATCACCTCGAGAATTAATGCGGATAGGAGGGAGTTTTCCACGCTTTCCCCAGCGCTTAATAGTGAGCGGTGAGACGCGGAGCAGATCAGCTACTTCACGAACAGTCAGCAATTCCGGTAAGTTTTGAATGTCTAATCCGCCATCTTTTGAGGTGGCTGGGGATGTTGATTGCTGATCGGTCACGAGGGTGCTCCTGTACTGTATTCTTTTAGTGATAACTGTATCTCAGCGTAACAAAGATGGTGCAATCATGTCAAGGACGGAGTTGTCCAATTGTGTTCTTCTCTCAGATATCGGCAAAAAAACACCGCTCCTTGCGGAGCGGTGTTTCTAGTTTCAAAAGAAACGAAGAGCTTATTTAAGCTCAACGGTTGCACCAGCTTCTTCCAAGGTTTTCTTGGCAGCTTCGGCAGCGTCTTTGTCAGCACCGGCCAAAACGACCTGTGGAGCAGACTCGACGAACTTCTTGGCTTCAGCCAAACCGAGTTCTGGCTTGAGAGTGCGGATAGCCTTGATAGCGCCAATTTTGTTAGCACCACCGTCGGTCATCACGACGTCAAACTCAGTCTTTTCTTCAGCAGCAGCACCAGCTGCAGCAGGAGCAGCGCCAGCCATCATGACTGGAGCAGCGGAGACGCCGAATTTTTCTTCGAGCGCACTTACCAGCTCAGACACTTCCATCAGTGAGAGCTCAGCGACCGCATCAACGATCTTTTGGACCTTTTCAGAGAGATTCTCTGCCATAGTTCCTCCTTAGTTTCCTTTTTCTTTTTGGGATTTGATGGCACTTAAAGCGTACACCAGGTTACGTGGACCAGCTTCCAACACATTTCGCAGACCATAGGCTGGACCTTTGATAGTGCGGAGCACAGTCGCAATGAGTTCGTCTTTTCCTGGAGTCTTCGAAAGGGCGATAACTTCTGCCTCGTTCATGACTTTGCCTTCGAAGAATCCAGCGTGAATCACTGGTTTCTTGTTGTCGTCAGCAAACTTGGCGAGCACTTTCAATGCAGACACTTCGTCGTTGTAAGAGAAGAGGGTAAAGATCTGAGAGATCATTTTGTCGGCTAAACCAGCTGGGCGTCCCAGGGCAACATCGACTAAACGATTCTTGGCAATAACCACTTCACCGCCTGCTTTTTTGATCTCGCGGCGCAGTTCCTGCTGTTCTTTAACGTTCATGCCGGCGTAGTTAGCAAAGAAGACAGATTTTGCCTTCTGAGCCTTCTCTTGCAGCGCGGCGACGGATTGGACTTTCTTGTCGCTAGGCATACGAATCCTTTAGGTTCTTTATATCTTATGTTTGCTCTATATATTCAACAGAAATAAGGAAGAAACGACGAAAAATTCGTCATATTTGAGCACACGCTCAAAAGTATTTCGTCCTCGGCGCATTATGCTGTGGGCAACCCCAAGCGCGCGCTGTCTGTGGAACAGGAGAGTAGTATAGCACATTGTGATGATTTGTGTAATGCGTTACACAGATTTTGCATTGATTTCATCCAAAAACCCCGCCTTGCGGCGGGGTTTTAAGCTTCAATTAAAGAAACGTTCGCTTACGCGACCACAACCTTGAGCTTTACACCTGGTCCCATAGTTGGGGCGATGGTGGCTTTGAGGATGTTGTTGGCGCCGATGGTGCGCAAGATGGTCTCGATGTTCTCGACAACTTCTTGAGTCGCTTGCTTTTGCTTGCCGACGCGGACGTGTACGAGTGGAGCCTTCTTTTCGGACTTGAGGTTGATAGAACCCTTTTCCAACTCAGCGCGCTTGGCGGTTGGGTCGGTGGTAACGGTTCCGTTCTTTGGGTTTGGCATCAAACCACGAGGTCCGAGCAAGCGGGCAAACTTGACGATTTTCTTCATGGTATCTGGAGTTGCCAGCAGCACGTCAAACTCGATCGAGCCGTTTTCAAGTTGGGAGATGACTTCATCAGTTACTTCTGCGACGCGAACGGTTTTTCCAGTAGAGAAGGGCATGACCACATCAACTGGCTTGAGATCCTTTTTGAGGTTCACATGCAGCGTGATAGTGCCGTCAAACTTGGTGTACGAAGTGCGCTTGACCAATTCCACAGCGTCGGCGACGTCGTAGGAAATTGTGCGGTCAACCATACTGCGAGCTGCAACGTAGTGCTTGCTGCGTTCGCGTTTGACTGGAGCAGCTACTTCAGCGACTGGTGCAGCGACGACTTCTTCTTCCACAGCCGGGGCGCCTTCGCGGCCGCCTTCACTCATGACTTGGTTCAGCTCGTCGAGCATGTCGGTAGTAATAACAGGGGTGTTGTTTGCCATAAATTCCTTTTATATCCGATTTTATTCAGTCTTTACACCCATGCTTCGAGCGGTTCCGCGCACCATTTGCATGGCAGCCTCTACGTCGTTGGCATTGAGATCTTCCATCTTGGCTTCTGCGATTTCGCGCAGTTGAGCAGAGGAAAGGGTACCAATGGTTTCGTTAATTTGGTGACCAGCACCTTTTTCTTTTCCGAGTGCCTTCATGATCATGGCTGATACTGGAGCTTTCTTCAGGACGAACTTGAAACTACTGTCTTCAAACACGGTAATTTCGGCAGGAACGACTTCACCGCGCATTTCTTTGGTGGCGTCGTTGTACTGCTTACAGAACTCCATGATGTTAATACCAGCTTGTCCCAAAATAGGACCGACTGGAGGAGCCGGGTTCGCTGCGCCAGCTTTCAGGTTAATTTTCAGAACCACTTTAACGGCTTTTGCCATAGGTACCTTTACTGTCTTTTCTTTCAAATTTTTGAGGAAAAACGACTACAAACGCATTGGCGTTGAAACACACAAGATTGGGTCGCTTTTCGCTCCTTCGCAGCTGTTTCCAACTCGAAGTGAATTAATTATAGCATAATTATGCACAAAATGCACAAATATCCTCATAATTTCATTTTGAGTTTAAATGTTATTGACAAATTTAAACCATAATGCTATTTTGGTTTAAATTAAGTTGTGAGATTTAAAGTATGTTGATAGGAAAGCTTGTTACACAGCCAGAAGGGTATCTGTCATTTATTCCGAATGATTTTCCTCCAGATATTTCAGATCTTCTTCTCGATAAAGAAGTGTCTGAAAGTGAGTTTTGGGCTGGCCATCACTTAGCGAAGCTCGACGGAATTACGCAGCGGCTTCCAGATCTCGACTTTTTTATCTACATGTATGTTCGAAAAGAAGCAGCGTTCTCGAGTAATATTGAGGGGACAAAAGCAACCATGGTCGATAGTATAAAAGCCGAAGCGGAGATTATTGAAGATCTTCCAGAAGATGTAGATACCATTCAGTCGTATGTTGAGGCAATGAATTATGGTTTGAAGCGAATTGAAGAGCTTCCACTTTCACTCCGATTTCTGAAAGAAACGCATAAAATTCTTCTTGCTGACTCAAAGTATTTATCCAAAACACCCGGTGAGTTTCGGAAAACTCAGAACTGGATTTCTGGCAGTTCTCCCCATGACGCAAAGTTTGTACCACCTCCACCGTACGAAATGCATCAGTCTTTACATCAATGGGAAAAATTTTTATACAGTGATTACTTTAATCCACTCATGAAGATTGCTCTTGCTCATGCGCAGTTTGAAACGATTCATCCTTTCCAAGATGGAAATGGACGCACGGGAAGATTATTAGTGACGTTTTATCTTTACAAGGAGAAAGTTCTCGAACGGCCAGTCTTATATTTATCGAAATTTTTTGGTGGTAACGAAAAAAGACGAGAAAAATATTTTGACCTCTTGAACGAATATCACTCAAAAGGTGCGCTTAAACCTTGGGTGCTTTTTTTCTTTACGGGAATAGCCGAGATTGCCAAAGATGCAATTGAAACATCGAATAAAATTATGGATTTGCGCGAAAGAGACATGAGCAAAATTCACTCTCTGGGGAAGGGAGCATCAACCGGAGTGACGCTTTTGCAAAATTTGTATCGACTGCCGATAGTAGACGCCAAAAAAGTCGCTTTTTGGACTGGAAACAGTATTCAGGCAGCATACAAAACAATCAATAAGTTTATAGAGATTGGTATTCTTGAGCAGCGCGATGAAAACAAGGTCTATGGGAAAACCTACGTTTACAAGGACTACTTGCAGATTTTTACAGACTAAGAAGCAGCCTGTAAATTGTTAGAGATTCTAGAGCTTACTGACTTGGAGGAAGTCGAGTTCAACCGGGGTCTCGCGTCCGAAGATGGAAACCAACACAGTGACTTGGCCTTTTTCTTCGTCGATAGCCGAGACAGAGCCGATCATATCGGTAAATGGACCGTCGACAATGCGAACGGCTTCATCAATAGTAAAGTTTGCTTTGTAACTGGCCACGCCTTGAGACATGAATTTCTTAATGGCGTCGACTTCGTGAGGTGGGAGTGGAGAAGGCTGACTGCCCACACCAACGAATCCAGTGACACCCGCAGTTGTGCGAGCACAGAGCCACGCTTCGTCGGTCAGGTTCATGCGAACCATAATGTAGCCAGGGAAAATTCGCTCGCGCACTTGATGCTTGTTTCCACGACGAATTTGAATTTTCTCTTGACTTGGGATCAAGACTTCGTAAATATTGTCGGTCAAGCCCATGGTCTCGGCGCGCTGCTTGAGGGTGAGACCAACTTTGTTCTCGTGGCCAGAGTACACGTGCAGCACGTACCACTTCGCTTTGCGCTGAGCGCACTCGTTGTCCGGCACCTGGCTGATGATGATATGGCTCGGGTTATCGGCCAGAAGATCTTCGGCTGGGGTCGTAGCGATGCTGGTTGTTTGCAGTTCGTCTGCCATGAGTTCCTTAATAATTGTGTTTACAGTAGGTATGACATTGCTTGACTAAAAGCGACATCGAGCAACCCAACAATCACTGTGGCCAGCGTGACGATAACCGCGACCGTGAGAGAAGCGTGGAGCACTTGTCGTGGTCCAGGCCAAGTCACGTTTCGCAACTCTTGCCAGACACCCATGGGGTAGAGCTTAAGCTCAGTGATGAGTTGTGAAAATGTCATGAAGAGGTATTGTATCACAGTCGAGTCAAAGTCGAGGAAAGATGTTCTTTTTTTCTGAATGCTTTCTTGAAGAAACAGGGATTTGCTACAATGATGCTGACAGCAGTTCGCTGGGCCGGTCAGAATTTCCTTGAAAGAGGGGTTCTCTGCCTGGTCAAGTAAACAGAGTCCACCAGAAAGGGACACACATGCCACAGAAGATTCGAAAAGCCGTTATTCCGGCGGCAGGATTTGGAACTCGTTTTCTCCCTCAGACGAAAGCGATGCCAAAAGAAATGCTGCCGATCGTTGATAAGCCAGTGATCCAGATCATCGTGGAGGAATTGGTTGAGGCTGGAATTTCCGAGATCGTGATCGTCACCGGATATCACAAGCGCAGTATCGAGGATCATTTTGACCACAACTTTGAGCTCGAAACAGAGCTAGAGCGAGCCGGGAAACTTGAATACCTGGAAGAAGTGCAGCGCATTAGCACCATGGCGAACTTTTACTATTTGCGTCAGAAAGGTCCAAAAGGCAATGCCACTCCTATTTTGAACGCCCGTGAAGTGATTGGCGACGAGCCATTTATCGTGCTGTGGGGTGACGACTTTATTAAAGCCCAGCCACGTAGTCGTGTCCGTCAATTGATTGATGCATACGAAAAATATGGCACAACTATTCTTGGTGGAATTACTGCGAATAAAGATGCTGACTACGATCGCTATGGCTTTGCTGCCGGCGAGCGTATGGACGACGGCGTGATTCGTGTCGCTGACTTGATCGAAAAACCAGGAAAAGCAAAAGCTCCTTCTGACTTAGCGATCGTTTCTGGTCAGGTGTACAACCCTGATATTTTTGAAGCCATCGAAGAAGCTAACCGCCGTCGTACTGAAGGCGAATTGGTCTACATTGATGCGATCAATGTATTGCGGGAGCGTGGTGAGCACGTTCACGCGGTCCCGATTGCTGATGGAAAGTACTATGACTGTGGAAACGTGCTTGAGTACCTCAAGACTGTGGTGGAAATGGGCTTGGAACACAAGATCGGTCCAGATCTGCGCGCTTGGTTGAAGACGTTGGAGTAGGGTTTACTTCCTTTTTAATTTGAATTTCCAGGGGAGATCAAGCAAATTGCTTGATCTCCCCTTATTTTGCCCACGTTGACCACTCGATTCGTGCAATGTTAGGATAATTGTATGCCCACCAAAGATGTTGGGGATCAAATTTCCTCGATACTCTTTCAAAAAGGGAGGAGCCGTGCACGGGAGTAATGCCTCGCGCCGTCCGCCCACTCTGGTTCACCCAGGGGAGAGACCTCAACATCTGGTGGGCGCTCAACTTCTTTATTTTTTAGCAGCGAGATTTTATTTCGTGCGAACGCTGGTCTTCATCGCCGTAGGCGACGACCAACGAGGTCCGATTTTAGGACCGGTTCGCGCGTAATAAAATCGAGCTGGTATAATAGCCAAATCGCCTTCGTAGCTCAGGGGTAGAGCGCGTTCTTGGTAAGAACGAGGTCTCGGGTTCAATTCCCGACGAAGGCTCCAATTTTGAAGGTTCGACCTTTAGGCCTAGAACATTCCAACGATCATTTGAACGATACTTCTCAACACGTGCTCAATTCCCGCTGTGAGGGGAGAAATAATAGCGCTGATTGGCGATCCCCCAGCCAGTGGAAAGATAAGAATTATGAGGATAATAAATCCGTAGCGATAGAGAATATCATCGAATTCATCAGCCAGTCGCTCTGGGAGCAATCCGGCGAGAATTTTTCCTCCATCAAGCGGGTGAATTGGAATCAGATTAAATGCGGCGAGAAGAATATTAATCGAGATTAAGAAACTCACTACCACCCCGAGTACTCCAGAAATTGGCCACAGTGCTGAGACGAGCAAGAGTACAAACGCCATAAGAATGTTTGAGGCTGGACCCGCCAGCGCAATAAGTAGTGTGTCTCGGCGGACATTTTGCAAATTGTATGGGTCGAACATAACTGGTTTTCCCCAACCAAATCCCACAAAAAGCAAGAGAATGGTTCCGAGTGGATCAAGGTGGGCGAGTGGATTGAGAGTGACTCTTCCTTGCAGCCGGGGAGTTGGATCGCCGAGTCGATCAGCCATGGCTGCGTGGGCATATTCATGAATGGTGAGACAGACCACCAACGAACCGGCCAAAATGGCGAACGCCAGTGGATTTGAAAAGAGGAGCGAAATAAGCATGGTTGTATCGTATCATCTTTCGTTATTTGCTGAGGAGAGAGGGGAAATTCTCGGTACTGTTTGCTCTGAAGAGATATGATATAATCCACACTCTATGGCTCAGATTTACACTATCGTTAAGAAAAACAGCGTGGCACACCAGTCCGCACTCGACACTAACAAGGTCAAGAACTCCGAAGTTTTGGCTGCCGGAAGCACTCATGTTTTGGTTCCATCTCGCCGAAGTATTAGTTTTGGTCACACTGTTTCTCATGCTAAGAATCGCGTTCCAACTCGTCGTCTTGATAACTTGCGCGTCCTCACCGTTGAGAAAGACGGAGTCAAGAAGTCAATTCGCATGAGTAATGCAGATCTGCGCACCTACAAAAAGGTGACGCAAGTTGCGGTCTAATCTCATTTTTTCGAGAAATTTTTACAGCGACAGTGTGCCTGTTTGTGGCGATTGGCCTTCAAATTGCCATGCTGTAACTTGATATATATTCCCCAGAAGCATCCCGTTCAGAATTTTGAGACGTATATTATTTTTTCCTTTATGTTCTGGCACAGTCGTCCAGACACCAGGCCATGGTGAGAGTGCTCGGACCATTCGATCCAGGAATTGAGCACTTGGGAGCTTTTGATCAACCCGAATGGATTCCATGAGTGCAGAGAATGCTTGGCTTGGTATGGAGGAAGAGTTTTGGGAACCAATTGCTTCTAAGAAAAAAGAGAACGGCACAAAACCATCTTCTCTTGTAAAGCGTGCGGCAATTGGGGTGGGGGATTGTTCTGGTTGTGATGTTTCGTTTCGGTTTGCGGCGTATTCAATGAGTGTAGAAGCAAGTTCAGCGCTCGCAAGTTCAAACGCTGTTTTGTAGTACGACTCTTGAGTCATGGTCGGAGAGACTGTAAAAGGAAGTCGGCGAATTACTGGTCCGGCATCAAGCTCCCATACCAGTCGCATAATGCAGACGGCGGTTTTTTCGTCACCGTACAGGAGGGAAAACTGGGCAGGAGAACTTCCTCTCCATTTTGGAAGATCTGATGGATGAACATTGATAGGAGCGATTTTGGGGAGCTCGAGCAGCCAAGGTGGCACCAGGTATCCAAAATCCACGACGAGTAAGTAGTCGATTGGGCGCGCTTGGTGGTGAGTAAGAATATCGCTTTGAATTTCACTGAGCTTTTTTTCTACATGGAGCACAGGAATGTTGTGCTCGCGCGCCCAGTCTTCTAGTGGAGAAGGAGTGAGTGTTTTTTTTCTTCCGACTGGTTTTGGAGGAGGCGTGACTACCCAACCAATCTCAAACTTAACGTTTTCCTCTTGCAAATGAGCGGTTCGGAGAGCCTCAGCGCACTGAACTGTACGCTCTGTTGTTCCACAAATGGCAAGAGTAAATTTTGAATTCATATTTTTACAAATCTTTGGCTATTTCAATTGAAACTTCTTCAAGTTCTTCGCCAGAAACTTGGTAGAGTGGTTGATTTTGTTCTCGAACATGATCGGTAAAGAGAATTCCATCCAAGTGATCAAGCTCGTGTTGTAGTACCCGAGCGGAAAAATCAAAAAAGGTCTCGGTATGTTCTTCCGCCAACTCGTTTTGCCAATTCAGTGTGGTCCATTGGACTGTGATCCACTCGTGGCGCAGAACAGGTGCATAGAGATCCGGAATAGAAAGACAGCCTTCTAAATCCGGGCGACGAGGATTGCTCCCAAGAATGAGTTTGTCTGCGCGATCAAGAACCACTGGATTTACTAAAATTCGAATCGGGTTTCGGGCGTGAGCGTCTTGGTCGAGTTGTGTCGCAAAAATGCGCCAACGTGCATTTACTTGTGGAGCTGCCAAACCGACACCCGGTGGATCGACGGATTCACGGAGTGTTTTTTGCAGCGTTTCAATTGTTTGCTGAATTTCTTCCGTGAGCTCGGTGACTTCAGCAGCCTTGGTGCGCAGTGTTGGATGTGGAGCGATAAGTAGAGATGACACGAGAGGTATTGTACTTCATTCTTGCTTGTTTGGCTCTTTTTCTACAGTGAATCCAGGCTTTCTTGGGCTTCAATATAGTTTGGTCGAAGTTGGAGAGCTTCCTCGAAAAGAGCACGAGCCGTCTCGACATTTCCCAGAGTTTGTTCTACGAGTCCAAGATTGTAGACAAGTTTGGCGTCCGTAGGAGCGAGCTCTCGGGCTTGTTGTAAGGTTGATCGAGTGTCGTTGTAGAAACTCTCATCGAATGCAGCCAAGAAAAGGAGGATTCTCACTCGGCTTTTCCAGAAATTTACATGACGAGGATTTAACTGCAGCATGGTTTGCGATGAGAGGTCAGCATCGTTCGCGAGCTGGGCAGCGAGCGTGGCGTCTTGATCAGCCATACCGAGTGCGAGTCGTGCCATAGTGAGAGATCTTTGTTCCCAAAACAGCGGTTGGTTTGGATTTCTTTCCGTCAGTTGTACCGCTGTGGTGTAGGCAAGTTGTCCTTGATTCATATTTAAGGCTGCTTTGCTTATAGCGAGTACTCGGTCTTGATTCCATGTCTGCCAAATCAAACTGAGAATCCAGACTGATACGAGGAGAGTGAACGCCACTCCAGTCCACTGCAGGACAGAAAGTGGGGGAGACCGAAGTTCTGGCTCAGTTTCGGTTTGAGAATCGGTAAACACCAAAATCCAAAATGCCGGCAACAGGAAAAAGAGCAGACCGGTGAAAACGGTAGAAAAACCGAGAAAATTACTGGCAGCCAAACCAGCGCTGGCAGCGATGAGGGCGCTGGCGGCAGCAGCTAATTTGAATGATTTCCTATTCAGAAAAATTCCATACCAGAATGCATGAACCATCCAGGCAGAGAGAAAAGCTAAGTACGATAAAAGTCCAAAAATTCCCGTAGTAGCAAGAAAATTCAAAAACTCATTGTGGGCTTTATTGTAGAGGAAGTCCCATTCAGAAACGTCATTGTGTTCGCGAGGGCGATCTTGATAGTAGCTATACGCAAATGTTTCTACACCAGAACCAAGTATTGGATAACGCTTCCACACATGTATGGCGCCTTCCCACACGATCATACGAATTTTTCCAGAGTCGGTGCCACCCGTATCGAGCTGTGTGCCTTGGAGAATTTCTGTTTGTTCTGTCTCAGTTTTGGAGGACTTCAGTTCGTTTTCGAGTCCTTTCCAGGTATAGAATCCAAACAGCAGAATTGGCACCAGTATGGCCGAAACTCCGAGGAACGTTTGCTTCAGAGAATTTTTTGTCCAGGAAAAAAGTGACTCTCGTTGGTATTTCCAAAAAAGCAGGAGGAAAGCAAAAGTTCCCATTCCAACTAAAAGTCCAAGGGAGCCAGAGCGAGAACGAGTAAACGCCAAGGCACAACCACCGAGCAGGACTCCAACCAGTGGCCAGTATTGCTGCCAGATATTTTTCCAAGAAAGTGAGTTTTTTGTACTGATTGGTTGTGTGAGCCAGAACCACATTCCAAGTGGAATTGTTACAAGTAAGTACGCGGCCAACCAGTTTGGCTGGCCAAAACTGGCGAACACTCGGCTTTGAACATCTTGTTTCCAGCACTGAACGTTCCACTCTCCAGATATCAAGAAACAGCTGGGAGACACTCCAAAGTGCTCAGGGATTGCCCAGAGACAGACACCAAGAGCGGCGACCAATATGCTACGGATTAGCGGGCGCACATCTTTTTTTCGCAGGAGAGAAATGGCGGCCTGAAGCAGTACCAGATAGGCCACACTCGAGAGCAGGCCGCCATGGAATCGAGAGTAGTATCCATGAAGACTGGTTGGGATGTGAATGGAAAAAACTGTTGAAAGGATTTGACTGAGTAAAAATACTGCCATGAACGGCAACAAGAAATGATTTCGCCACAGTATCTTTTTTTCTTGAATGCTCAAGAGTATCCACGTGGCAGCAATCAACACAGAAATGGCGTACACAAAGAGCATTTTATTGAACTCGAAAAGCTCGTCATTTATTGCGGTGAATAAAAACGGAGTGAACAAAAATAGACAGTGATACCAGAAGCGCAGGAGTGAGCGCATTCCTCTACAGTATCAAACTCAAGAACCAGATACAATGGAGACATGGCATTGTTGAAGACACTTCGGCAGAACTCAAACGCAACTCAGAGTTTGCTTGGACCGTCAGAAATACTCGTCGGTCTTGGTTCTGGTTGGATTCGTGTATGGCACCAAAAACAGGGTCTCATTTTGGAGTTGCCGTCAATTGTCGCTGTCGATGTGCAAACTGGAGAGCCGATTGCTTGGTTTGAAGAGGCGGCAGCACTTGAAGGACGCGCTCCAGAAGGAGTTGTGTGTGTGCGACCTTGGTATGGTGATGAAATTCAGGATCGTGTTATTCTCCGTGCTTTGTTGGTTCAGTTGGGAGAAGTATTACGTTCCGAACCTCAAGTTGGGGCCACCACTCAGCGCGTTGCTTGGGGAGTTCCAGTTACGGTTTCTCAGCTCCATATTTCTTGGATTGAGCGGACGTTAGCAGAATCTGGCTGGTGGTGGCCCCGCGTCCAACGTTTTAATTTTTCTGACTTGATGGAAAGTGGAAAGCAAACTTTGATTTGGGATTGGGGCGCAAGTTCAAGTCGCTGGAGCGTGTGGGTCGATGGTACCCCCATGGTGTCACGATCATTTCCCAATCTTGGTTTGGCCGCAGTGATAGATGAATTGGTGCAAACAGAGAAAAATATTACACAGCGACAGTATTCTCACGCCACACTCTTTGATCTTTTATGGAGTGTCAGACACCCAGCGTTTGATATCGCGCAGCAAAAACCCATTTTGGAACCACTGAGCAAAACAACATTGCAGCAAGTGCAGGATTCATGGGCGCAAGCATTGTCACAGGCGTGGCAAAAATTTCAACAGGATATTCCTCCGGAAACAGCGGCTCAGTTGGCAGTCAGTCAAAGTTTTGTGGTTGGTGGAGGAGCGAGCTTGCGAGCTTGGATAGAATTGGCAGAATCAGTCACTCATATTTCTTGGAAAGTAGCGAAGGATCCGTTGTATGCCGAAATCCGCGGCCGCACTTTCTAACACCTTGCAAACTCGGTGGCAACGATGGGGAGTGTATGGCTCGTTTTTACTCTTGAGTGTTTTCCTTCTCTTGATCGAACAAGCTTCTGCTGCTCGAGGAATTTGGGATATTGCGCGCTTGAGTGCTTTTCCAGGTGTGTCTTTTGTGGCATTTGTGCAAACTCAGAAACAAGATGTGATTTCTTGGACAGAGCGGAGGCAGAGAGTGCTTTCTCGAATAGCAGAGCTTGAGTCAGAGCGTTTGCAGCAAAGTGTTGAGCTGGCGCGCCTTACGGAATTCATTCAGAGCAATCAATTATTGAATGAGAACAACAGTTTTTCAGGCAGTTTCCACCCTGAAAATTGGCAGTCAACAACTTGGGAAGGTGTTTCCGGTTCGTGGCAAGTTCAGGCTGGTTGTCGTCATGGAGTAGCATCTGGAGATCCAGTCGTTACCAAAGAAGGCGTGTATGTAGGAACCATTCAAGACACCTACTCATACTTTAGTACGGTACAAAGTTGGGACACCGCTGGATGGAGTCTTCCGGTTCGAGTGGGCACTTCCTCTGCTATTGCGCTGGTAACAGCGACTCATAATGAGCCAAGTATTTCTCACCTGCGTTGGCCAAGTGAAGTGCAACCATCTGAGGTAATCTTGACTGCGGGAACCGAACGCATCCCTCGTAATTTGCTTGTAGGGAGTGTGAATACACTTGAGGATTTTCCTGCTTTTGGAGAAGTACGAGGGACTGTTTTTTTGCCAAGGACAGCGACTTCATTGGCAGAGGTGTATGTTCCAATTGGTGAAGGAGAGACATGTCAGCAATAAGTTCTCCAATACAATCAGTTGTACAACGTTTTTTGGTGTATAAACCGCTGATTATTTTGTTCGCAGTTCTGAGTGTGGCGTTGAGTCTTGTCCCTTGGAGTCTTTGGTGGGGCACCTTGATTTTGGTGTGGATATTTTTACAAATTTCGCCAAGACTTCTTCCTGGTTGGTTACAGTGGTGCTGTGTTTTGTTGCTCTCAGCTCATTTAGCGGTGCTTGCTGGATGGAGTTTTGGTCTCGCGCTTGCCCTGTGTTCAACTATTACGGCGAGTGTGTATTGGCAAGAAACTCAGGTAATTCGGTCGAGGATTTTGGCTCAATTAGCATTGTTACTGTTTTGGTTCGCAGCAATGTGGTGGTTCCAACCAATGATTTCGTTAGAGTTAAATATTTTGATTGGTCTTCTTTTTTTGATCTGGAGTTTGTTTGGAGGTGAGGCGACATGAAGTATCTCCGTTCCATTCGAATTGGACGTGAGCGAGACAGCGCGCGATTTTCGTTTCGTAAACAGTTGTTTTCTTCTTCGTTCTGGCTCCGATCTTTTTTGATTCTTTTATGTGGCATCGCGGTGATTCGACTCTTTTGGTTACAGTCTTTTCGAGGAGAAGTTTGGAGAGTTCAGGCCGAAGGAAATAGGCGTCAGCGTGTGGCGGTCCAGGCACCTCGGGGTCTTATTTTTGATACAGCTGGAAAGGTACTAGCCGGGAATAGAATTCAGTTTGTGGAAACGTATGTAGACGAAACAAAGCGAGTTCGCGAACGATTTATATCTACGGAAGATGCCATTTCCTTGCAAGCCACCAGTCCGGCTACCGTAAAGAAAGTGTATCGCAGAGAGTATCCCTATGGTCCGATTTTGTCACATGTTTTGGGGTATGTTTCTGGCGGAAGATTAACGACCGATCGAGTCGTGGGTGAGGCAGGTATTGAACGGTTTTCCAACACTGATTTATCTGGTTTTGATGGAGAAGTGTGGTATGAACGCAGTGCTCGTGGTCAAGCTCATCGTGTCTTAGCAGAAAGAGAGCCGAAAGAAGGAACCAATGTAACACTTACGCTCGATGCAGAACTGTCACGGGTGGCTTTCGAGGCGCTCGGAGAGCAGCGGGGAGCAGTAATTGTGAGTACTCCGCGAGGAGAAGTATTAGCCGCGGTAAGTACTCCAAGTTTTCTGCCGATTTATCCTAATTCTCATATCGATGATGGCGAACTTCGCGACGAATCTGATCAATGGGGAAGCAATGTGTCAAAAAATCTCGTTGCCGCTCTTCAAGACGAGTACAGCCCAATGCTGTTTCGAGTTACCAATGGTGCCTATCCGCCAGGATCAGTATTTAAAGTTGTAACTGCCTTAGCAGGATTAGAGCGAGGGGCAATTACTTCTACAACCACCGTCGATGATCAAGGTGTTTTGACTGTGGGAGAGTTTACTTACCAAAATTGGTATTGGCGCCAGTACGGAAGAGTTGAAGGTTTAGTAAACGTGGTACGAGCGCTTGGTCGGAGTAATGATATTTTCTTTTATCGCTTAGCAGAATGGATAGGTCCGGACTCTTTAGCTGAGTTTGCCACTTGGTTTGGCTATGGAGCGGTGACGGGATTTGAAGGCCAAAGAGAGCAGATTGGTATTGTCCCCACCCCGGCGTGGAAACAGCAATTTTTTGGCGAGCGATGGTATCTCGGGAACACATTTCATATGGGTATTGGTCAAGGAGATGTGCTTGTCACACCTGCTCAAGTGCAAGTCATGATGAATACGGTTGCTACGCGAGGACGAAAATGTACTCTCCACGTTTTGGCCGATTCGAGAGTTTCTTGCCAGGAGATTTCTTTACAGCCCTCTACTTGGAGCGCTGTCGAGCAAGGTTTACATGAAGCGTGTGCTCCTGGTGGAACAGGATATCCATTCTTTACTTCTCCTTATGATGTTCTTTGTAAAACTGGTACCGCAGAGTTTGGCGCGGCTGATTCGCGAGGGTATAGACCCACGCATGGTTGGTTCACTGCCGCGGTAAGTTCTGCCCCGAGAAGATCTTCTCTGCAGGATGATTTTTTGGCTGAGTATGTCATTACCGTGATGGTGGAGTCAGATGACACTCAATTGTATAAAGAAGGTTCCCGGGATGCTGCTCCAATTGCTCGCGCAGTAGCGGATTATCTTTTGTTGAATATTGATTCTGCTGATGAGGAAGTACAACAGTAAGAGTTTTGTTTGTTTTCCTGTGTAGAGTTGCGGCATGCAATGGAGATTTCTACTGTGGTTTCTCACCACTCAATGGCGTTGGCCTCCTGATCAACAACGATTCCTGCTTGGTTGGTGGCAGTCAGTTGGATGGGAAGAGGGCAGGAAAAGAATACATGATTGGGTTCCGGTCTCAGGCGCAAGTTCTGTGTGGTGGAGGAATACAGCTTGGTCTCAATTTTTTTCGGCGTTAGAAAAACAGATCAAGCGCTCAGAAAACTTGGATGATACGTGGTTTGTTGTCACTTTGGTTGATCCACAGTATCCATCTGTTTTACGAGCATTTGAACATTCTCCGACAGTGCTTTGGTCGACACAACCATGGCAACAATTTCCAGAAAAAGTTTTGACTGTCGTTGGGTCTCGTCGTTCCACTGCGTATGGTCGTCAGGCGACACAGCAGATAATAACCGAGTGTTTGGTTGCAGATCCTGAGATACTAATTGTATCTGGGGGCGCGTATGGAATAGATCAATGCGCTCATACCGCGGTTCTAGATGCTGGTGGAGAAACATGTATTGTTCTTGGATGTGGTTTAGATTTCATTCCTGAAACAGTACAAAAATATGTTGGAAGGAAAGCAATGATAATTTCTCCCTTTCCACCAAATGATCCACCTGAAAAATGGAGATTTCCAGTTCGCAATCATGTGTTAGCTCAGTTGTCACAGGCGGTGCTGGTTGTAGAAGCCGCTGAAAAAAGTGGTTCACTTATTACAGCTCGAATTGCCAATGAACTCGGAAAAGAAGTATTTGTGGTTTTACCACCCATGCAGAGTCCCAACGCTCGTGGTGCCATGTGGCTCTTGGAGCAGGGTGCCACGCCACTGATTGATGCTGAACCAATACTCGATATTTTCGGATTGGAACAACTGAGTAAAAGTGATTTTGCTCATAAACTTCCATTAGAAGAAGAGGCGGTAATCGAATTTTTAAGAGAAAGTGGAGGAATTGCGCGGATTGGAGATGTTATTTCAGGACTGAAAAATAATAAAAAAATTAACTCAAAAAATGTTCGTTCAGCCGTTTTTTCTCTCGAAAATAAAAGAAAAATAGAAGTGGAGCTCGGTGTTATCCGAGTTTCAGGTATGATACAGTCGTAGTTTGTCTTAGTATAGAAACCACCGAATTTCGGATAGAATACCTACACATATATGAATCTTGTTATTGTCGAGTCACCAACCAAAGCCAAGAAATTAGGCCAATTTTTAGGCAAATCCTATGCAGTGGAAGCCTCTCGTGGACACGTGCGTGATTTACCGAAGAGTACGCTTGGTGTCGATGTAGAGAATAACTTTGAGCCGGAATACGCCACCATTCGCGGATCGGCTGAAACAATTAAAAAGCTGAAAACGCTCGCCAAAAAAGCCGATGTCATTTATCTGGCTTCTGACCCTGACCGCGAAGGTGAGGCGATCGCTTGGCATGTGTTGCAGTCTTGGGAAGACAAAGAGTTGCAGAAAAAAGCCAAGCGAGCGGTTTTCCACGAAATTACCAAGCACGCCGTTACAGAAGCGATTGCTCATCCCAAGAAAATTAATATTGACTTGGTTGATGCCCAGCAGGCGCGTCGAGTGCTGGATCGTTTGGTGGGGTATAAACTTTCACCTCTACTTTGGAAAAAAGTTCGACGTGGTCTTTCGGCCGGTCGTGTACAGTCAGTGGCTTTGAGAATGATTGTGGAGCGAGAAATTGAGATCGAACAGTTTGTGCCAGAAGAGTATTGGGAAGTTGATCTTACGACGACTACGTCTCAGGGAGATGAACTTATTGCTCGAGTCATTCAAGTGAATGGGGAAGAGTACAAGCCCACCAAAGAAGAACATGTTACCGCTGTTCATGACTGGGCGCCAAAAGCCACCTATACAATTCAATCAGTCGAAAAAAAGCAGCGGAAACGAAAATCGCTGGCTCCATTTACAACGTCTACTTTGCAACAGCAAGCCTCAACACGGCTGGGAATGAGTGCTAAGCGCACGATGCAGCTCGCTCAACAACTGTACGAAGAAGGTTTAATCACCTATCACCGTACTGACTCGACGAATTTGTCTGAGCAATCTTTAGAGATGGCGCGTTCCTACATTACTGAAACTTTTGGAAAAGACTTCTTGCCAGCAGGGGCGAATCGCTTCGCTGCCAAAAGTAAGAATGCTCAAGAGGCGCACGAAGCGATTCGCCCCACCGAGCCAAAGCCAGGAATCGAAGAAAACGGAAAAATTACTTCTGCCCATGCTCGCCTGTATGACCTTATTTTCCGTCGTTTCATCGCCAGTCAAATGAACGAAGCCGTGTCAGACCTCACGACTATTGTTGTGCACGGAGAAAATGGCGCGAAAAATTTACTGGCACGTTTGAGCGGTTCTATCATTAAGCACGCGGGTTGGACAGCGCTGTTCCCACAAGGAGATGACGTTATTTTGCCAGCAGTTGAAAAGAATGCCCCACTGACGTACAAAGACTGGCAAGCTGAGCAGAAATTCACACAGCCACCTCCACGTTACAACGACGCTTCGCTGGTGAAAGAGTTGGAAAAGCGAGGAATTGGTCGACCGAGTACGTACGCTTCAATTATTTCGGTGATCGAAGACCGAGGCTACGTGGAACGCCAAAACAAAGCGTTTATGGCTACGGCTGTTGGGCGCACTGTTATTGATTTCTTAAAAACAAACTTCGCCGCGGTTGTAGACTACGATTTTACGGCAAAGCTCGAAAATGACCTCGACGCCATCGCGCTCGGCGAGAAAGAGTGGCAGTTGGTCATGAAGGACTTCTTTGGTCCGTTTTCCGAAAAGTTGGCAGCCGTAGAAGAGACCGCCGAGCGCATGCCAGTGCCAGTGGAGCCACTCAATAAAACCTGTCCTGAATGTGGTGTTCCAGAAGCTGACTTCGAGAAACTGGTTGAACAGAAGAAAACGCTCTCAGGCATGACAGGAACCTCAACGGACTTACGTCAAGCAATGCGTGAAGCGACTCATGGTGAATTAGTGATTCGTACAGGTCGATTTGGAAAGTTTGTGGCGTGTTGTCGCTATCCAGAATGTAAGTATACCGAACCATTCTTACAGAAGATTGACATGGTCTGTCCAAAATGTAACGAAGGTGACGTCGTGCTCAAGCGCAGTAAAAAGGGTCGCCCATTCTATGGATGTTCTCGTTACCCAGACTGTGACTTTGCTTCTTGGAACAAACCAAAGCCAGAAAACGAAGAGAAGAATAGCGAACAAACTCAAGAAGGATAGGCAATGTCCATGTACTCCGATCACGACATACTCGCAGCGCAAGCAGCGGGAGATATTTCGGTGCAACCATTTGTGTCAGAGCACGTTTCTGGAGCAACCATTGACCTCACTCTGCACCGCCAATTTCGTACGTTCCATAATACTTCGATGACGCACATCGATGTAAAGCAAGAATTTGACGTCACTCACGCGGTCGAAGCGGATCCAAGTGATGATTCGTTCGTTATTCACCCTGGTGAGTTTGTGCTTGGAAGCACCGCGGAGATTGTCACACTGTCCCACAAAGTGGGTGGAATTTTAGAAGGACGTTCCAGTTTAGGCCGAATTGGGTTGATTGTTCATGCCACAGCCTCGCTCATAAAACCCGGATTTAGCGGATATTTAACGCTGGAAATGAGTAATATTAGTAATCTTCCAATTAAACTCTATGCGGGAATGCGAATTGCTCAACTTGCTATCTTAGAACTGAAAACACCGGCTACGATTCCCTATGGAACCAATGCCAAATATCAGCATCAGGACACTCCCACAGCCTCGCGCATTTGGAAAGACTTCGAAACCAAGAAAGGGAAGTAATGCAGCTCAAAATAAAGCGATTTGATACCTCTTTACCACTTCCTGCGTATCAGACCGCTGGAAGTGTGGCGCTGGATTTATATAGTAGAGAAACCATTGCCATTCCTGCTCAAACCGTTGTTCGTGTGCCTCTGAACGTTGCGATTCAGCTGCCCCCCCAACACTGGGCGATGCTTGCAGCTCGAAGCTCTCTCCACAAAAAAAGTCTAATGCTGGCCAATGGCGTTGGAGTTGGAGACGCGGATTTTAGCGGAGATACAGATGAATATCAGGCTGCTTTGTATAATTTTAGTACTCAGGAGGTGGTAGTAGAAAAAGGGGAGCGAATTGTTCAAATGCTCATTCTGCCGTATGCCAAACCTGATTTGATAGAAGTGACTCAACTTGGAAATACTGACCGCGGTGGGTTCGGAAGTACTGGTAAATAGCTTGTTTTCAAAATGAGGAATTTCCTCATTTTTTGCGGTTGCAAACTGTTGTAAACATGCCTACTGTTATCCATGCGGGTCTCAGAAAGACCTCGCAGAAGAAGTAGGGGAGCATGCCGAGAAAATCAGTAGAACGGATGGGGCGAGCGAGGCTTTCGCCACGATTCGAGCGATTTGCGCTTTTTTTGCAGCAGCATTCAGAGTTTTACAAGGCACGACCGGTGATGGCTGAAAGCGATTCCCTTTTGAACCTGTCGAGGTTCTTGCATGGGGAAATTGATGAATGTTTTGTTACCCCAGATCAAAAATCAAAGACAATTGATGCTTTTCCAATAGCCGATTATCGTCAACAAGAGTTGAGTGACGTAATTATATTTGCCTTTCGGATCCTGGAAGAATCAACTCTTGGGGCTTCAGAATCATCATTCCAACCTGAAAAATTGTGGCAAGCATTACAGTCTTTTTCTCGAAAAAATCTTCCAGAATCTTTACGCAGAGAGCAGTCTCCTTGGGAATTATCAGGGCAAAAATGGAAGCCAGCCCACGAGCAGAGTTATCAAAATACGCTCACTAGAATTCAGGTACTTTCAGATCTCATCACGAAAAAAGTGAAACAGCTGGAAGACACTGAAAACGTTGGCGTCGAATCAAGACCCAAGCTCCATGCTGAAATTTCTCACCATGCTTGGGAAATTATTTTAGCAGCCTGGAAGGCGCTCTGTGTTTGTGTCCAAAATCCGGAAGATGCCCTGCTCGAAAAAATGGCTCGCAATATGGTGAAGTATCCTGCGAGGCAGTTTCAGCGAGACAGAGGGGAAATCAAGACAATTGTAAAAAACTGCAAGCAGGAATGGAGAGATATATTTGGGAATGAGTATTTTTATGGTTTGCCAGTTAGCAGAAAAGGTTCTGCTTTAGAACTTCCTCTTCCTTAATCTGCAGAGCAAAAAATACGCTTGCCAATCAGAGAGAAAGTGTTGGCTCCAATTTCAGTCTTCCCCGTGCTACGCTAAACCAACCAGAGAATACTATAGAAATAAAAAGGAACTCTTATGCCCACAACCACCAAGTCTGCAAAACCACGAACCGGAAAACTCATTTCTTTTGAGGGCGGAGAAGGTGGCGGGAAGACCGTGCAGATTAAGCGCATGCGTGACCATTTTTACGCTTGCGGTCGCGAAGTAGTCGCCCTCCGTGAGCCAGGTGGCACGCCAATTTCTGAAGAAATTCGCAATGTTGTGTTGTCGTCAAAGAATATCGGTATTGCGTACACCACGGAAGTGCTCTTGTTTCAGGCCGCGCGGGCGCAGTTGTATCGTGAAGTGGTGATCCCAAGTTTAGAAGCTGGCAAAATTGTTTTAATGGACCGTACGCGTGACTCGTCTGTGGTGTATCAGGGAATTGTTCGCGGATTTGGGGAGGATCTGATTGAGCAACTCAATGATATTTCTACCGACAAAACATTCCCAGATGTCACCTTCTTGCTCGATCTCGACCCAGAAATTGGGCTTGAGCGCCGACGTCTCGAAGCAGAAACCGAAGGCGGCAAGAAAATGGACCGGCTTGACATGGAAGCACTCGATTTCCACCAAAAGGTGCGTTCAGCCTACTTATCTGTGGCCAAGAAAGATACTCGAGATCGTTGGATTACTGTCGACGCCAGTCGAACAATTGAACAAATTGAAGAAGCTCTCTGGGACGAAGTCGTAAAAAGAAAAATGTGCGAGGAGAAATAGAAATCTATGAGCCAATTATTTGACCTCCTCCGCCAAGAACAAGATCGTCAGCAGCGAACGCTGCAGATGATTCCTTCGGAGAACTACACGTCTCCAGAAGTGATGGCGCTCGTTGGCTCCTGCTTCATGAATAAATACTCCGAAGGATACGCTGGCAAGCGGTACTACGAAGGCAATGAAGTTGTGGACCAAGTAGAGACTGCGGCGCAGGAGTTGGCCAAGAAACTCTTTGGCGTTCCCAATGTAAATGTGCAGCCATATAGTGGCAGTCCAGCGAACTCGGCTATCCAGATGGCGCTGTTACAGCCTGGTGACACCATGCTCGGGTTGCAACTGAGCAGTGGTGGGCATTTGACGCATGGTCATCCCAAGGTCACTTTTGGTGGCACTTTTTACAAGACCGTGCAGTTTGGTCTTGACAATCGCGCTCGTATAGATATTGCCGCGTTGCGTACACTCGCACAACAGGAAAAACCCCAGATGATTATTATTGGGAACACGGCTTATCCATTTGAACTTGATTTTTCCGTCTTTGCCGAAATTGCCGACGAAGTTGGAGCGTGGTTAGTGGCTGATATTTCGCACGTAGCTGGGTTGGTCGTGGCTGGAGAACACCCAGATCCGGTTCCGTATGCTCACGTTGTCATGACCACCACACACAAGACCCTTCGTGGTCCGCGGGGAGCGATGATTTTGGTGACGCAAAAAGGCTTAGATCGCGATCCAGAACTGGCAGCCAAAATAGACAAGGCGGTATTCCCTGGCTTGCAGGGTGGTCCGCACAATAACACAACCGCTGGTATTGCCATGGCTTTAGAGCAGGCGAGTACACCTGAATTTCAACAGTATGCCACACAGATTCGCACGAATGCTCGAGCTTTGGCGGATGGACTCAAAGCAGCAAGTCTCAAATTAGTAGGAGACGGAACCGAAACACACTTGATGATCTTGGACTTGAGTGACTGGGGCGGAGGCACACAAATGGCTTTTGCGCTGGCGCAAGCTGGAATTGTGGCGAATAAAAATACAGTGCCAAATGATCCGTTTCCGCCGTTTTATCCGTCTGGTGTGCGTCTTGGCACGCCTTCGCTCACCACTCGCGGCATGAAAGAAGCAGAGATGCAGTTAATTGCCGGTTGGGTTGCGCGCGTCGCAGAGCTTACGAGACAGTTTGCGCTGACTCCAGAAAGCACCAAAGAGGAGCGACGCGCGGTCATATCTGCTGCCAAGAAGTGGGCAAAGTCATCTGCAGAGTTGCACGCAATTCGTACCGAAGTAGAAGCGCTCTGTGCACAGTTTCCAATTGAGCTCGAGGCACGAACATGAGTCCGGTACGAGCGGTTGGTGGACACCTTTCAGCAGCTGGAGGATACCCAAACGCCGTGACCAAAGCTGTAGAAATTGAGGCCACTGCGCTCCAGATTTTTACTGGTTCTCCACGAACTTGGGGGCGGCCGCCGGTCGACCCAGAACGTGGTAAAGCGCTTCAAGCGGCGGCCGCCCAAGCCGGCATAGCTCCAATTTTTGTTCACGCTTTGTACTTAGTGAATATGGCCAGTGATTCACCCGAGTCCGTGGCAAAATCCTGGAAAGCACTAGAATACGATTTCCACATGGGGAAGTATTTTGACTGCGCAGGTGTGGTGGTGCACTTAGGTTCGCACCAAGGTCGTGGGTGGGAAGCAGTGCGAGAGCAAGTAGCCACTGGACTGCGCAGTTTTTTACAAACGATTGATTCTCCCGTTCCATTTTTGATAGAGAACTCTGCTGGTCAAAAAGGCAAACTTTGTTCAGATTTAGCAGAAATTCGTTGGCTCCTTGATGCAGTTGATCATCCGAATCTTGGCTGGTGTTATGACACGTGTCACGGCTGGGCAGCTGGATATACCACAGAGAATGTTGAAGGAAAAAACCTTTTTACAGCTCTCGAAGAGTATTCTTTGTGGGACTCGCTCCGGTGTATTCACCTGAATGATTCTCGAGACACCTTGGGTTCTGGACGTGATCGCCATGCCAATATTGGCGAAGGGAACATTCCAAGAGTAGATTTACTGAGTGTCCTGCATCACCCTCAGTTGCAGTCTGTTCCACTCATCACGGAAGCTCCAGGACTCGATGGAAATGGCCCTGACGCTGAAAATATTTCTCGTATTCGAAGTCTCTTGGCTGACGAAGTCTAACGCGTGAGACAATATGGGCATGCAATTTAATGGTCGTGCCTTTGCTCAACAGATTTTGTCCGATGTGGACAACGTTGTGGCACAGCGACAGCAGAGTGCTTTGCTGCCGGTAACGCTGCACTCTATTTTTCCGTACGAAGACGAAGCCAGTGTGTTATACACCAAGCTGAAACAGCGAGATGCCGAAGCACATGGAATTCGTTACACCACACAAGCGTTATCGATTGGTGATCCGGTGGAAACATGGGTCCGAGCGGTTGTAGGGGCGAACAAAAATTCAGCTATTCATGGTGTCCTCGTTCAAAAGCCAACCAGTGCGCAGTTTCAAGAATTTACCGGTGGAACACAATCGGACTTTGACGCTTGGTGGGGCAGAGTGAGTGAGACCATTGCGCCAGAAAAAGATGTTGACGGTCTTGGCCCAGAACAGTTGGCGAGTGTAGAGCGTCATGCGCAACAAGTGTTGGCAAGAATGCGGCCGCCGGAAGCAACGGTGCGCAACATTCTCCTCCCAGCCACGGCGGCCGCCGTCATTGAAATTCTCTTTTCTCTGGCAGGATCGATCGAGATTCTTCGTTCCAAAAATGTTGCGGTTATTGGGCGGTCACAGATCGTTGGTCGTCCCACCGCTGCCGGTTTAAGTATTCTGGGAGTGGAGAATCGTCTTATTTCTTCGCAAGAAGACCTTTCAGTGGTTTTGCCAGAATTTGACGTGATTGTCTCGGCCACCGGGAAACAAAATCTTGTTGGAGCCGAGTGTATAAAACAAAATGCTTGGTTAGTTGATGTTGGCGCTCCACACGCTGAATTTACTGGGGAGGCTCAGCAGAAAGCAGAGTGGTTTACTCCCGTGCCAGGTGGCGTTGGTCCAGTGACTCGAGCATGCTTGTTGCAGAGTGCGGCGCGATTGGCAGGGGAGAATTAGCATTCTGCATCCTTAAAAAACCTTGTTTGTTCAATTTTTTCTGATACAATAACGGTTCGAAACAAAATTAACACCCGGTCGCGGCATCCTGCCGATTCGTGAAGATCACGACGGTCCAGACTCGGGGAGGAGGAAAAGGAGCTATGTCATACACGACAAATATCGATTTAAAGGAACTGCTCGAAGCGGGCGTTCACTTTGGCCACCAGGCACATCGCTGGAATCCTAAGATGCGAGACTTCATTTTTGACGAGCGCGACGGCGTGCATATTTTTGACTTGGTCAAAACTGGTGAACAGTTAGAAGCCGCTATGCAAACCGCATATGAGCTTGGAAAAGCCGGTAAAAACCTTGTTTTTGTTGGTACTAAGCGTCAAGCCCAAGAAGTGGTAAAAGCCGCTGCAGAAGAAGCCAGTGCCATGTACATCGCAACTCGCTGGATGGGTGGTTTCTTAACGAACTGGGAACAAGTTTTCAAATCTATCGACAAAATGAACCGACTGAAGAGTGGGTTGGCTACTGGTAAATTTGATCACTACACCAAGTACGAGCGCATGCAAATCCAGAAGGACATTGACCGTCTGGAGCGTTTCTTCGGTGGTGTGGCTGAACTCAAGCGAGTTCCAGATGCCTTATTTGTCATCGACATTAACGAAGAAGAAGTTGCTGCCAAAGAAGCAAAAATCATGAATGTTCCAGTGCTTGCTGTGATCGACAGTAATGGAAATCCTGAACTTGCTGATATTGTAATTCCTGGAAACGACGATGCTGTTTCTTCCATCAAGCTCTTAACCAGCATGGTGGCACAGGCATACGCCGAAGGCAAAAAACTGCAGGCAAAGAAGTAAGGAGAACCCATGGCTGCCTCAATGGAAGATATCAAGAAACTGCGTGAAGAAACTGGCGCTGGTGTAATGGAAGCCAAGAAAGCTTTGGAAGAAGCTGAAGGCAACTACGACAAAGCCAAGAAGATCGTGTTTGATCGTGGTCTTGTCCGCGCTGCGAAGAAGTCTGATCGCGAAACCAAAGAAGGTTTTGTTGGTTCATACGTCCATAGCACTGGTAAGGTTGCTGCTTTGGTTACTCTTTTGTGCGAAACCGATTTCGTGGCTCGCAACGAAGAGTTCCAACAGCTCGCTCGCGAAGTAGCGATGCAAGCTGCCAGCATGAATCCAGAAACTGTGGAAGAATTGCTCGATCAAGAATACATTCGTGATGGCAAACTAAAGATCAGTGACCTGATCAAGACACTGACTGCTAAGGTTGGTGAGAACATCACTGTTGGTGAGATGCGAGTTGTTCGAATATAAATACAGACAACAAAAGAAAAGCGCTCCAGAAATGGGGCGCTTTTTTTATGCGCTTTTTCGTGGGGCAGTAATGATCACCGTTCCCATCAGCAGGAGCCAGACCCACCAAAACGAGAAAAATGGCTCGTTGGCGGGTAAGAGAACCTTCCAGAGCAGGGTGAGGAGCTCAGTCACTGGGAGCAAAATGAGCCCCATTTTGTAGACGGAACCAAAGTTCAAGTTTCGCCCACGAAACGTCCAGAGTACTTGCGCCAACCAAGAGTAGAGAAACAGTCCAAGAAGTCGAAGGAACCAAACACCAAAAGCCCGCCACAAGAAGACAAAGAGCGCCATTTGTTGCAGCCCGAAGCGGGTGAGTATTTCTACCTGAGGTGTGGCATTGTGTACAATACTTTGATTGAGGAGAATTTCTTCATTTTGTAGTAGGTCACTCCAGAGAAAAGTCTGTTGATTTTCCCCAGCGGATTGAACGGTGAGGGTTTCTGTGCGAAGAGTAAAGAGGCTTTTTGTTTGTATTTCGTTAGATTCTTCTGGAATAATCGTGATGAATTCGCTCGGCCAACCACTTTGTTGTGGGAATTCACCAGGATACGAAACAACAAAAGGTTCTGTGAGGGTGGAGTCCCAGACACCTTGCCGATACGAAAACTCAAGATCAGCGGGCCACGTGGTTTCGAGCTCGTTCCAGATTTGGAGTGCTTGGGTTTCGATTTGACGAGCGTCAGTAAACCAAAATACAAGACTGTGTCCACCTGCAATCAGCAAAGCGCAGAGGAATGTATAGAAAACAAGAATTCTCCCAGGCAAGAGTGGGGCACGAAGATACACATTCGTATCGCTGACACTGCGCCATGCCAGTCCGAATAAAAAGGAAAACAGATTACGAATTTGGATTACCACCTGGACATTGTACAATAAGAGACAGAATATCGAAAAAAGGAGTCAATCCGTGAGTGTATTTGTTCAAAATAGTCAGACAGTTATCGAGCGTTTTACTGATCAGCTCCGACAAATTCGTACTGGTCGAGCCCAGCCGTCTTTGGTGGAGAACGTCATGATTCAAGTCGATGCTTATGGTGGGATGCGCATGGCACTCAAGGAATTGGCTTCAATCACTGCCGCAGACTCAACATTATTGGTCATTCAGCCATATGACAAAGGTGTATTGAAAGACGTAGAGCGTTCGCTTTCTTTGGTGGCCAGTGAAATTGGCAGTAGCCCAGTAGTCAAAGACAATCTGTTGCACATTGTGATTCCCCCTCTGACTCAAGAGCGCCGTCAGCAACTCGTGAAGATGGTCAAAGAAAAACTCGAAGAGACCAAGGTTTCGCTCCGAAACGTTCGTACTGAAGTAAAAGAGCTGATCGAAGCAGACAAAGGTGAGGCTGGAGTCAGTGAGGACGACATCAAGCGCGAGATCGAGGTCCTGCAAAAGGAAGTCGATGCCGCTATGGAAACAGTCAACGGCTTAGCCGAGAAAAAAGAGCAGGAGTTAATGCAGCTGTAACTGCATTGGTGGGTTGTATGTTTTCATTCTTTGTTCTGCCACTCACCATTTTTTGGACATTAATTCTGTTATCGGTTTTAATTGTGATTCATGAGTTGGGTCACTTTTTGGCAGCGAAGTTTTTGGGTGTACACGTCGAAGAGTTTGCTGTTGGATTTCCCCCCCGCATAAAAAAGTTGTTTACTTGGTGGGATACCCCTTTTGTACTCAATTCAATACCAATTGGCGGGTATGTTCGTCTTTTTGGAGATGATAGTGAGACGATTGAACAGCTCAATGAAGTACAACAAACCGATGGTGTGACTGATGCACAAGCGTTTCGATTCAAACCCATTTGGGCTCGTTTGATTATTCTGTTGGCTGGAGTATTTGTGAATTTCTTATTTGCAATTCTGTGTTTTTCTCTGCTGTATTCTTCAACCGGCATCCCGGAGATTCAGAACAATACCGTTTACATTGCTGGAGTGGAGCAGAACAGCCCTGCTGGGAACGCTGAGTTGCAAGTAGGGGATCAACTTATTGGCTTTGGTGAGACCGCAGAATCTGTTCAGCCGGTGACCGATGTCACGAGTTTTATAGAAGGAATTCGCGAAATTCCTAGTGATACATTGTTTGTAACGCTTGATCGCTCTGGTGATCAGATGATCGAAGAGCTTTCACTGCGACCAGCTGGGACCGCTGGTCGCATGGGCGTACAGCTGTCTCCTGGCGTAGATTATGTTTTCTACGAATGGTGGCAGATGCCAATTCGTGGAACGATTGTTGGTTTGCAAGACTCGCTTCGCATGACTCAGCTGATTCTTACTTCTCTGGGGAATATGCTCGGTGGCATTTTTACCAAAGGTACTGTTCCAACAGACCTGAAGGGGCCGATTGGTATTTTTGAAGAAACATATAAGTCTGGAATTCTTCAGGATGGTTGGCAGGGTTCTGTCAATTGGCTGGGTATTATTTCTTTGAATTTAGCTATTATGAATCTCCTTCCAATTCCAGTTTTGGATGGCGGTCGTTCAATTTTCTTACTGCTCGAGCCAATACTTGGCAGAGAGCGGCGCTTACGTTGGGAAATGCGCGCCAATGCCGGTGGAATGATGTTCTTGCTAGGGTTGTTCGTCGTTGTGAGTTTGAGCGACGTGTGGGGATTGTTCCGATAAGGTTTCCCCTTTAATTTTTCTGGTATTCTGTATGCTATACTGCAGTTACTGTTTTGTCGTACACCGACACCGGCAGCTCCCATCTGCCTGGCCGAAAGGGAACAAGCGTGGTCCCGGTCCCGCATTCACAGTGTGAGGGCTTGCTAACACGTTCGGTTTCGCCCGATATCGCGATCAATGAAGTTCTGTTTCACTTCGGTGAACAACAGAAAAAGCAAGGTGGTACCACGGTTCGCACCGTCCTTGTCGAGAATTCTCAGGAATTTTTCGACGCGGGCGGATTTTTTTCGTCAAAAAATGGAAGAAAAAGAATTATGGCAACCTATCAAAATTTTGAAGAATTGGATATTCGTGTAGGGAAGATTGAACAGGTTTCAGATTTTCCAGAAGCACGAAAGCCGGCATATCAACTGACTATTAATTTTGGAGCAGAGATTGGCATCAAAAAGTCGAGCGCACAGATTACCAAATACTATTCGCAAGATGAATTGATTGGGAAATTGGTTTTAGGTGTGGTGAATTTTCCTCCACGGCAAATTGGGCCATTTATTTCTGAAGTGCTTACACTTGGTGTTCCAGACCAAAATGGTGAGTGTGTTCTGATTACACCCGATAAACCACAAGCAATAATTGGTGGAAAATTATTTTAAAAAAAGGAGTAAAAGTATGTCTGAAAATTCTCAGAAAAACCAACAAAATCAAAAAAATCGCCTTCGCAAGCGCTCAGAAGACGCAGCAGCCTGGTATACCGATCTTATTTTGCAGGCTGGATTGGCTGATTACTCTCCGGTCCGCGGCTGTATGGTCATCAAGCCATACGGGTACGCTATTTGGGAAGGCATTCAGCGAGACCTGGATGCTCGTCTCAAGGAGTTGGGGAGTCAGAATGCGTATTTCCCAATGTTTATTCCAATGAGTTTTTTGCAGCGCGAAGCAGAGCACGTTGAAGGATTTGCTCCAGAACTTGCGATCGTCACACATGCGGGTGGAGAGCAACTTGAAGAGCCTTTGGCTGTGCGACCAACCTCTGAAACCATCATGTACGACATGTACAGTAAGTGGATTCAGTCGTACCGCGATTTGCCTCTTATCATGAACCAATGGAACAACGTGGTTCGGTGGGAAAAGAGAACTCATTTTTTCCTCAGAACAACAGAATTCCTTTGGCAGGAAACACACTCTGTACATGCCACACATGAAGAGGCTCAGCGAATGGTACTCAATGCATTGGATGCCTACGCTGCTGTGTTACAAGACGTTTTGGCTATTCCGGTGGTGAAAGGAGTGAAGAGCGAAGCAGAGAAATTTGCTGGCGCTTTCCAAACCACTACCGTCGAAGCACTCATGCCTGATGGCAAGGCTTTGCAAGCTGGAACAAGCCATGATCTTGGACAGAATTTCGCCAAGGCCTTTGACATTAAGTTTCAGGATCAAAATGGCGAAACCGAGTATGGGTGGCAAACGAGTTTTGGTTTGTCGACGCGAACAATTGGTGGCTTGATCCTTACGCACAGTGATGATCATGGTTTGGTGTTGCCACCAAAGATTGCTCCGATTCAAGTGAGTATTCTGCCGGTGCGCAGTGATGACTTCCGCTTGGTGGAGTACGCGCACAGCATTGCTGCGCGCCTGCGTGCGCAAGGCGTACGCGTCGAGGTGGACGCGCGCGAAAAACTGTCACTTGGGTACCGAATTAATGACGCCGAGCTGCGGGGAATTCCGCTGCGGTTGGAATTGGGAGCGCGCGAGATGGCCGCCGCCGAGATTCAGTTCGCGGTGCGACACTTGCGCGAGAAGCGGGTATTGAAAGTAGAAAGTCTTGAAACCGGTGTGCCACAGTTGTTGGAGTGGATTCAGGAGGATTTGTTTGCACGCGCCAAAAAGCGAGTAGAGCAGAATACTCGAGATGTAGCGACATTCGATGAATTTCAGGAAGTCATGCAGAATCACAAAGGCTTTATCCGAGCGTATTGGGACGAAAATCCAGAGACCGAAGCCAAGATAAAGGAACTTACCAAGGCAACGACACGTTGTGTGCCACTGGATGAGTCAGAGTCAGAAGGTTTTGACGTGATGACCGGGGCACCGGCAAAGCGTCGGTGGCTTTTTGCGCAGGCATACTAATGTGGAAGGTTTGACCTTTAGGCCTATAGCTCTATTTTCTTTCAGCCAAGTAGTGAGTTATAGAACCTGATAGGGGCAAATTTTTCACCTGTACCAAACCCGAAACTTTGCTATAGTAGCAACTGTACATCCGGTGAACCAAGCATCATCACTTGTAAAGTGGTGATGTTTGTGTTTCCCAGAGAAATTTTCACACAACAGAATCAAGCGAAAATCAGATTTTCTTGTATGGTTTCTCAAGAGTGTGTTATAATTCCTCCCTATGCCAATTATCGTAAAAGCCCAGAAGGGTGATGACAACAACAACATGATCAAGAAGTTCAAGAAACTTCTGCAGTTTGATGATATCGTCACTTTTGTTCGAGATCGTCGCTACCACAAGCCACCAGCCGTCCTCAAGAAGGAAGCTGCCAAGGAGCTGGAGCGAAAACTCAAGGCTGAGCGTCGCATGATGCGCCGCCGCATGGGTCAGTAATTTTCGACACATGATCGAAGTGTTCTTTGAGAATCCGCATGATTTTCCTCTAGAGGAACGTGGGGTAGAACACGCCATTTCCAAAACGTTTTTAATTCATGGCATCACGGTCGCCCAGATTGGCGTGCGTGTAGTGAACGAATTAGAAATGATTCAGCTGAATCAAAACTTTAAGCATCACCAAGGTTCAACTGATGTACTCACATTCGTGATGCACGATCCAGAACAACCGACTCCAAATTTCTTAGAGACTGACGAAACAAGCGTTCAGTATGGAGATATTCTGCTGTGTTACGAAGTTATTGCCGCAGACGCGCAAGAGCAAGGTATTCCGCCTCAACAGCACGCTGAATTTCTCGCTGAGCATGGTTCATTGCATTTGCTCGGTATTCATCACGATTAATCACGACTCAATTCAACTTTGAAACGTTACTCATCAGAGTCGGCGTCAGTGGCGTCGCCTTCGACTTCGCCACGCTCCCATTGTTGGAGGAGAGAAATGACGTCATCGAGATCGCCGAGGAGGCGTCGATCCAGGTCATACCAAGAGTGGGGAATTCGGTGATCAGTGAGACGATTTTGGGGAAAGTTGTACGTGCGAATTTTTTCAGCGCGTTGAGCCCGACCAATAGCGCTTCGTGCTTCGCCAAGAGCTTTGAGTCGTTCTTCTTCTTGTTGTTCCCAGAGTTGTCCACGTAAAAGCTCGAGAGCGATCAGACGATTTTGTTGCTGCGTGCGCTCTTGGCGACTTTGAGCGGAAAGTCCGGACGGGATATGTCGCAACAATACGGCTGAGTTTACTTTGTTCACATTCTGCCCGCCAGCGCCACCGGCGCGTGAGAAGGTCCATTCCAGGTCTTCCGGACGGATCTCGATGACTTTCTCGCTTACCACCGGTAGGACCGCCACAGAGGCAGTAGAGGTGTGAATTCGACCAGAGGCCTCGGTGCTTGGGACGCGTTGCACCCGATGCACTCCAGACTCAAATCGCAAGAGAGTATAGGCATTTTTCCCAATAAACTTCACAACACCACTGTCCATTGGCTCAACCTTGAGACGTTTCAGTTCAGCGAAGCGAAGGTACATCATCATGAGGTCTTCGCCCCAGAGTTTTGCTTCGTCTCCACCGGCCCCGCCTCGAATTTCTACGATACAGTTGGTGTGCTGCACCTCGGCGGGCCCACTCGACTCAATGGATCGAATGGTTTTCTCGAGCTCAGTTTTTTGTTCTTGGAGTTGGGCAATTTCTTCTTGTGCGAGTTCGAGGAGTTCTGGGTCCGCAACGGATTGCAGATCTGCAATTTGCTCATCGAGGAGAGAAATATGTTGCTTCAGGTGCGCGGTGGAATCAAAACTCATAGATATTCTTTCTGGAAACTCTGCCTGTCAGTATACAGGTTGAGAGGAGGAGAAAGGTACCCCGATCGGGAATCTAGAGAGATTGCTTTTGTTCTTCCAGGATTTCCTGGTAGGACTTTTGCTCGGACTTTGACTTCTTGGATTTTCCGTCTCCACGAGTGGATGAAATCTCTTGAGCACGCTGCTGAGCTTTTTGGAAAGCATCGACACGACCCTTGCGATCAACAAAACGCATTTCGTTGGTGAAGAATGGGTGGCAGCTGGAACAGATGTCTACTTCGATGGTAGCCAGAGTAGAACCAACTTGAAAATTGTTGCCACAGACACAGGTAGCTTCAGCTTGCTGATAATTAGGATGAATATTCTGCTTCATAGAGTAGGAATTATATCATGCTTTTTGTCAGAATGGGAGAGGCGTTCTTGAGAAATTTACAGACTTTTGGGCTTACTCTGCTGTGGCAGCAACCAGCAATCTGATTCGTTTTGCTGTTGGACGACCAGCCGTTGCTTCATCAATGATAATCAGCACGGCCTCGTCTTCTTGAATGCTGGTACGAGGAACTGTGTTTCCGAGAATATCTTCAAAACGCGTGGTGTTCGTGATGGCAGCAGAGGTGGTTTGACCATTGCCACGTTCTTGCACCGAGATGCTTGATCGCTCGAGTGTTTCAATTGTACCGAGTGCCACACGACGGGTTTCGACGAATGGTTTGGTGGCAGGAATCACTCTACGAGCATTCAGCAACACGTTATCACTGGAAGTTCCGATAACTGCGACACCGGAATCAATCGTGAGATCTGAAAGTTCATTTACTTGAGCATTTCCTGCGAACGTCGTGTTTTGATCAATGACGACTGTATGTTCGCGTCCGGTAGGGTCGGTGAGAACAAATGTGGCGGTTCCAACTCGTGTCACCGATCCAACCACGCCCAGGAGCGTGCTCCCTGGTGAAGTTTGGAGTGTTTGTTCTAAACGTTGGCGAATAATTTCTCTGAGTTCTGCGGAAGGGCTTGTCGTTTGTGTTTGAGCCAGAACGGGCGAAACATGTGCAACACCGAAGAAAAGTGAAAAAACAGATACAGAAAGAAGCGTGACAAAGATTGATTTGGCGCGGGTCGTATGTGATTTCATGTCTGATCCATTAGTTTCTTGGCGCTGTATTTTGAGCAGAGTTTGTGGCCGTTGGTTGCGCTGAAGTAGTAGCCGTGGCACTTTCGGAAGCAGTTGGATTATTGAGATCAACCGTGGAGTAGACAATACTGCGAACCAGAGTTTCTTGGTCTCCATCTGGAGAGGTGGCAATAATGCTCACTCGATTTCCTCCAGCAACCAGCTGAATAATCAGAGAAAAATCACCGTCTGTATCAGCCGTGGTAACAAATTCATTTTCTCCACTCAAAACGACGATGTAACTGTTTGGAATGGCTCGACCAACAACACGAATTTCACTTTGAGTGGTATAGGTATCTGCAGTTGGTTGTTGAACAGTGAGGGTTCCAGAAAGTGCTTCGTTGTTGTTATTGCCGGTAGTATTTTCACCTTGTCGACTTTGTTCAATAGTGTTGATAGTGGAGGTGTCTCCCAGGCGTTGGCGAATAAGGTACAGCCCAAAAGTGACTCCGAGACCGACCAGAATTCCGATAATGATTGCCAGTAGTATTTCCTTACGCATACAGACACGTCATACACAGACGTGAGATCCCATTGTACACTACCTCTATGAGTTCCTCGCTGAATGTGGTCAAATAGGGCCCACAGTGTGCAGGTCTGTAGAGACAAAAATGAAGCGAAAAGTAGGGAAAATTAAGGAAAAATATGGATATTCAGTATATTGGTCACTCAAGTTTTCGTTTGAAAGGGAAAGAAGGAATCGTTATCACTGACCCTTTTAGTCCAAGTGTTGGATTTCCTTTTCCGAGTGTAAAAGCAGATGTCGTGACGGTTTCTCACCAACATGGAGATCACAATCATATTTTGCCGGTGAAGCCTACGGCTCAACGTGACAGCGTGTTTGTTATCGAAAATGCTGGAGAGTATGAAGTCAGCAATATTAGCGTCTATGGGTACCCAACCTGGCATGATGATTCCGAGGGTGGAGAGCGCGGTCGAAATATTGTGTTCTCAATCTTCTTGGACGGGGTGCATATTTTGCATTTAGGTGATCTTGGACACACACTGGGAGAACAAACGATTCAGAACATTCCAGAAGTTGATATCCTCCTGTGCCCAGTGGGTGGGGTATATTCATTGAATCCGAAGCAGGCAAGTGAAGTTATTTCTTCTCTTGAGCCGAGTGTGATTATTCCGATGCATTACAAAACACCAGCGCATAGCGAGACATTTGCAGAATTGGCCACATTGGAAGACTTCTTCAAAGAGTACGGCAAGAGCGCGACTCCAACTGACAAGTTTTCGTACACCAAAAAGAGTTCTTTGGAAGACACTGAAACCGAGTTAGTGGTGCTGCAGTCGAAAGTTGACGCAGAGTAAAAAAGAAACAAGAGTCAGGAGACAAGAGAGTGGCCACGAATAGCCAGCGGATTCCACCGCAAAATTTAGAGGCTGAGGAGAGTGTCCTCGGCGCGATTTTGCTGGATAAAGACGCAATTATTCATGTGGCCGATGTCGTTCGTCCAGATAATTTTTACTCAGCCGCGAACCAAGCGGTGTTTGAAGCGATGATGAGTTTATATGAGGCGCGCGAGCCGATCGATGTTCTCACCGTCAGCGAACGCCTTCGAAAAGCCAAAAATCTGGATAAAGTTGGTGGATCTGCCTACTTGGCTCGGCTCGCGCAAGCCGTTCCTACCGCCGCCCACGCCAAGCACTATGCCAAGATTGTGAAAGGGCTGTACACCAAGCGAGAAATCATCTCTACTTCCGCCGAACTCACAGAAAAAGCATTCGATGTTTCTCACGAGCCAGCAAGTTTGTTGGACATTGCTGAACAGCGAATTTTTCAATTGTCGCGACATCACACTGCCAATCAATTTATTAGCATGAAGGATGTCTTGGTTGAGAGTTTTGATCGTATTGAGGAGTTGCAAAAGCAGAGTAGTGGTATGCGCGGTGTGCCCACCGGGTTCGCTGATTTGGACTCTATGTTGAGTGGTTTCCAGAACTCGAACTTGATTATTTTGGCGGCTCGTCCGGGTACCGGAAAAACAGCTTTTGCTTTGAACATCACGCAAAATGCCTCTATTTTATATAAAAAGAAAGTCGGTTTTTTCTCACTCGAAATGAGTAAAGAAGAATTGGTTGATCGTTTGTTAGTGGCGCAAGCAGACATTGACGCTTGGCGACTCAAAACTGGACGCCTGACAGAAGAAGATTTATCCAAGCTTTCGCACGCCATGGGAATTTTGGCAGAGGCTCAGATTTTCATTGATGACACGCCTGGTTTAAGCATCAGTGAAATTCGGACCAAAGCGCGTCGTCTCAAAATGGAGCACGATGTTGATATGTTTGTGGTTGACTACTTGCAGTTGGCGCAAGGTATGACGAAAGATAATCGCGTTCAAGAGGTGGCGGAAATTTCCCAAGGACTGAAGAACTTGGCGCGCGAGTTGCGCGTGCCCGTGTTGTCTTTGGCGCAGCTCTCGCGCGCCGTAGAAAGCCGTGGAACCAAAGAGCCGGTGCTTTCTGACCTCCGTGAGTCTGGTTCTATTGAACAAGATGCCGACGTCGTTATGTTCCTTTCTCGCCCGGACGATGATATTCGAGAGCAAGTTCGGCTCAGTATTGCCAAGCACCGTAACGGAAGTGTGGGGAAAGTTGACTTGTACTTCCGCGGCGATCGTATCCGTTTTTACGGCATGGAGCACCGGCAAGATATTCAGCCGTAATGGATCAGCGTATTTTTCTTGTTTTCTGATTGCACTCTTTACACGCTACACGCTTGGAACGATTCCGAACAAAAGGTAGAGCAGACCGCTACAGAGAATGGCAAAGAGGAAGAAGCCGCCGAGATAGGATTTCATGTTTGCTTCCATTTTTTCGTGCTTATCTGCGTCAGTGCTGGCAATTATAAGAATTGCTACGACAAACCAGAGACCAGCTCGAGCAAAGATTCCCCAAGGAGATCCCGGTGAAAAGAAATGTTCTACAGTATTCACAAAGGCAGAAATATCCATTGGTCTAGTATAAGCACACGGAGGTGATAAAATACAACTCTGATTCGTTTTTCAGAATAATTTCTGACTGAGCGATTTTAGCCTCTGTGGCGGAACTGGCAGACGCGCGAGACTCAAAATCTCGTTCTGGCAACAGAGTGTGGGTTCGATTCCCACCGGAGGCACATTGAAGGTTTGACCTTTAGGCCTATAACTACTTGACTTAATTTCAGACACAAACTTGAAAAAATGTAATTTTTTTATTTCTCACACCTGGTTAGGACTATAGGCCTAAAGGTCAAACCTTCAGTACCATCCACCCAATCACCAACCAAAGAACAATCTGTGGAGCCAGTCCACGCAGAATATTTGGCGTGGAGTGATGGAATGAATGATGAATGTCATTGAGCGGCTTGAGCCAAGCTGGTTCCCACTTAAGAAAATTTCTTGGCGCCTCCATGAAATCGGGGAGAAGCCCAAGAAATGCTCCGTACCAGGCCAACCAATTTAGATCACTTTTTCCAGACTGAAAGAGCCAAAAAACCAGAGCGACACTGATTCCCAATTCAACAAATTCCATAAGAATGGCATGGTGGCGCTTGCGAGTCCCGTTACTCAAGCCGGTTCCAACATCCCAATGAGGAAACCAGTCTTCCAAATAATGACTGGCCAGCACAACTGGAAAAATAACAACAGGGTTTTGTAGCATCACAGCCAAGAAGGCTCCAGTAAGCGAGTGTGATATTGAGAGCATAAGGGTATACTAGCATTATGACGTATTCTCCAGCTGAGTGGATTTCTGTTTTCCCAGATTCTTCTGATTCTCGTCCTTCTCTTAGAACCGAGTTAGAAAGGGTGTTGTGCCGTTTGCGTTCATGATTTTTTCTTTTTCTTGGTTGCGTCTTGGTTTCTCCTGGGCATTTTTAGCGATCGGCGTTATTGGTGGCTTATTTTTTTTCTGGAAGAAAGCTAGAGAAGAGCATTTTGATCTTATTTCAGCAGTCGATACTCTGGGCCTTGGGGCTCTCTGGGCGGCAGTTGCTGCGCGAGTGGCATTTGTTGTCTTTCAAGCTGGGCAATTTCAGTTTCGACCTCTGGCATGGATAAACATTTTTGGCTATCCAGGAATGTGGGCGCCAGCTGGGTTATTGGCATTTTTCTTTGTTCTCTGGTGGAGATCAGAGGAACTGAAGGAAGATTTTTGGGAACTGTGGGATTTTTCGAGTATTTACCTTGCTTGGTTTTTATTTTGGCATTGGCTTTCTCGTTTTGCCGTGGGTGCGGCTGCTGGAATCCCGACACAGCTTCCGATCGGCGTGGTGTTTCCTTCGCGCGTAGAGCCGGCTCATCCGGTTCAGTTGTACTCGGCTGTATTTTTTGCTTTTGCATTTGCTTTTTTGTGGTGGGTTGAGCCTCGGTATCGTTTTTTCCTGTGGTACAGAAGTAGAAAACGTACGGCCAAAACTGGATTTCTTTTCTGTGTATTTTTAATTATTCTTGGGTTGCAAGGGATGATTACCAGTGTATTTCAGTACCCGTTTGTTTCGATTTGGGATATTGATCTGAATCAAATTGTCTCGGTCGGAGTATTTTTTGCTGGGTTAATCCTGCTGTATAGTAGATCTGGAAGAACTTTGTTTTTTGTAACAAGAAAGACAGAAACCGAAAGGAGTGTATGAAACACTTAAGTCCCGCTGAGTTAACAGAGCTCCGACAGAAGCTCGAAGAAAAAAAAGCCCAACTGACTCAATTCAAGGAACGCGTCGATGAGGCCAATCCGGTGAACGATCCCGAGCGAGTGATTGATAACAGTGAAACCGGTGATGAAGCGTTAGAAGATCATACCATTCTGGAAAATGATGTCTTGAGCGACGAATCTCAAGCAATTTTGGCGGAAGTCGAAGCGGCACTGCAAAGAATAGAAGCCGGTAAATACGGTCTCGATGAGAAAACTGGTGAGCCAATTCCATTTGCACGTTTGCGTCTCGTGCCAGAAGCCAGAACGGGTGCTCCGGCAATGGCTGAGAAATAGACTTCTGTATGCTTCCTTTTTGGCTTTCAACCGCGATCGTGTATCTTTGTGCTGCTGGGGTAGTGTTGATTGATCAAGTTTTGAAACGGCTGCTTCCAGATGTATTACTCAATCAAGGTGTGGCTTTTGGTGTGGCAGCTGGATGGGGCGGAGTTCCAGGGATGACCGCTTTACTGTTGGTGGTACTTTTTGCTTGGCTTTCCTTGGTGGCGCAGCGTCAGCAATGGTCTTGGTGGGGGTGGGCGGCAATTGGAATGATTGTCGGCGGTGGTTTTAGTAATATTGTTGACCGAGTATTGACTGGTGCGGTACGAGATCCACTCACCATTCCATTTACACATATTCAGAATAATGTGGCTGATTACGCTATTTTTCTTGGTGTTGTTTTAGTATTCGTGGCGAGTTTTGTGAATGGAGAAGGAGAAGAGGATACTGTATGAGTCAGCTTGCTCCACAAATGACTCCAAAAATTCTTTGGCAAGATGAGTTTTTTGCTGTGCTTCAGAAACCGGCTGGTTTAGTGGTGAACGTGGCTGATTCTGTTCGCTCAGCCACGTTGCAAGAGTGGGCAAGAGCCGAGTGGGGTAGTGCCACTGAGTGGCAAGAAAGCTTAAAAGATCCAATTTTTGCTGAAAGAGAAGGGATGGTTCATCGCTTGGATAAAGATACCAGTGGTGTCATCGTGTGGGCGAAAACAGCTCGGGCACTGCATTCTTTGTTAGGTCAGTTTCGGGAAAGAACGGTACAGAAAACATATCTGGCATTGGTACATGGGCGGCTTCCGCAATCCACTGGCGTGGTGCGAGCCGCCATCGAGCGGAATCCACAGAATCGTATCAAGTTTACCGTGACAAATCAGGGGAGAGAAAGTGAAACGGAGTTTACAGTCCGACATGAGTTTGATGCCCTTACTCCCGCACAATTACGAGATATCAGTGGGCAAAAAGATTTTTCTTTAGGCACTTTGGCAAATACAGCTCGCAACCTGTATGCGGGAGGGTTTAGTTTGGTTGAGCTCCAGCCCAAAACTGGTCGTACTCACCAAATTCGTGTCCATATGGATTACCTGCACCATCCTTTGGTTGGTGATGAACGGTACGCGGGCAGAAAGCGCTATCGATTGGATGCGGTGTGGTGTCCAAGACAATGGCTGCATGCGTGGAAAATCTCATTGATTCACCCCGAATCAGGATTCGAACAGAGTTTTTCTGCTCCGTTGCCGGCAGATTTACAGGCTGCACTAGAGATTTTGAAACCAGAATTATCCGATACTTTTTTTACGTCTGATTCCGGAAACAGTGGATCAACTCAGTGACATGAGTTTCTAATGGAAGCTCAATAAGTTCTGCTCCGCGTTGTACATCGGCGCGAGAAACACCAGCTGCGAAGTGTGAGTCTTTGAGTCGTTTTTTTACAGATTTCCATTCGAGGTCAGCGAATCCGTTCGGGCGGATTTTGGCCACTGCGTCGATAAAACCAGAAAGCTCGTCACACGCAAAAAGATATTTGTCGAGAAGTGATTCTGGTTGAACACCAGTGCGATCTGGGCCGTGTGCAGCGATAGCTTGAAGTTGTTGGTCTGTAAGTCCCGCTTGTGGCAGAA
>CAZFLN010000002.1:11644-21691 GCA_964519905.1 uncultured Pseudomonadales bacterium | reverse complement strand
GTGGCAGAATGTTCGCCAGTGCAAAATTGGGATGTTCTTCTGGGTGAGATTCCCAGTCAATATCATGAAGCAATCCGGTGATATACCATTCGTCCGTATTTTGTTGGAGCTTTTGAGCATAGTGCTCCATAGCCCATGCCACCAGTTGGCAGTGCCGGCGCAGAGAAGGGGAGGAGATATGTTTTTCGAGGAGCGATTGTGCGGTGGAACGATCTGTCATAGAACTGATTTTATTCTATTTTCATTCTATAAACATCGCATCGCCAAAACTAAAGAAACGATACTCGTTTTGAATCGCATGTTGGTAGGCTTTTCCGATGAGACTTTCCGCAAAAGTAGAGAAGGGCAGCCCTGGTTGTGGTGCAGAGGCGAAGGCTGTAACGAGCATCAAGAGAGTTGATTCTGGCAGGTGAAAGTTTGTGAGCAGCGCATCTACCACCGAAAACTCGTATGGCGGGTAGATAAAAAGACGAGTGTCTCCAGAAAATGTTTGGCCTTTTGAGGTTTCTAAGGTTCGTGCCACAGTGGTTCCAGCGGCAATGACCCGCTTGCCAGCAGCTTTTGTCTCAGCGATTTTTTGGGCTGTTTCGGCAGAAACCTCGCACCACTCTGCGTGCATGTGGTGATTGGTCACGTCTTCAACTTTTACGGGAAGGAAAGTTCCCAGCCCCACATGTAACGTGACTGGAGCAATATTCACACCGCGGTTGGAAAGTTCTGCAAATGTTCGATCAGTGAAGTGCAGGCTGGCGGTAGGAGCGGCAGCTGAGCCTTCTTTGTTTCCAAAAATAGTTTGGTATCGCTCTGGATTTCCAGAAAATTCTTTGACATACGGAGGAGTGGGAAGTTCTCCATGGAGTTTGAGCGCTTCAATGAGCTGGTTGCCGGAAAGAGAAGGGGAGAGCAGGCGAGAGTAGCCCTCGTCCACACTGCCATGGCAGGTAAAAATAAGATTGCTATCTGCAATTTGGACTGTTTGTCCAGGTTTGAGACCCGGTCGAGTAAGCGCTTCCCAGACTTCTCGTGGCTCCTGAATATTTTCGGTAGAGGCGGGAAGGGGAGAGCGATACGGTCTGACTAAAAGAATTTCCACTTCTCCACCAGTTGGTTTCTTGCCAAAGAGGCGGACTGGCAAGACACGGGTGTCGTTGAGTATGAGTAAATCACCAGGATTCAAAAGTGACGGGAAGGTAGAAAAAACAGAATCAGTCAGTGTTTTTTCATGTCGATTTACCAGGAGAAGTCGAGAAGAATCTCGTGGCTCGACACCACTAGTAGCAATTCTCTCATCGGGGAGCGAGTAAAAAAAGTCTTCAGTCTTGAGTGGAAGCGACATAGAACGCTCTATTATAGTAGAATATAGACTCAGATCAAGCAAAAAAATTGTATATATGAGTAAAATTTTCACGGAACAATCGAGTTTTGGCCACGCACGGGCTGGCGAACTGCAGACTTCGCATGGGGTGGCGCTGACTCCCATGTTTATGCCAGTTGGGACTCGGGCCACAATTAAATCGATTGACTCAGAAGATATTCGATTGATACAACCGCAAGTTATTCTGGCCAACACGTATCACTTATACCTGAAACCAGGACACGAGCACGTTTCCAAACTTGGTGGAGTCCACGAATTTATGCGGTACAGCGGGCCGATGCTGACCGACAGTGGTGGATTCCAGGTATTTAGTTTGGGTGCTCAGTTGGATGAAGCAGGCAAACAGGCCATAAAGCCATCTGTAATCTCGGAAGAAGGCGTGCAGTTTTCTTCGTATTTAGATGGATCCAAACACCTTTTTACGCCAGAAAAATCGATTGAAATCCAGCAACACTTGGGAGCAGATATTATCATGGCGTTTGACGAGTGTGTTCCAGATCTGGCTGATGAGAAATATACGCAAAATTCAGTGGATCGAACCACGCGATGGCTCCATCGTTGTATTGAACAGTGGGAAAGTGCTGGCCGGAAAAGTCAACAAGGTCATCACCAATCATTGTTTGGCATTGTGCAAGGTGCGCAGTTTTCAGGAATTCGTCGTCAGGCGTTAGAAGCCATTTTGGATACTTCTGTGGAAGGAATCGCTTTTGGAGGAGAAACAGTTGGGTATAACATGGCTGTGACCGTGGAAATTTTAGATTGGGTCCGCGATTTATTGCCAGCAGACATGCCACGATACGCCATGGGTTTGGGTCGCGATCCGCAGAATATATTGGACGCTGTTCAGGCAGGCTACGACATGTTTGACTGTGTTGCGCCCACTCGTTTAGCCCGCAATGGAACTCTGTATGTTGGCTCACCAGATTTTTCAGGAGAGAAGTGGATGTGGCAGTCGCCATACAAAAATGGACGCATGCAGATTGGGAACGCTGCTTTCCGAGATGATACCCAAGTTATTGAACCAGGCTGCGACTGCCATACGTGCAGCGCTGGGTACACTCGAGCCTACTTACACTACCTGTTCCGGGCTGGAGAGCTCAGTTACTATCGTCTGGCTTCGTTGCACAATCTGCGAACAATGGTCCGCTTGACCGAAACGATTCGAACCCTCATCCTAGAGAGGTCATGAATCGTGTCCGTACCGTTTTTTTCTGGATTTTCCTGGTAAGTATTGGGCTTTTTGGGTGGATTCTTTTTCGAAATCGTACCTGGACGGAGCCGGAGCAACGTGCCGTGCTCTTGATTCATCCAGAAGTAGATGAAGTTCAAACTCCCTTGAGTTTGGTTCTTTGGCGCCCTGATTCACAAGAGTTGCTCATGATTGCTGTGCCAGAGGATCTGAGGTTCCGAGCAAGTCATAATGGGGAAGCATATAATCTTTCTGGTTTGCCACGCCTCGCTGAAATCGAGAGCTGGAGTGAGCAGGCAATGTTACGCGAAGTCTCTTTGCAGTTTGGAGTGGTGTTTGACGGCAGTATGACGGTTGATTTTCCGGCTTCTCAGCTGAGTGTGGAGTATGTGCGCCGAGAAGCGCTGATGGCGTTTTTGGGTCGCCAGGAAACGAAGCTCGGTTTGTGGGATCGTTGGACCTGGTGGCGTTTGACACTTGGGGCGGATGCACTCCGGAGTCAAGTTATTCCGTTTGAAAGTGCTTGGAAACTCCCGAACGGTCAGTTGAATACCAGCACGTATGATCGGTTTGCTCGTCTTCGTTTACAAGATACAACCATTCGTCAGAGTCAGTGGAGTATTCGCGTCATGAATGCCTCTGGGATTGCGGGTGACGCCGCTCGACATGCTCGCATGCTCGAGCTGATTGGGTACGGCGTGCGTTCTACCGATTCGCAAGGGGATCGCGTTCCCAGTGCTCTGCGATTACAGCCAGCACTCGCCGATGACATTCCAGAAAACATGTGGGCCAGCAAACGACTGCAACACTTGTTTTCTGATTGGGAATCTCGTGTTGATGAGACTCTGCTCGAGACACAACGCGTTCAAGCAGAAGTGCTTGTTGGGAACTTGTTACTGTAAGAATTTACTGCCGGAAGAGAAGCTTACTCGTCGGTGGCGTCATCGAGTTCTGCATCGACATCGTCATCGAAATCTTCGGTTTCTTCGAGTGCTTCATCAATGTCTCGAGTATCGAGAGCCAGATCATCCCCATCGTCCCCGGTTTCGGAAACCATGACAGGAACTTCATCTTCTCGGGCCAATTCGCTGTGATCAAGTGACAGGACACCCAAAGTTTCAGTTGGGAAGGAGCTAATGTGAGAAACACTGGATGCGCGAGTGAGTTCTCGTACAAACACTCGGACATTTCCGGATTTGAGAGACTGCAAGCGAATGCTATAGGTGTTTCCGGCTTCTACGAGCGGTTGTAAACGAAGAAATACGTCATCGGGAAGCGTGCCAACGTACACGCCTTCTGATTGAACAGAAATGCGAGTTTTACTGGCTTTGAATTGACACTCTGCGCCGATACTTAATTCTTCAAGAACGTCGGCACCAGCCAAACGGACGAGCGGAATAGACTTTGTTTTCCCTGGTTCGTCGATAAAGTCAGAGTGTTTGAGTGCTTTCGGAAGCTTCATTGGTTGTGCGCCAGATTTCTCGATCATGTCGAGGTATTTTTTGGCAACATTGTTGGTCTTATCGAGAGAGAGGACAGAGTTGTATGTCTTTTTTGCCTTGCTGTGTTCACCAAGCTGTAAGTAACAGAAGCCCAAACGGTTGAGTGCGCCGATGTTTTGTGGATCAGACTCAAGTATTTCTTTGTTTGAATCGATCGCATCTTGCCAGCGCTCTTCTTGGGCAGCTTTAATTGCTCGGTTTTGAATGACTAAAAGTGTGTTCATAGGTGAATCGCAGAATGATATCATAGAACCAAGATCTATGGCAGGACATAATAAGTGGAACAACATTAAGAATCGTAAAGGTGCTCAAGACCAACGTCGGTCGAAAGCGTTTTTTGACGTGGCCCAAATGGTTCGAAGCGCTGTGAAACAGAGTGGAAATCCGGATGCGGACACGAATCCAGCGCTTCGTTTGGCTTTGGAGAAGGCGCGCGCGATCAATATGCCCAAAGAGAATATCCAACGTGCGATTGATCGCGCGCTGGGCAAAGGATCTCAAGGCCAGCAAATTCAAGAAGTTTTGTATGAGGGCTACGGTCCACATGGAGCCGGTTTTCTAGTGGTTGTGGCAACTGACAATGTCCAAAGAACCGCTGGAAATATCCGATTTATTTTCTCTCGAAATGGCGGCTCTCTCGGTGGACCAGGCTCGGCAGCTTATTTGTTTACGCGTGTTGGAGGCTCATATACAGTAAACATTTCTTTGCCCGTCACCAACGATCAAGGTGCAGAAATTCAATCTCTGCATGATGCTTTAATTGAGGACGAGGATGTAGAAGAGGTGTATATAAATGCCACTTGGCCAGATCGGGAATCAGAAAATATGGAAATTGGAGATCTGGAATGAGACGTCGCGAAAAAACTTTGCTGACAGCCGGAATTTTATCGTTGTGTTTTGTCGCTCAACAGTATATTCCTCTCGAGTGGCGACCACTGGCTCTGGTAGTATTTTCTGTCTTTACGTATATGCTCACTGCCTGGACGCTCTATGAAAATCTGGATGGAGTAGAGTGGCTGACAATCGTGCCATTTCCAGCAATGTATGCATTGGCTGTATCGGCTTTTTATTTCTTGCTGCCAAGCAGTGTTTTGGCCCAGGTGGCAATTACTTTGTTGTACGGCTTAGGGATGTATGCGCTTCTTTTGGCCGGAAATATTTTTACGATCGCAAAGGTTCGGACGATTCAGCTTTTACGGGCAGCTCAAGCGGTTCTCTTTCTTTTTACGCTTATTGCCTCTCTGTTAGCCTTTAACACCTTGTTCTCACTGAGTTTGTGGTTTGTGTTCAATGGAGTTTTGGCCGGTGTTATTGCCGGTGCACTGAGTTTTCCAATTTTTTGGTCAGTAAATCTGGAAAAACGGTTGAGTAGAGAAGTGCTGGCTCTTTCTTTGCGAACGACACTCTGGATGGGGAGTTTGGCGGCCGTCCTTTCTTTCTTGCCTGGTCAGCTCTGGCCAACTTCTTTGTTTTTGATGACGGTTCTGTACAGTATTTTGGGGTTGGGACAATCAGCCTTGGAGCAGCGTTTGTTTCAGAACACAGTACGCGAATATCTCGGGGTAACGATTGCTGTCTTCGTGATGTATTCATTGATGCTAGCCTGGAAGTAGAGGAGAGGCGCTCGAGTTATAGGACTTAAGGTTTGACCCTTAGTCCTATAATGTTTTTCACGTTTTGTTTTCACATAAATTTCTACGAGAAACAAAACACTGATTGTTTTCAGTGATTTTTTGACGAAAGATATAAATTGATATAGTTAGATCTATTTTGATTGTGGAAAACTCCCGATTCACCCCTGGAGGGGAGAGAATATGCGGGAATAGATTTTGGGTCAAATGGGCTTAAAATACTCCTTAATTCATGGAAATTAGCCTGGAGAATGAATTCTGGAGGAAAATAAGGGACTCCAGTTCTATAATCTGGAGCAGAAGAAGATTTTAGTTTTCCACAAAAAACCCGAATATAGCTTTCAAAGATGGCTGGACGAAAGACTGTCGGGATGAATTCGGATGGATATTGTTTGCAAACCTAAAAATTACATTAAGTATTCAAAACCAGGGGAAAGTGCTTATTTGCAATCCTTTTTCTCTGTTCTTTTCCACTCTATTAAGCAGTCCTGTATGCGAAGGTATTAGCAAACTGCGCCTTTACTGCTGAACTGTGCTTTATTGGCATTATGTCGCAAAATGTATATTGTGCGACATAATACATTCAACGAGTGAGGCTGCTTCCACACTCAAAATTCTTACAATTTTTTGAATTTCGTGTTCCATCTGAATTCTACTTATTTTTAAGCGGCTTCCTCTGCCCTCAACCAGGTCGATTCTTTTTTTTGCAAATTGTAGATAAACCCGAAATCTTTTCCCCGTTTTTGTCGATTTCTCATGAATTCGTGATTTTCTGGCTATTTTCGCCATTTTTGAATGAGCAAATACCCGTTTCTCGAATAAAAAGCCTATTTTGGGCATTTTACGCGGTCTCCAGGCTAAAGTCGGTGATTTTGTGTAGGTCTCCCAGATGTACCTCGAATTTGGGGCATTTCTTTCGTACAATGGATGTTGTGTCCAACCTGCAACATCTGCCACTGCGCGAACAAGTGTATGAATACCTCGAACATTTAGAGGTCGAACGGAATTTGTCTCCGCTGACCATTCGTGACTACACGCTGTACTTGCAGCGTTTCATGGATTGGGCGGCGAAATATGGTGTTACACGCGCTCAAGACATTACAAGTGAGAACCTTCGGAAGTTTCGCTTGAGTCTGACTCGTTTGCGAAATCAACAAGACGAACCAATAACCGTTCGTACCCAGGCGTATTACTTGATTGCGCTGCGGTCGTTTCTCAAGTGGATGGTCAAGCAAGACGTTGCTGTTATGGCACCGGAGAAAATAGATTTACCCAAGGCCGAGCCTCATGAAATGACGGTCATTACGCCAGAGGCGATGGCTCGGCTGCTGGAAACTCCAGATGTGAGTACGCTTATTGGTTTGCGAGATCGAGCGATTTTGGAAGTTTTATTTTCAACTGGTTTGCGCGTCTCTGAGTTGGTCAGTCTGGATCGAACCCAGATTGATACGCAACGTCGTGAGTTTGGTGTTGTTGGAAAAGGTCGAAAACAGCGTGTAGTGTTTCTTTCTCCAGAGGCGGCTGCCTGGATGGAGCGCTACTTCTCTGCCAGGGGAGACCAGTTTGTCCCCGCCTTTATCCGTCATGCCAAAGGTGTAGAAGCCGAGGAACATGGTGAGGCGATGCGCCTCACTTCCCGCTCGGTACAGCGCCTGGTAGAGAAGTATCGACAGTTGGCTAAAATTCCAGTTTTATTGACTCCCCACGGTATTCGACACTCGTTTGCCACAGATCTTCTCCGTAACGGTGCCGGCTTGCGTGATGTGCAAGAAATGCTCGGGCATAAAAACATTGCTACAACGCAGATTTATACCCACGTTACGCAACCTGAACTCCGCAAGGTGCATGAGCGATTTCATGCTCAGAAGCCAGAATCAGACGAAAACTAGCGCAGGGTTTGAGTCTCTAAATCAAATGTATACAAAATGAGAATGTGCTCTTCTTGCCGAGAGTAATCTGGGAGTATTCCAATTCCTTTTTCTAATGACCTCGCCAGTATCTCTGTTTCTTTGAGGAGCTCATCTGTAACCCCCACTTGAGGCCTATTGACAGGGCGATGCGGCATGTAGATTTCGTAACGTACATTTTTCTCCATTGAGAAATCGTCTGAACGCTTCCATACTCTCCCCCTTTACCCAATGAGTGTATCAGACCGAAGGCGACTCTTCAGCTACTTCCTCTTCCCCACTCTTGGTTGGAGCGGCGGCGACGATGGAGTCGTTCTTGGGGAGTCGCATGAGAATTACGCCTTGAGTTGGTCGCTTGAGAACCGGGATATTCTTGATTGGCAGTTTGATAACCTGAGCTTCTTTCGTGGTTAAGATTACATCCTCATGTTCCTGTGTCACGATCAGTGCGGCGGCTACATTGCCTGTTTTAGCGTTCAATGCTGCGACCTTCACACCTTGCCCAGATCGCTTCTGAACTGGGTATTCTGACAGTTCTGTGCGCTTTCCGAGGCCTTGTTCTGTAATCACCAGAATATGGTGGAAGAGCTTGCGTCGTTTGTCGGTGGCGTCGACCTTGGCTGGGTCAGCTGGGAAGGTTTGTCCGCCAACTACTGTATCGGATTTTCCGAGCTTAATTCCGGTTACGCCTTGAGTGTCTCGAGCACTTGACTTGACTTCTTCTTCCGGGAAGCGGATACACTTGCCTTCGTTTGTCACGAGCATAATATGGTCTTGACCCTGAGTCAGCTTCGTAAAGACTACTTCATCTTCCTTGCGCAGGACGATAGCGATAATTCCGTTTGAGCGAATGTTTCTGAAGTCACTGAGTGGAGTTTTCTTGACTTTGCCTTGCTTGGTTGCAAAGATCACGAAGTTTGATTGGTCGTGTTTTTCAGACGCTGGTAAGTTCAAGATACTCTGGATGTACTCATCACCGTCGAGGTTGACCACGTTGACCAGGGCTGTTCCCTTTGCTTGGCGGCTGGCCTCTGGGATTTCATAGACACGAGTGGAGAAAACCCGACCAGTGTTGGTGAACAGCAAAATAGTGTCGTGTGTTTGGGTAAAGATGATTTCCTTGATTGGATCATCTTCCTTCGTCTTCATGCCCATGACACCTTTGCCGCCACGTCGTTGTACGCGATAGGTGTCTGGACTGAGTCGCTTAATGTAGCCAGACTCAGTGTAAGTCACAATCGTTGGTTCGTTTGGCACCAGATCTTCTTCTGAGATCTCGCCTACTCTGCCCTTAATGAGTTTGGTGCGACGGTCGTCGCCAAATTGTTCAGAGAGAGCCTGAGTTTCGTTAGAGATAATCGACAGAATTTTTTCTGGATGTGTGAGGATATCGATGATTTCATCGATACGCGCTTTGATTTGGGTGTACTCGTCTTGGAGCTTCTGGCGTTCCAGAGCAGCGAGCTTGCGCAGCTGCATGTCGAGAATAGCCACTGCCTGGCGCTCGGAGAAGTCGAACTTGGTCATCAAGGCATTGCGAGCGGCTTCGGTATCGGCCGAGGCACGGATGGTGGCGATAACTTCATCGAGAATATCAAGAGCTTTGAGCAGTCCTTCTAAAATGTGAGCACGCTCTCGCAGCCCACGGATTTCGTACTGGTGTCGACGAACCGTGACTAACTGTCGGTGGCGGACAAACTCCATCAGGACTTGGCGCAGCGTCATGAGTTGTGGTGTGCCCTCTGAGTTAAGAGCCACCATGTTCATGGAGAAGTTTGATTGCAGTTCGGTAAACTTAAAGAGTTGATTGAGAATAGACTTTGGGCGTGAGCCACGCTTCAGATCGATGGCGATCGTGAGTCCAGCTCGGTCGGATTCGTCACGAATGTCAGAAATGCCTTCGATTTTCTTGATTTTTACCAGATCAGCGATCTTGGTGATGAGCTTGGCTTTGTTTACCTGATACGGGATCTCGGTAATAACAATTTGGTGTCCCTTGCCTTTTTCGATGATTTCGGCTTTTCCACGCATGGTGACGCGTCCACGCCCAGTCGCATAGGCTTCCTTGATGGCAGCCCAGTCGTAAATATACCCGGAGGTTGGGAAATCTGGTCCGTGGATGTGTTCAGTGATGTCGTCGAGCGTGGCTTCGGAGGTGAATTTCCCAGACAGGCGGATGGCGTCGATGTCTTGGACATCTTCGTTGTCGGCAATTTTGTCATCTGCAGAAACTTGCGCAGTTCCTTTGGCAATTACGCTTTGAACAGCTGCAGCGACTTCTCGCAGGTTGTGTGGAGGGATCTTGGTGGCCATACCGACCGCAATACCTTCGGCTCCCATCAGAAGCAGGTTTGGCAAGCGAGCTGGTAAAACGGTTGGTTCCTGTTGAGATCCGTCAAAAGTATCGGCAAAAGGTACGGTTTCTTTTTCGATATCAGCGAGG
>CAZFLN010000002.1:9811-11634 GCA_964519905.1 uncultured Pseudomonadales bacterium | reverse complement strand
TTCGGTGTAACGCATAGCAGCCGCGGTGTCACCGTCGATAGAACCGAAGTTTCCTTGACCATCCACGAGCATATAGCGCATGGAGAAGTCTTGCGCCAGACGAACCATGGCATCATACACAGCACTATCACCGTGTGGATGGTACTTACCCAACACTTCACCCACGATACGGGCGGATTTCTTGTATGGAGTGTTCCAGCGGATGCCCATTTGCTGCATGGCAAAGAGGATACGGCGGTGGACAGGCTTGAGTCCGTCTCGCACGTCTGGCAAGGCGCGAGAAACGATGACGCTCATGGCGTAGTCGAGGTACGACTTGCGCATTTCATCCACGATTGGTTTCTTGAGGATCAAACCATAATCGGTTTGAACGGTTTCGTAGCGCTCACCTGCCTCGTTGCTAAAGACATCAGACTTTCCACTGGCTGCGAGAGCGGCAATGGTATCGGTTTCTGGAGCAATGGTGGTGGTTCCTTCTGATGGCGTGGCGTCAGCCGTGATCACTGTTTCGCCCGTTGGCACGACAGCACTTTCCTCTGCTGAGGATGCTTCTTCTACCGCAGCAGAAGTTTTTTTAAAGTCTTTGTCGAATGCCATACCGAGTGTCCTTGTTCCTGTTACCGAGTCAGTTTATTCTTGAGAACCTTCTTGTAGTACTTTCAGAGCTTCTTCATAGCCTTGGAAGTTGTTGATCTTGACCCACTTACCCTTTTCCAAGCCCTTGTAGTGCTCGAAGAAGTGCTTCATGCGGTCGAGTTGGTGTTGTGGAACGTCGTCCATGCTCTGCCATTTTCCACAGATGAAGTCAATTTTTTCCAGTGGAACAGCGATCAATTTGTGATCGATACCTTCTTCGTCTTCCATCTCGAGCATGCCAAGCAAGCGACACTTGATGTAGGAATTGGGAGCGAGTGGCGTAGAGGTAAACACCAGAACGTCGAGAGCATCGCCGTCTTTGCCTTTGGTGTGAGGGATGAGTCCGTAGTTTTCTGGGTAGCTCATCATGGTTGGCATGAGGCGGTCGACCATGAGCAGACCGGTTTCTTCGTCGATTTCGTACTTAATACTGGAACCGGCTGGAATTTCGATATGGACGAGCATTTTCTGTGGATCAATGGACATAACACTCCTTTTCAACGTGTTTTTGGTTGATTTTTGTCTCTATTTTCTTGTTTTTGTTGTTTATATTTCAAAAGATCTTCTATTTTTCGAACGCTTTTCTTGAGTCTACTTGGCTTCCCCCAGCCTTCGCCTGATCGAGGGCCTGGTTTTTCTCTTTCTTCACTTTCTTGTGCTGTCATACCTAGACGTCCAGTGTCGCCAACTTAGCGTGGGACTGGATGAACTTTTTGCGAGGTGGCACCAGCGCACCCATGAGTGTGGTGAAGATTTGATCGGCTTTTTGCGCATCTTCGATGGTGACTTGCTTGAGTACGCGACTCTCTGGTCGCATGGTGGTTTCCCAGAGCTGTTCTGGGTTCATTTCTCCAAGACCTTTGTAGCGCTGGATATTAATGGTTAAGCTTGGATTATCTGCTTTGAGTTCTGCAATTTTTTCGTCGCGTTCGGCATCGCTAAAAGCGTAGAACACGGTTTTCTTGTTCCAGACTTTAAAGAGCGGCGGCATGGCGATGTAGAGGTGACCGTTATTAATGATCTCTGGCATGTGACGGAAGAAGAATGTCAAACCAAGCGTGGTAATGTGTTCTCCGTCGACGTCGGCGTCATTCATGAGCACGATACGATGGTAGCGGAGTCGCTTGATATCAAACGTGTCACCGATGCCCGTTCCGAGAGCGATCACGAGATTTTTAATTTCTTCA
>CAZFLN010000002.1:0-9801 GCA_964519905.1 uncultured Pseudomonadales bacterium | reverse complement strand
CCAGACGAGCGCGCTCGGTGTTAAGGATTTTTCCACGGAGTGGGAAGATTGCCTGGAAACGTCGCTCTCTGCCCTGCTTGGCTGAGCCACCGGCTGAGTCTCCCTCAACCACGAACAACTCAGATTCCTCTGGATTGCGAGACTGACAGTCCGCAAGTTTTCCTGGCAAGGACATGCCTTCGAGCGCACCTTTGCGGATCACTGCGTCCTTGGCTGCTCGAGCAGCCAAACGAGCACGAGCGGCCAGCAAGACTTTTTCGATCATTGCTTTGGCTTCATTTGGATGTTCTTCCAGGTAGACATCAAGCTTTTCTTTGACTACTTGGTACACGGCCGACTGGGCTTCGCTGTTATTCAGCTTGGCTTTGGTCTGGCTTTCGAACTGCAAGTCGTCAGAAGGCATCTTCACAAAGATAACAGCCGACATTCCTTCTTTCAGGTCGTCGGAGGTGAAGGTTTCTTTGTCGTCTTTGAACAATCCAGTACGAGTGGCGTAGTCTTTGAGTGACTTGTTGAGAGCCATGCGGAAACCAGTCAAGTGTGTTCCACCGTCTGGAGTCTTAATGGTGTTTGCGAACATTTCGATGTTCTCGGTAAAGGTGTCGACGTACTGCATGGCTACTTCGACCATAACGGTGAAGCGCTCTGAAGTGTGCTCGCCTGCCATATGAATCACCGGATGAATGACAGTTTTATTTTGGTTCATGTGACGAACCATGGAGCGGATGCCGCCTTCAAAGTAGAAGTCTTGGCGAATTTGTGTGAAACCGTCGATCAGTCGGAAGTACAAACCAGCCATGAGGTAGGCACGTTCTCGCAAGAAATCACGGAGCGTATTCACGCTGTATTTAGTAGTTGAAAAGATACTGCCATCTGGTGTGAAGTTTGTCAGTGTCCCAGATTCGTACTTGACCCATTCTGGAGCTTCCAGTGGGAATTTTTCGAGGACTTCTGCTTCGCTGATTTCTCGTACCGGAGCTTTTGGGGTACCAATGTTGTATTCCTGGAAATAATATGTGTTGTTGCGTTTTACACAAACTTGAAAGTGCGTTGAAAGCGCGTTCACAGCCGAGGCTCCGACGCCGTGCAGACCACCAGAAGCCTGGTAAGCCATTTCGTCGAATTTTCCACCAGCGTGGAGTTTGGTCATGGCGACTTCCAAAGTAGAAACGCCAGATGGATGCATGTCGGTTGGGATACCACGGCCGTCATCGGTGACAGAGATGTAGCCATCTTCGCGGATGAATAGAGAAATTTCGTGGGCGTATCCGACGATTCCTTCGTCTACTGAGTTGTCGACAATTTCTTTGACACAGTGATGTAAGCCACGAGTATCGGTCGAACCGATATACATTCCGGGACGTTTACGAACGGGTTCTAACCCTTCCAGCACGCGAATTTGCTTACCGGAGTATTCTTGTGAGTTTGGAACCGTTTTTGCCATAATAGAATGCCTTACAGAATCTCTACTCTACTCGACCAGATGCAGAAATGCAAGTCGAGACTGCAGATCGTGGAAACGTTGTGAATGATTTATTTTTCGCCTCGACGGAGCAAACGATTGACGAAGTCTCTAACTGGATTTCGGGCAATTGCTTTTTCATAGTTGTGTCGAAGTTCTTCTAGCGGAAATGGCGTATCAACAAAGTGCATTTGGTATTGCGATAAGAAATTTTCCAAACTTTGCAAGTGATTTGGATTGAATACCAGGAAAGGGTTTATCGGTGCGCTTCCTACGTCCATTCCAAGATGAAGTCTAAACTCGTCTGGTTTTAGAAACATCATCCCAATGTACATTTGATATGTGTCTTGTCTTTGATTTAAAAGGGTGAAACCTTTTGAATTTCTTACTTTTTCTCTGATCTTTGGATTCTCAAAAATTTAGTGAGAAGCTGGTTGAGAGCTTTTGCGGTTTCTGCGACATTTTTGTTTTCTAATCCGTTTGGGTGATCTGTGTAGATTTCCGTCATATCTTCAACGCAAACGCGCCTTTTCTGAGTAGGTAATATTGTCTTTTCCTACTATTTGAATAAATTTTTGAGCATTCTGATCTACTTCTTGTTGAGTAAAATTTTTTGATCGTTGTGGTTGTTTCCCAACAAGCCAAAAAATGTACTCGATAATCTCTGACATTAAAGCGGTAGATTGAGTTCTTTTTTCTACTTGCACAGCATCACTGTATCAGGTTTAAGGAAGGTATTCTATGGCGTTTTTGAGCAAAATCTAATTCTGCTCAACAGTGAAAATTACGCCAGATCTTGCCTCGTAGTACTCGTGCTTGCGATTTTTAAAAGCACTTATTTCGAAACTTTTGCCACAATTCTCGCCCACGTGAGTTTAGGCGAGACGTTACTAATGAGTGCTTCATAGGCTAGTCCGAGTGCTTCTATGAGTTTGGTCGTTTTTTCTGACGGCTGTTGTGGACGGTGAGCCAGCTGCTGGCGAATCCAGATAAGGGCTTCTTCTTTTTTCTCTGGAGCTTGGCTGAAGACTCGAATCATTTCCTCTGGAGTGGCGTTTTCTATTTCATCCCAGAAGTTTCTCTGGTTTAGGTCTTGGCTTCGGTTGTCACTCGAGTCTGCAACTCGTACAACTTGGCATCGAGACAAAATAGTTGGAGTGAGTCCGTGTAAAGAATTTCCGACCAAAAAAATCTGTGTTCGAATCGGTGGTTCTTCTAACAGCTTGAGGAGTGCTTGTTGGGCAACGTGGAGAATCTTTTCAAGTGGATGAATGACGACGACTCGAGTGGTCTCAGCGTCTAATGGAGCATTTGCAAGATCTTGTTGTAATTGGCGAATGTGTTCTATTTTTATACTTTTTTCATCATTTAGATATACAAAGAGATGTTTTGATATATTTTCAGTGGAAACTATATAAGAATATATCTCTGTATATCCAAAAGAGTCAGGAGTGAGGAGAATTCGGCTCGTGAAAACTTTTTCCTCACTCACTCCTACCCTTTTCATTATTTCTTGAGTTGTTCTTTGAAGTAGTCCACAGTTGGAATGGGAGCAGGATCAATTCCTTCGAGCATGGCCAAATAGAAATTGACGTACGCGCCAAAGGCGATGACTTCGAAGTTTTGTTCCAGAGCGGTTGCGCCGTCGATCATCAGAGTCGTGGCATCGATGTTGGCGCGCTCGATCACGTCTTGAGTGACCTCAAAACGCTTTTGTGTGCGCTCATGGTACAACGATGATTGGAAGAGCAAGAAGAACAAGCTTTTATCCAGATCAGCCGGGAACTGTAAGCCTTCCATCAAGTGATGATTTAACTCTGGAATGAGTCGGATTTCGGCGTAGGACTTACTGTTTTCATTAATTTGATTGTGGAAAACATGTACGCCTCCGGCCAAGTGCTCGGCAGCTACCAACACCGGGACTCGACCCAAGATCTGGAAAGCCATTTGTTTGGCTGGATTCTTGTCTTGAGGCACACTCACGTCCAAGTCTTGGAGTGTTTGCTTGACTGTGTTCACGACAGAGATCACTTCATCGTGACTCACGTTGAGAATGCCTGCTTTGGTGAGCATCGCAATAACGCCAAACACTGCGTACCCAACTGCCATACGAGGCTGATTAGATGGGTTGTAACGTGGCTGGATGATGTATCCACCCCAGTTGTGCTGTTCTTGGAGTTTTTGCAGATCACCGCCGGTGGAGATGACCAAAATTTGGGCACCTGCTGCGATCGCGTCTTGAGCAGCTGACAGTGTTTCTTCCGTAGTACCGGAATAACTTGCCAAGATCACGAGCGAGTTTTCGCTCACGTATGCTGGTAAACGATAGTCGTTGTAAATCTCGAATGGCATTTTGAGTGAACGCTTAAATGTCTGCTTAATCACGTCTGGACCAAGTCCAGAACCACCCATACCAGAGACGACGATGTTTTGTACACGACTTGTGTCGATCGAGATCTCGAGTTCTTGCACTTGCGTCCAGGCGTCTTGGATTTGATCGGCCAAGGATTGGATCGACCCTAAAACATTGGACTTATCGAGTTTTTTTATGTCTTCTGCGTTGTCTAAAATAGATTGATTCATGTTGATCCTTCTGTTTGTTGGAAAGTTTATTCGTGTACCTCTACTCCACCATGTTTCTCGATAATCGCGCGCAGCGCCGCGACTTTTTCGGTGAGAATTTCTTGCGAGTTGGCTTCGACGTTTAAGCGAAGCACTGGCTGTGTGTTTGAACCACGAACGTTCACCCACCAGTCGGCGTACCAGATAGAAACTCCGTCGAGATCGTCAACGGTTTGGGCTTGGTCACCAAAGGTAGACTTGAGGTCAGCCAGGATTGGTTCGCGGTCTTGTACCTCAAAGTTAATTTCACCACTTTGTGGATATACATCGAACTCGGACACAATTTGGCTGACTGGCTTATTCTCCTCAGAGATCAGCTGCAGCACGTACAGGAACGTGATCAGTCCACTGTCGGCAGAGAAAAAGTCGCGGAAGAAATAGTGACCAGAATGCTCACCAGCAAAGATGGCGTCGTGAGCGCGCATGTCTCGCTTGATGATACTGTGCCCCACTCGAGTGCGTTGGCTTTTTCCGCCCAGTGTTTCGATGGTTTCTGGCACGATTCGGCCACAAATGGCGTTATACAGAATCATGCTGCCCGGGTTCATCTTGAGGATTTGCTTGGCAACCATTGCGGTGGTGATGGTTCCCGAAATGAATTCTCCACTTTCGTCCATCAAGAACATGCGGTCGCCGTCGCCGTCAAAGAGTGCTCCGAGGTCGTATCCACCCTTTTGCAAGGCTGCTTTAGCGTCGGCTTGTCCTTCTGGGATGAGTGGATTGGCTAAGTGGTTGGGGAAGTTCCCGTCCAACTCGAAGTACATTGGGGTAATTTCGATTGGTAAATGCTTGCTGAGCTCTGGAACTATTTTGCCAGCCATACCGTTTCCAGCATCGACCAAGACTTTGAGTGGCTTAATTTTACTGGCATCAATGAGTGTGACAGCGTGAGCAACAAAGCGAGCGACGACATCTTCGTCGGTACTGATTCTGCCAGGAGTATCCGCACTTGGTGCGGTGGCATCGGACATGGCCATGTCGCGAATGGCGAACATATCAGCTTCTTCCAAAGCAATGCCGCCACGCTTGCTGATCTTGAAACCATTGTAACGAGGAGGATTATGACTGGCCGTAATCATGATGACAAAGTCGATGTCCATGGTGCCAGCAGCATAGTACGAGGAGTCGGTCGAGATGACTCCCAAGTCAATGACGTGTACGCCAACGCGTAAAAGCTCATCAATGACCGCTCGAGAAATTTCTGGACCAGAAACGCGCATGTCGCGACCAACTGCCACACTGGCAGGTCCAAACTGCAAGAAGAAGGCTTCAGCGATGCGTCGCGCGCCGTCGGTGTCGAGTTCTTTGCCGATCTCAGCACGAATATCGTACGCCTTGAAAATCTTTGGATTCAACATATCACTCCTACTGGAGCTCAGTGGTTTAGGAGTTCCGCCAGCATTTTACTGAGGAACTGCGAGGACGGCGCTTTCACTTGAGCTCGGCGCGTCGCCCCGGTGGAGGCACAGGTCTGAGAGCGCAGAAAATTTCTGGCGTCAGGATTTCCCTTCCACGCGGTGAGCATACAACTTGGCGAGGGTTACGTCAAATTGCTCACGCCATGGAAGCTTATTTTTTCCTGATTTGATACCGAATTCTATGTCGAACAAGTCACTGGCAAATTGGAGCCATGTTTTTGTGGAATGGGCTTTGGCTTGCGCTGAGAGTTTTTTTGCGATCCAGGGATTGGCGCGTACGCTTTCTTCTCCAGCTTGGTACTGCAAGATCATCCAGGTTTGTCGAGCGGCGAGTGCGTGCACTCCCCACTCCCCACTTGCGTCAAGTGCCTGCAAATATAGTGGCCACAGTTTCGGGAGCGGTTGCACGCCAATTGATTCCAAAAACGTAAACACATTAGCTGGTAAAGAAAAGTTTTCGATTTTCCAGGGAGCGCTGAGCTTTTTCTTTTTAGCGGGGGTGATTTTGTCTGGGATTATGAGCACCACGTCGTCGGTATGTTCTGAAAAAAGTGTCAGCAGTGCATCTGCCTGTTTTGGTGACCGAAGGCTTTGCCAGCCCTGCACGATCCAAATTTTTTGTGCGCCAAAGAGTGATTGTTCACCGAGGAGTTGTTCGGTTTCTTCGAGGGAATTTTTTCGTAGATCGAGGTCGTGTTTTTCTTGTCCACTCGCCAGTGCGCTCGAAACAATCGCTGCAAGGCGCTGTTGTAAAGCGAGTTCTGCTTCTCCGGTGAGGACGACTTTCATACGAGGAGTATATCTCTTTTCTGTGAAACGGGCACGATCAGGGACCTATTTTCGCGGTATAATAGTCGAATGTCTCAAAATACGAATACTTCCGTACAAAATTCAGATTCTCTGACGCTTGAACAAATCGTGAGTGACTACAAAGATATTGCTCTCATGCTTAATGCGTTGTGGCCGATCGAAAGCGAAAATGAGCGATTGTTTGCTCGCACACTCAAGCTGACGGAAGAATTGGGAGAACTCTCGAACGAAATTCTCACCAAACTTGGTCTGCAGCGTCAAGCCAAAATAGATGCATTTAAGGACTCTCACCTCGAAGATGAGCTGGCAGATGTACTTGGCTCCTTGATTCTTTTGGCGGTGGAGCTTGATATCGACATCAAGGAAATTATGCAGCGAAAAATTGCGTTTACACTTGAACGATTACAGGCTGAGATTGAACAGGGCGCGGTTTAACCTTATTCTTCGCTCTGGAGTGAATCCGCGGCAACATACAAGAGTTTTCCATTTACATCTTTATACTGCGAGTATCCTTGCAGATAAAAATCTGGGGCGACACCTTTCCCTGGTTCAGGAAAACCACCACTGTTTACAAAATGTTCGAATGATTTTGTATTAAATCTCCCAAGTGAGGCATCAAGGACAAATTTTTTACCATCGAGTGTAATTTCATTCCAAGAGTGTGCATCTGTTATTTGCAGATTAGAAAGTATTCCGCGTCTCATCGTCACGTCATATCCCAGGTCTCCCAGAACCGTTTGAATGGTTAAGGCAATATGTCGACATACTCCGGGGAAGCCCTCTGCTTTGTTGAATTCTCCAAGATGTACTAATTTTCCGAAAGCATGTTTTTCTAGGTGTGATTGAAGTTTTTTGAGGCTCTGAAAATTCCCTATTCTCTGTAAAACGAGCTGAATTATTGCAAAAACTTTTTGTTGTTCGGTTCCTGATGATTCAGCAATTTTTTTTGCATTTTCTATGAGTTCTTGCAGATGGAAATCTTCTTGTCTATCAACGAGAATTGTTTCGCGGTGGGATTTTAGAATGACTGTTTTATTTTCCTTGGAGAGGATTGCTTGTCGACCTGCATCCTGAAAACCATCTGGGATTTTTCCAGAGATAATTCCGTTTTGTAAGTACTCCTTGCTTTTGGGGAGTGCATCTTTCATTCTTTTCTTTTTCTCGTTTTCAATTTTTTTCTTCCAGTCTTGCTGATACGTAATTTCCCCCAAAGTTCGGAATGAGTTCAGCATCGATCTTCGTACAGGAATCCCTTCTTTTGTAGCGTGCGAGAAAACATCTGCCCATGTCTGTGCGTGTTGCCAATACGTTTCTGGATCAGGGAATTTGTTGAGAAATCTTTGAACATCATCTTTAGAGACAGTCATTCCTTTGACTCGGGTATCTCCACTTGGAGAGAGAAGAAAAATATTGTCACTAACTTCTCCCTTCTTTGGATGATCTTGAATGCCCTGCCAAACTCTTTCAAGTTTTTGTTCGGCAGACTCTTTTTTTGAAGGAAGGAGACGATTTGTTATTTCTTCTAGAAGACTCATATGGTTTCTTGTGTTAGGTTTTCTTTTTCTAGGAGTATGGTTTCTCCACCCTCCAAAACATCTCCGCGCTGGTATTCTTCGATCTTGTCGATTTTGCGGCGCATTTGTCGGAAGCGTGTGGTGGTGAGGGTGTCGTAGGATTTGCGGAGGCGCACGAGGTTGTCGTCAAATTTTACAAACTCTCCTTCGAACTTTCCCCATTCGCCAACAAAATCACCAATGGTTCGAATAATGTCTCGTAGGCGATTCTCGACCATGAAGTTGCGATAACTTTCGATAATCGTTCGCGCCACAATTAAGAACGTAAATGGTGACACGAGCATGATTTTGTTCTTCATGGCATACTCTACGACCTCTGGAGCCTGCTGATTAATGAATGAGAAGAGCTCTTCGTTCGGCACAAATAAAATGGCGTAGTCGAGTGTGTTTTCGGCAGGGTTGATGTAGCCGCGGTCGATAATTTGTTTGACCTTTTGACGTACGTCGGCGATAAATGCTTTTTTGGCGGCGGTTTTATGCTCTGCTTGTTCGGCCTCTGCCATTTTAATCACTGCGGCATACGGGAACTTTACATCGATGGCGACGGTGCGTTGGTTAGGGAGCAATAGCGTGACGTCTGGGCGCGTGCTGATCTCCCCTCCTCCACCAGAGCTTACTTGGCGGCGAAAGTGGGTTCCTTCGATCAAGCCAGCCGTGGCCATAATGTCGTAGAGAATTTGCTCGCCCCACTGTCCTCGGGCTTGGTTGTTACTCAAAATGGTCCGCAGTTTTTCGGTATCTTGGCTGAGTTTCTCGGTGACTTTCTGATGATTTTGGATGTGCGTGGCAATCTCAGAAAACTGCTTATCGCGCTCTTGTTCAAGCTGGCGGATGTCGCGTTGGCGATCTTTGAGTTCGCTGCGCAGTTCGTTTACCACTTTCTCGATTTCGGCCTGGCGACTTTTTAAGTTCGTGGCGATCATGTCTTGCTCACCTCGCAGTACCTGGCGACTTTGTTCCGTGACTTTGGTGGTGACTTCACCAAACACCTCGTTGATGAGTGAGCGCATGAGTTGACGCTGCTGTTCCTCGTCGTTTGTGTCTTGGTCTGGGCGCGATTGCGATTGCTTCCAGACCAGGTACGCAATCGCGCCCAGACCAGCCAGCATTCCCAAGTTCAGTAAGAGTTGAGTCGTATCCATACTTTCATTCTACATGTTTTGAGGAGAACTATGCCTGGAGACTAATGGCTAACAACACCGAGATAAAGCTCCCAAAGGCTACATACTCGAGGGCAACCGGCCAAGAAAGATCTTGACTTCTCGCATGATGCCATACGCCCCAGCAGGCATAAAAGACGCCAATTGAGCCGGTGAGCAAGAAGGTAATCCCAGGAGAAGGATCGAGGAGAACGAGCGCAACAACAGCCAGGCCAGCGCCAGTAATTAAAATGGCGTAGTCAATCCAGTAATGATGTCGATTGAGTTGCTGATTGATGTGCTGTTCGATCATAAGAGCGATCCTCTCTCAGCTAAGGCCACAGTGGCCATAACTGCCACGAGCAAGGTGAGATGAGCCATGCTCCTGCCTCCTTTGCGTGACCACTTGTTGCGGCGAGCTTGGAGACTGTCCATCACTAAGACACCGACTAAGACTCCTAGGATGAATAAAATTCCCAGTCGATAAAAATGCAGCGGTGTAAAGGCTGTCTGAACCCCCAAAATCGTTTGCGAAGGCGCCGCTGGCTGAGTGAGTAATCGAGTGGCAGAAAATGCTCTTTCTGGGAGTGATGGCGCGGGCAAGGTTTCTGGACTGCCAAACAGTTGGACCACGAGTGTGGTTCGTCGGCCATTCATGTTGCCTTCTAAAACGGCAAGGCCAGTTTCTTGATATTGGCCATGCAGGATATTGGCTTTGTGTGTTGGTGACGCCATCCAGGCTACGGTCATTCTTTCGGCGTTGGTGAAGTTCCGAG
>CAZFLN010000001.1:57267-100367 GCA_964519905.1 uncultured Pseudomonadales bacterium | reverse complement strand
TCAAGACTTGGCAGAAAATCTGGTGAAGTGGGGTGTCACCTCATTGTCAGTTGCTCCAGATGCCATTGAACTCACCCGAGAATTAGTGGCAAACACCGAAAAAAAACTCATTTCTTCTGTAAAGAAAAAAGAGCAAAGCAAATAAAAAACTCATGCCAAAAATTACCAAAGTCACTGCTCGTCAGATTCTCGACTCTCGATCGTTCCCGACGATCGAGGTCAGTGTAACCCTCGACAGTGGACACACCGCCTATTCTTCCGCTCCGAGTGGTGGTGTGGTAAACACCATCGAAGCCGTTGAGCTGCGTGACAACATCAATACTGAGTACTTTGGGTTAGGAGTATCCAAAGCGGTGAATCTCGTAAATACCGAAATTCATCAAGCTCTGCTAGGACTCGATCCACTGTATCAAAACCAAGTAGACCAAGTATTGGTTGACCTCGACGGAACACCGAATAAATCCCGAATAGGAGGAAACAGTTTGTTGGCAACCAGCCAAGCTGTGATGAAAGTTGCTGCGGCTTCTCTCAATGTTCCGTTGTTTGTGTACGTTAAAGAAAAATATCAACTCACCCCTGATTTTCGCGTTCCCACACCGATCTTTAACTTAATTAATGGGGGACGACATGGATCAGGAAGTCTTGATTTTCAGGAATTTCAAGTCGTTCCAGCCAGCCATTTGCCGTATCGTCAAGCACTCAGAATCGGCGCAGAGTTATTTCTCGCTTTAGAACGCGTACTTGAGCAAAAAGGGGCTATTCGAGCGGTGGGGTTGGAAGGTGGGTTTTCTCCCAACCTCGCTACGAACACAGATGCACTCGAAATCCTGTTTGAAGCCTGTAAAAACACCAATTACACACTTTCCAAAGATGCTTTTCTTGGGATTGATGTGTCTCCACAAAACTTTGCGAAAGGCGGCAGATTTATCGTTCGTGACAAAAACGAACCACTCAGCGCTCGCCAAATGATTACTTTCTTCAAGGATCTGCACAGTCAGTATCGTGTGTTTGCTTTTGAAGACGCTTTGATGCCAGACGCATGGGCAGACTGGAAAGAACTCACCAGCGAACTGGGACGAACCGCCATGATCATTGCCGACGACTTAGTCGCCACAAATAAAACACTCCTCATGAAAGCCATCGAAGAAAAAGCCTGCAACGCCTTGGTTATTAAACCCAACCGAGCCGGAACAGTCAGTGAAACGGTAGAGGTGGTAAGCTTGGCCAAACAAGCTGGCTGGCAAACCGTTATGTCCCATCGTTCAAGTGAAACCAATGATGATTTCCTCGCTGATTTTGCCGTGGGACTCGGAACTGAGTATGTAAAGTTTGGCGCCACTTCTCGAGGAGAGCGCGTAGTAAAGTATAACCGTCTCCTCAGAATTCAAGACCAGCTGGAAGAGTGGAGTGGGAACACTGGCCAGACACCGGCACCACAAACTTCACCAAACTCTGTGACAGCTGTATCGCCTCCACCTCTGGTGCAAACAACACCTGAGACGCCAATGGCTTCACACCAAACACTGCCTGTTCAACCGGTTGATCCTGGAGTGTCAGTTGAACCAAACATTGCTCCAATACCAGAAATTGAAATCGCAACGTCGTCTCCAGAAGAAACAGGCGTCAATACGGCACAAACCCTTGAAAATCCTGTAGCCGAATCCGCTCCAGCAGCTTTGGAGATTTCTTCCAGTGTTCCAACCAGTCCAATTCAAGAACCAGAGGCTCTGGAAATTCGCGTGCCAGAACATATCACTAGTGTGTCACCACAATTGACCACAGCAGAAGGACCAGAAGCAGAAACCTCAGCTACAGACGTACAAGCAAATCTGGATGCGCTTCTCAACACGATCCCCAACACTGTGCAAGAAGCAGCTGCGCCACTATCAATGGAGAGTCAATCAGAAAACCCAACAGCTGAAGTTATCTTGCCAGATAATACAGCTCCACAAGCACTCCCACTGAGTCCGATTGGAGGACTTACGCCGCCAACACCACCTCAGTTGGAACCTCTCGAGACAATCCAAATTACCAGCGAAAATACAACTCAAAATTAGTTCTCAGAAATAACTTCAAAAATTCGGCGCAAAACCAGCTTCATTCGGTAATCACTGTCGATAGAGTACATTTCTTCTCGTGAGCCATCTTTATTCGGTCGCCACAGCTCTAAATATATGAGAGGTTCGCGTCGAATTTTATGGCGACGGAGGAGCTCAACCGTATCTCGGTGGCGGACATAATCCTCTGTATTTCGATTCACGTTCATAAACTGGTAATCCAAACCATCTCGGTAGCGAAGATTCAAATCCTCGTCGTAGGTCAGGAGATCCCGCAACTCACTCGTTCGCGCATTCTCCCAGTCCATGCTGTCATGGCGCCAGTACAAAATATACAGCTTGCGAAGATTCCCGGAAGTCATGGCGCTAGTATACCGCGAATGTGTAGCGTATAATAGTTTGTATGGAATTTGACCGTCTGGTTGTTGGTTTTTTTGTTGATGAAGTCGTTGGTGGCTTCTTTATTTCTGTTCCTCCGGGTCACATTGCCTGTGTGTATGACCGCGGTCGCGGCGTTCTGCCTCGAGTGTGGGGACCAGGATTGCACCTCAAACTCCCTTTCTGGCAAGTAGCCAAATTATTTAATGCCCAAATCCTAGAGTATGCGATTCGTCGCGGCTTTAACAACAATGGTATGCAAAGTGAAGAACTCGGTGACGAACCAGTTATTACCCAGACTGCAGATAAGCAAAACATTGAAATCGAAGGTTCTATCTTATTCCGTATCGATAAATCGAATGCTCCAGAACTCTGGGAAAATATTGGAGAGCGCTTTGTGAGTAAAGTCGTTCGTCCAATTTCTCGATCACGCATCGCTGCCTTATTTGCAAACTACACGGTAGAACAAATTCGACGAGAGCGAACAAACATTGAAAATACTGTCCGAGAAGAACTCAGTCAGCACTTTTCAGACAAAGGTCTGAACTGCGCCGGATTCCTCCTTTCTGAAGTACGTGTTCTGAATAGTCATGGGCAAGATGCGGTTGTGCTCAAAGAAGACACGACCATCCGCACAACCGCTCAGAATCCTTTCAATTAATCTGGCAAAGTCTCCAGTTTCCCTTGAGAACGAAACGAGAAATGTTCATTCGCAGTCACAATAATGTGATCACGAAGCCAATAGCCCAAGAGCTTGCAGGCTGCTTCAATCCGTGCTGTAAACACCTCATCTTGAGAAGAGGGAAGAATTGATCCACTCGGATGATTGTGACAGAGCACGAGCGAATCAACCGGCAACTCACTTGCTAAGCGAAAAATATCGCGTGGCGCCACAGAAACCTGCTGCAAACCTCCCACGGCAACAACCTCGTTTCGTAAAACATTTCCAGATACACCACAGTAGAGAACCAACAGTTGTTCTTGCTTGGCTCGTCGCAGATCAGTGCACCAAGCCAAGACATCACTTGGAGAAGTGAGACTCACAGACTGAGGAGCGGTATGCCAACGGCTAAACAGCTCAATAACCGCGAGAACCCGCGCTTTCTGAGCCTGGCCAAGTGGCAAAGCGAAATGCGATTTTTTTGATTTTCCAGAAGAAAAAGTTCGTTGCACTTCGGCGGCAATTTTTTCTACAGGCCAACCGCGTCGTCCAGATCCCAGAATACACTGCCACAAATCTCGCTCGGAGAGAAGGGAAGGACCTGAGCGCAAAAGTCGCTCACGAGGTCTGGCTGCGGGCAAACGAATATCTGTCATTCGTGCATAAAAGCACAGAATTCTTACAGAATATTATCAAGAAAGTCGCGAGAGGAGCCGTGAACCTCTGCACTTGGCACACCAGGATGGGTGGCAGAGATAATAATCAGGCGCTTCTTGTCGAACTTGCGAGAAATAATGTCGACAGCAAGATCGATCTCATGGAGATTTTTCCCTTCATCAACCAAGATAATCGTATCAATTTCGAAGGAAACAAGGACTAACAGCAGCTCGGCCAAATCAGCCACACGATAGGTTTGGTACTCTCGTTTTGAGAGAGTGTGGTGATATAATTTACGAGTAGCTGATGTTGGAGCGAAGATAACAACATTTTGCATACACTCTCTATTATAGAGAATCGATCTTGTAATACAAGAGACAAAATGCTAGGCTAAACAGGCCTAAAAAGGAAAACCTATGTCAGAAAACACACATCCATATACTGTTCTCAATTTCAAAAAAAAGCTCCGAGAAGTTGGGAATGCAGTCAAGCGCGCCAGACAAGCCCGAGGCCTCACTCAGTCTGAACTGGCTGATTTGGTCGGTATTTCCTCAAAAACCGTCTCAGCCATTGAGGTCGGTCGGGTAGAGCCGTCCATTTCTCAAGTACAAGCGATTGCCGCCTCGCTTCAAGAACCAATTGGATATTTCGTTGGTGAGGCAGGCGGATCAGTTGAAGCAAAAATTGAACACGTAGCCACAGAATTGAATGAAATCCGTAAGCTCGTACAGTTGATTGAAGCACAGAAAAAAGCGCAAAAGCGCTAATTAGCACCTCTGGATTCATTTTCCCCGCAGATAGCGAGATCTGGATTCGTAGCGTATAATCACCCTGTGTTCAGTGAGAAAATTGATGTTCTCGTTGATCACATCTGGAAGCGTCGCCTAGTGGTTTATGGCACACGCCTGGAAAGCGTGAACTCGAAAGGGTATCGTGGGTTCGAATCCCACCGCTTCCGCTCAGAGAAAAATGAGCAGCTGCTTATTTTTCTCTGAGTTGGATATGCCGGGTGAGATTTCCGCAGGACAATCCCACCGGCAAGTACGAGCACACTTGTGCGCTGTACCTGCCTAGTGCCCGCGCAGCGGGCCACCGCTTCCGCCAAGAAAAGTTCGGAGCAAATGATGGGAAGTATTATGGATATATCTCAAGAATTTGATCGTCAGGTTGCTACACTGCTCAGTAAAGGGTATTCCAAACGAGCTCATGTGCCAGATGAAGAATTTCAAAAAGAACTCCACGCCTTAAAAGGCAAACTCCCTCAAAGTATTGATACTCAACTCGATCTAGAAAAAGGATCGCTCCCATTTGTCATCGTGGTCAAAAGTACGGTAGTTCCAGCTGATCAAGCCATGGCTGTAGTGGAGAAAGATGGCAAGCAAGGTATTACAAAACTTTTTCCTCATCAGCCAACTGATTTCAATACTATTGCTGAAGTGGAAGTGCCTGTTTCAAATGTGTACCTTCTCATAGACATTGACCGCGGCAAAGAGAACATTAACTTGCCACCCAATAGGGCAATGGAAATGATTACAGAAGCTGGTCGATCTCCACTCACTATTGATGAAGGTATCGCGATCGTTACCCACTATCCTAAATTTCTCATGAAAAACAACTGTTTTTCACTGCTTGCTTCACGTCACGAGGGCGATCAGCGGGTACCAGCAATTTGGATAAATGGTCAGAAACAGCCAAACCTCGGTTGGTGCTGGGATGGCAACCCACATACTTGGTTAGGATCTGCTTCGTGCAAGACCAGAATCTCAAGCGTTGTGTAAATAATCCAGAGGCTATCTGAGGGATTTAACCTTCGAAACTTATCTGTCCCATTTGACCCATTTTTGTTAAAATATCTCTAGGAACATAAAGGAATATTTTGTGAATGACCGAGAGAATCACAACCTAGAAGAAATGAACGCCACTAGAGAGCAGTATAGAAAAATTTTAAGCGAAAACTTTCTCAACTAAGAGAGGTACACCGCACCTAAAAAGTCTCTCATAAAAGGAGCACCATGTCATTCCAAGCGTATTTAGACAACATTGAAGAGAAAACTGGGAAAACACCCAATGAGTTTATTGCTCTAGCGAAAGAAAAGGGCTTTGGAAATAAAACAAAATCCGGTGAGATTATTCAGTGGCTCAAAGAAGAGTTCCAACTTGGACGAGGCCATGCTATGGCACTTGTATACGTCATGAAGAATGGCGCAGAAATAAGTGATAAGCACGTACAAAGTGGTGGAGCTCACAGTGATCCTTCCTCGACCCTCAAACTTACTGGAAAAAAGAAGAAATAGACCAAAGTATCCGCAGGTGTAGCATGAATCTTTCCCTAACCACTTCAGAATCAGGACTCAAAAGATGGTTTGGTGTGAATTTGGCGGAGCTGCTCGCCGAGAAAATTCAAACGGTCTTTCCTGAATTCAACGCACAAGAATATATTCATGCCGTGGCAAAGCAAGTCATGAATCTTGAGTACAGTGGGCGAATAGAGCTCCACGCCAAAATGCTCAAAAAATACTTGCCAAAAGAATACCCAACCGCGATCTTGATACTCACCCACATACTCGGCGACGAAAATCCACACGAAACGGGAATGTTCACGCATTTCTATTGGGTTTTGCCTATCGGAAAGTTTATTGAAATGTATGGCTTGGAAGACTTGGAAACCTCTCTCAAAGCTATCGAGGAAGTTACCAAGCGGGGGACAGGGGAGTACGCGATTCGTGCGTTCATTCGAAAGTACCCGGATGAGCTGCTCAAAACTCTGGCACACTGGGCGCAATCAGACAGCTTCCATGTGCGACGATTGGCCTCCGAGGGATTGCGCCCAAAACTCCCATGGGCAACCAAACTGGATCTCTTTATTGAGCATCCAACGCCAGTTTTTTCTATACTTGAGTCTTTACTGCAAGATGAGGTCAAGTTTGTGCAGCGATCGGTCGCCAACAACATTCGAGATTATCTCAAGGTCAATCAACCGGCTGCCGAAGCGTTCATTGAGAAACACCGACAGAGTCCCAACAAACACACGCAGTGGATTCTCAAGCACGCCACACGCAAAAAAACGTCTAAAACTCCCTAAACCTTGCTCAGGCTTGCTGCGGATTAAAATCTGGATTCATCCAGAGTGGTTCAAACTGATTGCCATCTGGGTCGAGCACTTCGTACCCAAACATCATGTCGTCTGGCATTTGTGTCGCAACCTTGTAGAACGATCCACCATTTGCTGCGGCTGCGTCTGCGAAGTTTTGGACCGCTTCTTTAGAATCCATTTCCAGAGCAATCAAAACAGAATTCGTGGATTTTGTGTCACCCACTGGGCGTTCATGTAAGAACGTTGCAAAAAACGATCGATCAAGAATCATCACGAAAATACTGTCTGACCAAACCATGCAACTGGCTTTTGCATCCGAAAACATTTCGTTCTTCGTGAAACCTAAAGCTTCATAAAACTTGGTCGATCGCTCGACATTACTCACTGGGAGATTAATAAATACTCGCTGTGCCATAAAATTCTTCCTCTCAAACCAAACTTTTTGATTCCCTTTAGTATACAAAAAAATTGACTCTTTGCCATTTTAATCGCTATGATAGAATTACTCCTTTCTGATCTATGCATTCAGAGCACCTAATACTTAGCATGATTTTTGTGGGGTTCTTCCTAGCAACAACCGCACTCGTTCTCACCATAGCCAAGCGTCTCAAATTTCCGTACACAGTAGCCTTATTGGTTATCGGCTTTGCCATGCAAATGGTGTTTCGATCCTTAGGACTGGAAACACATTTTGAAATTTCCTCAGACATAATCTATTTTGTACTGCTCCCTGTTTTACTCTATGAGTCAGCGTTCCACGTAAATTTCCACCAATTCAAACTCCAATTCAAATCAATAATGTTTTTGGCTACGTTCGGTCTTATTCTGGCGAGTATCATCGTGGCATTTCTTTTGCAGTACTTTATTGGTATTGGATTCTGGCATGGTCTGTTATTCGGCGCACTCATTTCCACAACCGATCCAATTGCCGTCCTAGCCATCTTTAAAGAGCTTGGAGCGCCAAAACGTCTTGCACTCATTGCGGAAGGGGAGAGTCTTTTTAATGACGCTACCGCGATCATCGCTTTTCGGTTACTGGCAAGTTTTGTCGTCGCAGAAAATGTTTTTTCTTCAAAAGATGTACTGCACGGAATTGGTGATTTCTCCTATGTTTTTGTGGGCAGTATTCTCTTCGGATTTGTTGTGTCGTACTTGACCTCACTGTTCATTGCGAAAGTAGATAATGACGAGCTCGTAGAAACTACTCTCACACTTGCACTCTGCTGGATTACGTTCTTAGTAGCTGAACATGTTTTCCACCTTTCTGGGATTGTGGCCACAGTTGCTGCAGGTATCACTATGGGAAATATTGGCCGCACAAAAATTTCCAGTCCAGTAATGCATTTTATGGAAAAGTTCTGGAGTCATCTTGCATTTTTGGCAGTTTCTCTCGTATTTTTCTTTACAGCATTTGATCTGAATATTGAACTCCTTTTCCTCCACCCAATGGTCACCATGTACGCCATTGCAGCAGTATTAATTGCCAGAGCAATCTCTGTATATGTTTCATTCGGACTGTCCAATCGACTTTCTTTCTTTAAAGACGAGCCCAATGTGCCACTCTCTTGGCAGCATGTTTTGAACTGGGGTGGGCTCCGTGGTGTAGTGGCACTCGTACTGGTGTACTCACTGCCTGATACATATCTCTATAAAGAACAATTCCTCATTTTCACGCTTTCCGCATTCTTATTCTCTCTGTTTATCAATGGACTGACTATTAAAACAGTGTTGTTCTTCTTGGGACTGCATATCCCCAAAAAAGAAGAACTCATCATGAAAGAAGAAGCAGACATTTTCTCAATTCAAAAAGCTCGTCAACGCGTTGAGCAGCTTTCGGAAGGCGAGTACTCTGTCACCGTGAAAAAAGATGTTTTACGAGCTTTGTACCAAGAAGAGCAAAAGCACAAGATGAGTTTAGAACAGTTGGCCACACCAAAAGACTTTGAACGCAGTCTTCGCCTCGAAGTACTCCAAATTGAGAGTAAAGTTATTGAAAAACTCTTCTCCAAACAGCAAATCCCAGAATCTGTCTTTCATACTTTTATGGGAGAGCTGGACATGCAAACAGATGCTTTAGAATACCCGGGTTTGTACTATGGCACGGGATTCCAGCAAGGTGGTTTACTGCCCAGTAAAGAAAATTTTTACAAACGAATGAGTGAAATCTCAGATAATATTCGCTTCTTGCCATTCTTGAGCACCTACTTCGAAAACCAGAAAAAAGCATTAATTATTGAACGGTTATTCCTTCTGAAAGCACGAATTATTGCCAGCGCAGAAGCTATCCGATATTTAGAGCACATTTCTCAGCTTGTGTCGAACCCAAAGAACTTACAAATTATTCGTCAGATTATTTCTGAGCATGAACTATACCGAATGCGCAATAACTTCCAACGTCAAGCTATTTCTCGAGAGTTTCCAAGACTCTACACAAAATTCGAGACTACTGTTGTCGAGAAAATTGCTTGGTCATGAAGCTTGATGTACCTTCTCGAAAGAAATCACTCTTTCCCAAAATCCAGCCAAACCAACTCAGAGTGAGCAATCGTTCGTTGGTAAAGAAATTCTTCTGGAACGACTCAGCATCTATGATTCCAATAACGCGCTGATTCTCGTCCAGTATCGGTAAGCAAAACTCACTCTGAACCGCTTGATCACATTCATAATACGGACCTTCATACACGCTCAAGTCTTGAAAATATCGCGCCTTGCCAGATAAACCAACAGAGGAGTTGTTGCTGTTTTGAGCAAACTCTGGAGTCAAAGGGAACTCCGCTCGACTGGCTCGGCCATAATATGAAATCTTCACAAGCACATCTTCTCCAAGCGGAGAAATCACTCGTTTGTAGACTCCGAGCCAATCCACGCTCGTTACGCTTTGAATACACTTCACTGCCTCTCCATTTCTAGCGAGCTGATGCGTCACAGGATGATACTTTTTTTCCAACTCGCTCACTCCAAGAATCGCGGACAAATCATACCAATCTAACTGAGTACTTCCTGGTAATCCGCAACTTCCGTCAGGAGAAAGTTTAGGAACTTGGTATCTATACAAATCTTCTCGATCTTGAATCGTAAGACTCTCGGAACTCTTTTGCACCGTTTCAAGAAAGTTCAAGTCTGGTGAATATGTGGAGAGATGAGGAATTAACTCTGAAACACCAATGTGCTGAAGATACGTTTCGAACATATAATCCTTCCATTTCTGGTTGGGTGGAGCACCATTTCTCTTTGTGAGGAGGTTGCTGGATGGGTCCGCGAGCCAATTCTCTCGCCATCACTCTGTATTATTTGAGTCACATTGTATCATGCGGCTTTTTGCATATTTTCCCACTTGTGAAGTATGCAGCCTGCTTGCTAGCATAAGCTGTGTCATATTTTCACCGCATACTTTTAACCTGTACACTCGTTTTTTCACTCTTGCTCGCTTTGGTTCCCTCCCTAGTTCAGGCTCAAGCCACTGAAACTCTCCTTGAAGGTCATAATACCAACCTGGCAGGCGATGATAGTAATACGCAAGTTCCAATTGGATTTGATTTTACTTTTTACGGCAACACCTACAGTCAAACGTTTGTTTCAACCAATGGATTCATAAGTTTTGGCTCCGGGAGCTCTGCTTACACGAATACCGGTATCCCAAATTCGAATGCTCCGAATAACATGATTGCCGCTTTCTGGGACGACTTAATTGTGCAAAGTGGACGACGAACAATTTATTACCAAACTGTTGGCACCGCTCCAAATCGAAAGTTTATTGCTCAGTGGACAAACATGTATTTTTATAGCAATCCAACGCTGCAAATGGGAACTTTCCAGATAATTTTATCGGAAGGATCAAATGACATTCAGATTCGATACTTAGATCTCTATGGAAGTGACCTTTCTTTTGGAAGCAGCGCCACTGTCGGAGTGGAAAACCTTGATGGAACCGAAGGAATTCTTCACTCACTCAATCAACCAAATCTTACATCTGGACAATGCTTTACTTTGTCCCCATCTGATGGATCATACTCAACAAACCAAAATCCAGAATGCGTTCTGTATCGCTTATATGACCCGAATGCACCGGCCCCAGCCGTCCTCCTGACTCCAAATGACGGAGTAAACGAGGAATCTCTGATCCCGCACTTTTCTTGGGAACCAGCTGACAAGGCCACCTCATATACGGTACTCGTCGCAACCGACGCCAACTTTTCTAATATCGTCTACAACCAAACAGGTATAACCGATACAAGTTTCTCACCGCCAAACCCACTTGGTGTTGAGATGCTGTACTACTGGCGTGTACAATCCGTGAATAGTACTACAACAGCCCTCTCTGACGTGCGAACATTTACAACGATTCATGCCCCAACGATCTCGTCGATGGGTCCAAGTTCTGTAACAAATGGTGGGTACATCACAACTTCTCAACCAACACTCAACTTTACCGTTTCTGATACGATTCCAGAGCACACAGTCGAGTATCTCATTCAAGTAGATAACAATAGTAACTTTAACAGCCCAGAAATTGAGTACACTTCGGCCATGGAGAGTACTGGAGCAAAATCATTCTCTGTTGGCCAAGCAGCCGGAACAGGTGCGTACACTTTTGGCGCAGAAGGACAAGAACTTGAAAATGGAAATTATTACTGGCGTGTACAACCAACCGATTCTGCAGGAGCCACTCCACCATTCTATACGGCAAATAATGGGAGTATTGCTTTCCGGATTCTCACCGGCTCGTCTGAGATTTCAGACATTGCAGCGCAGGCTGATGGCAGTGATGCCACGGTAACTTGGAGTACAAAACAAGTGTCATCGTCTCAAGTTGAATACGGACGAGTAGAAACATATGGATTCTCAAGTAATGTAATCAATACCTCGCCAAGAGTTCAAAATCATAGTGTTCAACTTTCTCATTTGGCACCCTGTAGTAAGTATTTTTACAGAGTGAAATCTGTTAACGCAGCCGGAACACTCGAAACCAGCGGTCAGAAAAGTTTTGTTACGCCTGGTTGTGTCAGTCCAGTCGTGTCTGGTACCCAAAAAGAGGTCAGTCCAAACACTGAAGGAACGGTCACGCACGCACAAGACAATGGCTCAGTGGCGATCACAACACCTGAGAACTTTGTAAACCAAAACAGCGTAACCATTCAAATTAACCAGCTCGACGACGCTCAAGCGCCAGGTTCAGCAGCGGAGAAATCTCTCGTTAAAAACTTTTTCTACTCATTCACCGCGGTGTCAGATAATGGGGATCCAGTTACTGATTTTGATTCACCACTCACGATTGTCTTCCACTACGATGAATCAGTTGAAAACACTTTCTACGAAGACACTCTTAACTTGTTTTACTACGACGAAGCGAATGAAGAATGGCAAATTAAGCCTTGTGTACTCGACATGTCTGCCAATACGCTGACCTGTACATTAAGCTCTTTCTCTACCTATGCCATCCAAGGAAACCCACGCATGCAGTCTGCGAGTAATTCACAAAATAACTCATCACTGTTAGCTTCTGCGGGTGATCACAATAAACAATGTACGCAACAAAAGCCAGGAAATGTTCCACAACTCTTCAAAATAGATCGAAATAGAAATGAGGCCACCCTCTGGATAACTCCTGGCGGGAACCCATACACAGGATTTGTCGTGTGGTACGGAGAAGAGGAGAGCACAACCAAACATGCAGACATATTTGAGTACTCACAGGCACAAGGAATGGTAGCTCACACGATCAGGGATCTTTCCCCACAAGCCACCTATTCTTTCCGGGTGCAAGCAAAAAATGACTGTGCCTTTTCTGAGTCAAGTAATATAGTTCAATCTCGACCGGGGAGTGTCAAAAAACAATCAAGCACGCCTGCGAAAGAACATACTCCAATTGTGGGTGAAGAACGAAATCAAGAACAGGCAATCAACGCTGTAGAAGACACTCTTAGTGCGGATGATCTTGCTTCAATTGATCAAGAAGAAGCAGCTGCAGAATCCGATTCGACACCACACACGAGTGGTTTTTGGGGCTGGCTGCGAAACCTCTTTCCCTAAGGACTGATTCTCGCTTCTCAAATGCTGTGCATCTGGCATAATGTGCTTATGGCAGGTTTTTCACACAAGCTCGGTTTTATTCTCGTCGGATATCCAGGGAGCGGAAAATCAACTTTAGCCAAAAAACTTTCCAATCATCTTGGAGCACTTTCACTTTCCTCTGACGCTATTCGTGCTGAGCTTTTTGGAACAGAGCGATACGATACCATTGGGGATGAGATCGTACAGCAACAGAGTGCTCACGCGTATGCAGTCATGTATGAACGAGCTGGCCAACAGCTGGCGACTGGAAATCCAGTGGTTATCGACGCCACACATCTTGATACAATCAAACGTCAATCTGTCTTGAGACAACTCTCACAAAAAGTTCCTGCTGAACATCTGTGCTACGTTCTCGTGAACACTCCAGTGGAAATCATTCAAGAGAGAATGCAGCAACTTGGACCGGAAGTCCTGGCCGACTGGCAACGCGTGCATGGATATTTTTTACAAAAAGAAAAAAGCAACGCTCTTTCTTGGCCGACCACTCAAGAAGGAATTGATTGTTACACGGACAAGGAGATATATGCCATCTTGGAACAATAAAATTCGAGTTATCGCATGGGACCTCGATGGGACACTCTATCCGAATCACCCTGGGCTCCATGCGTTGCTCGAAGAAGAGAAAAAAAAGCGTATCTCCGAAATACTTGGTACAAGCGTTGAAGAAGGCATGGAGCATTTTGCAAAGCTCTATAAACAGTTTGGCAGTAACACGAAGGCGCTCACGTCACTTGGAATAAATGGAGAAGAATTTTTTGTTTCTCTCTGGAAAAAGTTTCATCTTGGTCCATACATTGAACAAAACCTCGCCTTAGCTGAGGCACTCCAAGCACTGGCATCACTGCCAAATGTTCGTCAGGTCATGATTACCAACAGCAATGATCAGGAAACGGTCAAAACAAAATTGGGACATATTGGCGTAGACTCAAATGTATTTCACGCACTGTACACTTCAGTTGACACTGGATTTCTCAAACCAGATCCGCGTGTTTTTGAACATGTACTTCAACAAGAAGCAATTCTGCCAACCGAAATGGTGTATGCCGGAGACCGCCTAGAAACGGATATCGCACCTGCTCAAGCGCTGGGGATACACACGCTCCTGATTCATCCAAGTGGGACTGTGCCACCCCAACACGTTGATCCACCAACGACTCCTGACTCTGTTTTCTCATCAGGTTTAGAGGCTGCAACTTGGCTTCTGCAAGAAATAAAAAATACTGATTAAGATTACTGGACTGGTGGTAAAAACGGCTGCACAAGTGCCTCAACACCAAACAGTTGCGTGATGCGAGTAATAACAAATACAACCAGCGCTAGAACGAGGGTTGCTCCAAGAGTTGCCCCTAAACCGCTCAGAATTCCTCGTAAAAACACTTGAGTCAACGCATTCTGTCGACGAAGTTGTCGCTGAATACTCCCCACGTCTTTTTGCAAATCTTCCCACTGAATTTCTGATTTGTTTTTGGTCATATCTTCCACAGAAAACAAAACTAATTTTTCGATTCATCAGTTTCAACCAAGTGCAGATCGTGATTCACCAAAGTAAAAGATTTGGTGGAGGCAATTGTAGCCGGATCGACCATCGGAACGTTTTCAGGGCGTTCTAAGTAATTCACCACAACGGTCGAAGTCTCAGTTTCTTTATTCGGAATAATCGAAATACTTTGCACAGGGACTCGATCGCCAATCATATACGAGTTCGACATCTGAGTCATTGTTTGACCGACCACGGTATACCCAACTAAATATTGCTGCGTTCCAGAGCCACCATGATTAATACTCACGATTCCTAAAACGTCATAGCCACTGGGTGTTCGCTGAGCAGCAAAAATATTATCCCAAGTCGCTGTTCCTCGAGCCATACCTTTTTGGAATGCAACCGTTTCTTCTCCTAACTCAACCGTAATTCCTTCTTCTTCTGGAACTTGCAGGGAAACTCCCTTGAGAATCATGTTCACGGCGGTGCCATCCACCTGAGTCACTGGGACTGTTTGTGCGGGAACACCACTGCGCTTTGCACCAAATCCCTTTTGCTTACTCAGTATAATAAGGATTGTAAGAGCAAGAACTAAACACACAACAAACAGGAGCGGATTACTATGTCGAGAGGCTGAAGGGAAAGTAGACTCGGGCGCTACAACTTTTCGTTGGGCACTGGCTTTCTTGGAAGGAGATTTTACAGAGGATTTCTTTGCTAAATTTCTACTCTTCGAGACTTTTTTCGGAGACTTTGAACTCACTTTTTTTGTTGCAGCACGTGCCATAGACATCCTTGGTGTTTGCTGCCAGAAACTTGTTATAGTGAAAACTCTTAAGAACAAATCCTTGGGCAGCAGGGTTTTATCTGCTTCTCAGTGTAGTGGATTTCTTACAAACATTGCAAGACCAAAACCTCGTTTTGAGCAGAATATATCAATCCAAACGAAGTGGCACATCCAACAATTTGTCCAATGGGAACGTCGCGATCGCCATGACAGTATCAGCGCCACCATACTGAATATACACAGTGCCATCATAAATCACGGCTCCACAAGAAAAGACAACGTTTGGAACGACGCCTTCTTTCTCAAATGGAAATTCAGGTTCAAGAATTGGAAGCGGAGAGCGATACAGGACGTTGAATGGATCATTGATATCAAGAATCATATATCCAAGACGATAATTTTTATCAAACCGACTCACCCCATGATAAATAAGCAACCATCCCTTTTCTGTCCGCATAGGTGGGCCAGCAATACCAATTTTGGCACTGTCCCAACTCTCATCACGCGGCAAAATGGCACTCTCTTTTTCAAGAATCGGAGTCTCAGTAAACTCGAGTGTGTCTAAGAAATCAATTGCGATGTCTCGTCCGGCTGCTCGGTGCAAAATAACGTAACGACCATTTATTTTCTCCGGGAATAAACAGGCATTCTTATTATCGTGACTTGGATCTGAAATTAACACTGGCTCAGACCAAATCCAGTTATGCTTGCGGAAATTTTCGAGAGTTATGTGCGTCAGTGCCACGCGAGGTGGAGCAACTCCATCGTAGGCGGTGTAGAACATGTACACTTTGTCGTCGAGAATGGTAAGGCGAGGGTCTTCGCACCCAGAAAAACCATTGACGTGTTTTTTCATCTCAAACTCCATGCGGGGGACATACACTGGCGTATGGAAAGGCTGATCGAAATGAAATCCATCCGTACTCACCGCACAGCCAATCGTTGAGGTATTGTCGTGCGACATGGCACGAAACATCATGTAAAACTTTCCATCAATGTGCAGTGCTCCAGCGTTAAACACCGCTTGTGCTTGCCAGACATCTTCCTGCTTCGGCGTCAGCACTGGATTATGCAAGTACTTATGAAACTTCCAAACATTGGTAAACGGTGCTTGTTTCAGAAGAGTCAGTAATCTTTCGAGTTTAAGCGATGCCACCGCACAGACGGTATCGGCACCACCGTAATACACCAATAAATCTTCCCCTCGCACGGCCGCACCCGATGGAAAAACAATATTTGGGATCATTCCGTGCAGTTCGTAAGGCGCTTCAGGTTGGAAAAGTGGTTTGGTAGTGCGCCCAATAATGTTTTGTGGGTCTTCTAAATCGAGAAGCACTGCCTCAATTCCAAAAAGCCGCTCTGACTCATGAAAGTAATTCTGAATATGCGAATATACTAGCACCCAACCGTCTTTCGTTTTCACCGGAGTGGCACCGACTTCCACGTGATCGGTATTCATTCGTTGGAGATACACACGGTGTTGATCAAGATTGGCATACCACTCAGTCCAGTACTCCGCTGACCAAATATCTTCTTTGCGATCAAACAGTGCTAAACAAACAGAGGAGGGCGGAGAGTCTGTATTCACCGTCAATAACGCGGCATACTTTCCATTAATTTTTTCTGGGAAAAATGTCATTGCCTTGGCATTAAAGGGAGTTACCAAATGCTTCTCTTTGATCGTCTGCAAATCATCACTCAAGGCTAACGCCACTTTAATGCTGCGAGCAGATGGTGGCCAGTCAGACAACGCCGTGTAGGTAATAAAGTATTCATTGTCTATTTTTGTGACACGTGGATCCTCACACCCAAATCGCTCGTAAGAATGTTCTGGCACAATGAGTTGACGCTTTTGAGAAAAAGCTTCACCATTTCGGCTGACCGCATACCCAACAGTTGAAAGGGGGAAAGTTCGCCCATGCTGGTTGAGTGGAACAGACAAGGCGCGATACAACATGTGGCACGTTTCATCTTCCCACACGACACTGGGGTTAAAGGCTGCTTCGGATTCCCAAAGCAATGTTTTATCTGGAGTAATTAAGGGATTCAGTAAAGAACGAGTAACAGTTACTTGTGCCATGAAAACATCCTTTGCAGTACATTTTTCTGTGGTTGCCCACTCAAACCCAAAGCCGTCGGATCTAAGTTCGGTTGACCAGTTTTTTTCAGTTGATCGATAAATTCAGGAACATTTGCGGTAGCAACACACACGTATGAATCAGCACCACCGTAATACACAAACAATGTTTCATCAATAATCACGGCTCCACACGGATACACCACACCTGCTTTAAACCCGTGATTTTCATATTTTTCAATTGGTTCCAAAATCGGTTGAGCGGAACGATACAACACCTTGCTCGGATCTTGCAGATCAAGAAGCATTGCCCCGATCTTATATTGGCTCGCATCTTTGTCATCAACTGCTTGATAAATTAAGAGCCACCCAGCATCTGTTTTGAGAGGCGGCGCACCAGCTCCAATCTTTCGACTGTCCCACCACTCACGTGAGCGGGGAGAAATCTTGGCATGACCTTCCAAGAAAGTGGAACCATCAAAATCCAGTGAGTCGACATAATCAATGAGAATATCGGGGAACACGCGATGAAGGATCACGTACTTTCCATTAATTTTTTCTGGGAAAATACAGGCGCTTTTGTTCACCACACCTGGTTTTGAAATAAGAATTGGTTTCTCCCACAAAAATTTTTGAGCTAAAAAATCATCCAAATCGATAGAAGTCATAGCAATACGAGGATGATCCCAACCATTGTATGCCACATAGGTCATGTAGACTCGTCCATCAATAATGGTCGCGCGCGGATCTTCGCATCCACCACAACCCCCGCCAGAAACAAAGGGATTATTCGGATCACCAGGAGGCATACTGACTCCCTCAAATGGCTGTGTTGGCCGATATGCAGGCTCCGGAAGTCGATCCTCAATGGTCACTCCATCTGGAGAATTAGCATATCCAATCTGAGAAACGTAATCGTGCCCCTGTGCCCGATACAGTAAATGCACTTGGTCATTCGCGTACACGGCAGCCGGATTGAAGGTACAAAATGCTTCCCAATCATTCTTGGATGAAGGGGAGAGTAAAGGATTTTGGACCGGTTTCTCTAAAAGTGGTAAAGCGTTTTTCAGTAGTACTTCTCGCGTGAAAATATACGGTGGATACACAATTTCTCGACCCCCATGTGAGCGAGATTGCCACAGAGCCACATATGATCCATCTTGATCCTGCAAAGAGCGAAATCTCCATCCATCACGCGCCCATCCAATATTGTAAATCTGCTTTGGCGCTACAAAAAGTGCATGCTCCGGATGACCGAGTTCGTACAAATCAACAAAAACCCGGACTTCTCCAGATCGTGAAGTAGCATGAAAAAATACAAGAATCCCGAGCGGAGTAAGGAAAACATTCTCTATGCCACTATTATAAAAATCTAAGCCCAATTTTCTGCGGACTAAAACATCGTAATGCGCCTGCAAAGCCTGTCCAGAACGGGGAAGTGGGGAGCGATTTACTTGAAACAAAAAAGAACGAACCAGACCTTGAGCTTTCGCAATGGCTGTTGAAAAATTTGCTGATGAGGACTGCAAAAAGTTCACGGGTATGTTTCATCATACCCAAAAATATACCCGCTCGTAAAGCTCACAATTCTTGCCGCAGCGCCGCCAAAACAATTCCAAAACTCACGGCTACGTTGAGCGACTCAGCCTGACCATGTCGACCAATCGAAACTGCCAAATCTGCTTGCGAGTCAATCTCTTCGGATGTTCCTTCTGACTCATTGCCAAACACAATGGCTACTTGTTTTGGAGAGGAAATTGAACTCAAAGGATCTTTTCCCTCTGGGCGAGTCACGGCCAAGATAAATCCTGCCTGCCGTATTTGAGAAATAATCGAAAAATCAGTCGTCCGATACAGTGGAACTCGAAACAACGAACCCATTGAGGAGCGTACAACTTTGGGCTGAAAAGGATCAGTTCCACCCAACAAAATAATGCCATCAACACCAAACCAATCTGCCGTACGAATCATTGTCCCAAGGTTTCCTGGATCGCGAATATCTTCCAGAACAACAAGCGTTTTCTTCTGAAAAAAATTAGCAGCCTGAGTCTCTGGAATCTTTACCACGGCCGCAATTCCTTGGGGAGTAGAGACATCTATAATTCGAGCGAACTCGCTGTCAGAAAGCTCTACAACATTTCGTTGTTGTACGAATGGTACAAACGCAGCCTGACGAAGAAACTGTGGCTGCTCAACCACAAAACTTTGACTAACAATCAACTGTAAAACTTCTGATCCTGTCTGCACTGCTTCCAGTACGCCTTTCTTCCCGTCGACCACAAAACACCCATATTCTTGGCGGTATTTTTTTTGCTGCAACTTTGTGAGAACTTTTGGACCAAACATACCTTGTATCCTAACACTCCAACGTCTTCTTTGGTTTGCTAGAAAAAAGTGATACGATGAATTCATATGGCTACAAAAGCAAAAAACCAATCTCTTAAAACATTCCCAAGTATAGGGACACTCATCAACGAGACAATGGCCAGTACGAAACAAGTCCTTGGTCAATTACTCTGGTGGAATATTCTCAGCTTCGTGGCGGTACTTGGTATCGGGCTTCTTGGTGGACTCGGACTGTACTTGCTGTATGGAACACTGAGTACTCTTTCAGGTGAATTTGGAATAATTTTTGGAGGAGTAGTTGCCGTTGCGATCATTGCATTCATGTTCTTAAGTTTCATTCCACAAATCGGAACACTGCTCATCATTGCCAACGATTCGAAGAAAACAACCTATGGGTTCCGTGAATTATTCCAAAAATCATGGCGAAAATCTGTGCCATATTTTGCAGTCATGCTGATTCCGCTGCTCTTCGTTTTGGGAGGACTTTCACTCTTTATTATTCCAGGAATTTTGCTCTCTCTCTGGTTTAGTTTTGCCAGCTACGAAGTAGTAATCAAGAATCGTGGTGTCGTTGCTTCTTTGCAGAGAAGCGTCGCTATTTGGCAAACCAAGGGGAACCAAATTTTCTGGAGACTGTTTGCCATGGGACTTATCGTGACAATCATTCAACAAGCACTCGCCGCACTTATGACAACTGGAAACGACATAGTAGATCTGACGTTCTCTGTCCTCTACTTCGTTGCCACAGTTCTCCTGAGTTTCTGGAGCGTAATCTACAGTGTGCACATGTACAAAACCGCAGACCAGATCGTTCCAGAAAATACCAAAGCGAACTTCTGGATTGTCGGCATTATCGCTGCGCTTGGCTGGGCCTTCTTAATTTGGTTGATCATGCTGGCAGCACCATACGTTCCAGCGTTCTTAGAGACTCTTTCTCAAGAAATTCAAATGGAGTATGAACAAGAACTGATGCTCAATTCCGAAGAACAGGAATTTCATCTTGATTTTGAGGACGAATATACCTGGGAAAACTAATTTCCCTTCACGAAAGAATTATGTTTGGGACGCCGAAGAGGCGTCCCAAAACTTTTTACGATCTGCGAACCAATGATCTTCTTGTCGACATAAAAGCTCTTTCGATCGTTCTGGCTGTTGCATGATTTCTAACACCGTCTGTTCAAGAAATATGGTGTTTTGAGAGCCTTTCACCAAAACCAAGTCACCGGGTCTCATGAAATTCTCTTGCAGTAATGACGTCCCAGTACCAAGTGAAGTTTCGTACCAACGAACCGGAAATCCGCGTTGCTGCAGAATTGGCAACAAATAATCTCGCATTTTCGGTCCAACTAAAACAACGGAGTCAAAAGTCTCAGTAACACTGTCGGCCAGTTCAGCATGAGCGGCTGCCTCCAACGGACCGAGCTCTCGCATGTCTCCTAAAATCCCAATCTTTCGTGAAAATCCCCTCATTTTCTGCACTGTTTCTAAAACAGATTTCAGAGCAGCAGGGGAGGAGTTGTAGCTCGAATCCAAAATCGTAGTCTTGTTCTTCCCCTCAAGTAACGACATTCTTCCAACCGGAAGAGTAAAGTTTTTCACTACATTTTTACTGGCTCGCTCGACTGGCACACCCAAACCCAGTGCCACAGCCAAAACAGTCAAGATTATTCCACCATACTCTCGAGAAAGGGCATAGCCAGGAATCTTAAGATTGAAGTTTGTTCCACCTAACACTCCTGAAAAAGAGGTCACGGATTCCTGAATCTCATACTTTGTAATATATCCATCAGCTGAGGGATTATTCTGAGCGCTGATGGTGATAAGTTCTGCTTGAACATGTGGCAGCAAAGCCTGAATGTACGGTGAATCAATCACTGCAACTGCCAGTGCCGTCTTTGGTAAGGAAGTGAGGATTTTTCCTTTTTCCCTCGCAATGGCAGTAAGGAGTGAGTCTGTATCACTCGCATCAAATCCAAGTTCTTCAGCAAACTGTTGTGTGTGCGATGGAGCGACAGAGAGCAGCACCCCAATGTCAGGATGTATGAAGTCAAGTAAGTACTGCATATTCTTTGGTGCCCGAGAACTATCTATGCCCATCTCGGCGATAAAGAGTTCTGGTCGAAAAGGAGCGAGCGCTGCGAACGGAGCAGACAGTAAAACTTTGAGCCAACTCCAAGCAGAGTAGTCATGCAAAAGTGACCGAGTTCCGAGGATTTCCAACGGAAGTCCAGATTCGCTGTTACTTGAAAAAGTAGCTTGAGTTGTAAATTCAGATCGCAAAACAGCATCAAGAAGATATACGGCGGAGCTTTTCCCCACGCTGCCAGTCACACCAACAACACGGGCAGAGGAGCGAGAGAGTTTGTAACGAGCTGAGTTTTTCAGTACACTCAAAACAAGATTTTTCATACGTTGCAGGTAGCGTACCAGATTTTATGAGAAAACAACAAAAAAACGGTGTTTCAACCGGAACACGAGCCGATATTCAGCGCGTCACCCTCATGAAAGGTGCTGCCATTCTGGCAGTGGTGGTTCTCCACACGCTCTCGAGCTTCCCACCAGAAACGTATACTGTGTTTCCAGAGGCGTGGAAGTTCGTTTTCATCGACCAGTTCGGGCGATTTAGTGTGCCAGTCTTTGTGGGTCTCTCTGGGTACGCTCTAACGAGAAAATACAAAAATAATTTTTCACTCCTTGAATTCTTTACCAAGCGCATTGGGAAACTTATTCCGTTATACCTGATCTGGACCATCGGTCTGTATCTTTTATTCCTTCTTATTCCCGCTTGGAATACCAGTGCACAAACCACGCCGTTTTGGCAAATCATCCTGTATGGCAGTGGAGACTATCATTTATACTTCGTACCACTCATCTTTCAACTCTACGTCTTGTTTCCATTTTTACTGCTACTGCTTCGTTCTTGGCCGCGGCTGCTTCTGCTCAGCGCACTCAGTATGCAACTGGCCGGTCTCTACTCATTCACCAGTCCCACCTCCACATTTGTAAGCGACCAAGATCAGTACTTATGGTTCTTCTCTTGGATTGCATACTTTGTCGCTGGAATGTTTCTGGCACATGAAAAAAACCAAGGTCTTGAGTCTTCACCACTGCGAAAAATCGGTGGAGCAGCGTTGTTCCTGGGTTTATGGGTGTGGCTGAGTCTCACCGCGGGTATAAAAATAATAGGTGGACTGGACCCACTTTTTGCGCTGAAATTTACTCGACTCAGCGTTGTTCCATTTGGACTGGTGAGTGTGTTACTGGCGATGATTCTTCCCTGGGAAAAATTGCCCATTCCACAAATCCTCATGCGCATTTGGCTTTGGATTGGTGAACAGTCGTTTCTGATCTATCTTTCGCACACACTTATTTTGCGTCTCCTCTTTTGGAAGGACTTTCCCACCATCACAGTAGGCCAAATAATTATTACCCTTGCGTGGTTGTCTCTCCTCGTAGCTTTCTCGCTATTTCTGGGGAAATCACGAACCAAAAAGGAATAAAGCCTCTTTCTTGATATACTGCATACCTATTTATAAAACTGAAGAAACGCTTCTTCATGCACCCATTCGACAATCTTGGCGGAAATACTTTTCAAAAGCGAGTAGGTGAGCCTCTCGATGCTGCCTTGCACGGGCGAAAATCTGTTGTACTGATTGGAATGAAACGAGTGGGCATTAATGCATTTGTCCGACAGTACTTAAAAAACAAAAAGAGAATTCACTTAGAGAATGAGCCCATTCAAGAAAAGCCGCTCCATATTTTGATTGACCTCAACAATCTCTTCGAGCGCAGTCTCTATGCTTTTTGGATCTTAACACTCAAAACACTTTTAGACGCAGTTCATGAAAACATTCCAGATAGTGAAATTCGTGAAAAATGCGAAACACTCTTTGCTCAATCGATCCAACTCCGAGATACCTTTTTTACGATGCACTCTGTGCAAAGACTGATCACAGCACTCACTCAAAATGGGCACACTGTAACTCTCTTTTTCTTGCGATTTGACCGACTTCAACCAGTCATTACGAATGAATTTTACTCAAATCTCCAAGGATTAAAAGATGGTGTCCCGCTTTTAGCCTATGTCATAACAAGTTATCGTCCACTTGATGAGCTGGTTCCAGAAGTATTCACACCGAGCTCTGTACATGGGTTTTTCCAGGAGCAATACGTCCCGCCGCTTGATACTCTTGAGCAAACAAACTTTCTTCAAAAACTCTACCAGACATATAAAATTCCATATACCACTAACACGGCCCAAGAAATCGAGCAGCTGTGTGGCGGGCATGTTCAATATCTGCATTTAGCAGTATTACGACTCAAAAATTCACCAGAGCTTTTGGCCCAATCAACCAAAATTCGATCCGCATTACAAATGGACGAAAATATACAATTCTTGACCGAAGAAATTTTCAAAAGCCTGACTCTCTCAGAGCAAAAATATCTCAAGAATCTTCCAGATACAAGTGAAGCGCCATCAAAATATCTTCTCAAATCCGGGATCGTTCAAAATGGAAGTGTCCCATTCTCAGATCTGTTCTTGATGGGCATCTCACAAAAACAAAAGAAGACTCACTCCCATGATTTTTCCAAAAAAGAACAACTCTTTTTCGATACGCTTTTCGCTCAAATCGGGAATTTAGTTGAAAGAAACACGATTATTGAAACCGTGTGGCAAGAAGAAAGCGAGCTGGGAGTATCTGATTGGGCGGTAGATAGATTGGCTGCGCGGGTGAGACGAAAACTCGTCTCGCAGCGCAGCCAATACAAAATCCAAACTGTTGTGTCCCGAGGCTATAAACTCGCCGCTATCGAAAATATTTCGGATGCTCATGAGTAACACCAGCAGCTGAGATCACCAGTGTTTCTCCAACAATTCTCGGCTTATTTCTTCCAATCACCATTGATCCCCCTAATCCAAACCAAGGATCAGCGGTAATACCTGTCACAGCGACTACGCAGTGTTCTTTTGCTCCTGGGACAAGATCATTGAGTCGAAGAATTGGTTGCGGTGACTCACCCTCTTTCGAGAGCACTCTGCCTTCTCCCACAGCGCCGCGGGCTTTAGCGGCGGCAGCCACAATCACACCTTCTTCATACCCGCCACTACCCATTTGCAAAACAGGACCGCCTTGCCCAGTAACTGCCAATAAACCCGGCATAAGATCACCAGCTTCAATTAAGATTAAGTTCACACCAAGTTTTCTGGCCGCCTCTATGTGTACGGAATTCCGCGAGCGATTAAGAATTACCACCCGTAGTTTTTCTGGAGCAATGCGTAAATGTGCAAGAGCAGCAGTGATATTTTCTTCCGGACTTGTATCTAAACTCACTACACCTTGTAATTGAGCCGGGGCAAAGAGCTTTTCCATATAATAGGTTTCTTCTTTTGAAGCCAAAAGTCCATTTCGTTCACTGAAAGCCACCACCGATACCGCTCCTGGCAAACGATTGGCAGCTGCTGTGGTGCCTTCCACTGGGTCACTCACACAATCAGCGAACACTGATGCGTGTGTCGCAAACGCTCCCTTCAGACTTGGAGCCGCCACTCCAGCATGGAGAACTTCTTTTGCTCCTTCACTTCCCACAGAAACAACCCCACAATCTTCCTCAGCATCAAAAACCATTCTCATAGCATCGACAGCCGCTTGATCCAGTCTTACTTTTAATTCGGCAATCTCTTCGGCAGGCAAGAAATCAAGATTGCCATACGTTCGAGTAATCTCTTGACGAGCCGCTAAAGCAGCCTGTTGAGTCGCCCTCGCACCTAATTGACTTAAAACCTCTGACAAAGAGAGGCTTTCTTTTCCACGAATAATTTCTTCACTCGGTACAGTGGGCGGACGATGAGATCGCAATTCAAAATATATGTTTCCCATAGACCTCAGAGTCTACGAGATCACAAAAACACTGCTTGACGGGAATCAGACACCAACCTGACAAAACAAATTATCGTGATTCAATCAGTGGATTTGTTCGCACAGGAAATACAAGCTTCCCCTCACCTGAAACTGAAACCCATACAGACATTCTATGCTTTTTCCCAATACTGGAACGATAATGAATTATCAAACCTTGAGGCAACAACTCAGCCGAAATACTCTCAGGATTACATTTGTATTGTGCAAGAACTTGCTCTCTCTGAGAATCAGAAAGAATATACATTTGTCTTTGAACCTCAACTTGAGAACCTTTTGATTCTACTTCACACCCCATGGGGCTCCTTTTCTTGAAAGACGAATTATACACCCATACACGGGTGTTTTTCAAGCAAGGAACTCTCAAAGAGATAAAGAAGTACTATACTAAGACCATGGAAACTCCCTGGTGGCTGTATGTGGTACGTTGCAGTGACAACTCGTTATACTGTGGAGTCACTCCACATGTAGAAAAGCGCGTCCAAAAACATAATGCCGGTCAAGGTGCCAAGTACACCAAACACCGTTCTCCAGTCAGTCTGGTTGCTGCTTGGAAGTACCAGAATCGTTCACTGGCCCAAAAACAAGAATATGGCTTTAAGCAACTGACAAGAGCAGACAAGCTTCAATTCGTAAATGAATTTACTGTTGATGAATTGAGTGAGTCGCCAAACTTCTTACCACTTCAAGATATCGAGAATCTCCCTGCTGCGCTCTCCAGACCCAGTACTCACAGCCCCACAAAAAAACGGCGCTCACTGGGAGAGAAGTAGCCCACTGCCAATTTTGAATCAAAAGAGAAGGGCTCATACTCTGTGGCTGTGCAGAACGAAACTCTGACGAGCTTTTTTCCCACGGTTCTGCCTGCAACTCCGACACCCAGATTGGTCGAGATGCACCGAGCAGATGTCCAGTTAATCCAGGGAAAATTCCAAAGCGAGGAAGGAACCAGTCCTTTCCTAAAACCGTTTTCCAGTACATTTTGGGGTACAGATCAATGCCGATTATGTCGGCATGAGTCAAAGAAGAAAGGCGAGATAATGACTGACGCTTCCGCAACTCGTTCCCCCAAGCGGTAACAATAATTGATAACTCCTTTTTGTCAGTTGAGCGAACCATATTAATTTCCTGCTGTAACTGTCTCAAATCAATGACGCGACGTTCTGGACCACTCGAATCTAACGGCTCATTTTCAACTTGCCAGTGAGAAATGCAAGAAAACTGCTGCGCCCACCGCACAGTTTCCGAGACAAAGTGGAGAAGGGCAGACTGATATTCTTCATCAGAAAGCTCCTGTGCCCAACTTGGTTCAAAAAATTCCGGCCACCGGGGTGATTTACTGCCGACAACCAATACAACCTGTACTCCTGCTTTTTGACACATTTCGATCTGCCACTGCAGTGAAGAAAAATCAAACGTACTTTTTACCTCTTCGATTTCATCCCAATAGGCACCAAGACGAATGTGAGAAAAACCCAAACGAGTCACTTGCTCTAAAGTTTTGACTGGATCAAGGCCAAACCACTGGGCTTGGCGAGGAGCAAAAGAAGTACCAAGATACATTCAGATAGCATAGCGTATAATTCCAATTATGGGACGAGCGGAACAACGCCGTAAAAGTGAAGAATTTGCAGACCTGAAAAAAAGGTTTCCCATTGTTTTTTCTCCTCCAGAACATTCGCCTGTAGAAAAAACTGTCAGGTATCAATGTAATAATCCAGATGAACTTCAATACGTACTCAGTAACTGTTCGTATCGAGCGAGTCTCAATCTCCCCTGGCATGAACCACTCCCAACGGAAAAAATTCTATCTCATCCATTTGTGAACATTGTGGCGCAAGCACACGTCGAAAAATGCCAACAAACAAATTACGGAGATATTGAGTTATCGAGTCGAGCCACCTTTTCGTCAGAACTCCTCTTGTTAAGAAACGATAAGGGGTATTATTCCGAAACTCGACTCCTACGAGTCGCCCAACTACTCAAAAAACAGAACATTTCCCTCAAAGACCGAACCACTCCGAATCTCGGAGGACACTTTCTGGTATACGAAAATAATATTGAATCTGGAATCACCGTGACACTCGGACCTACGAACAACACTCAAGACGAAATGTTTTGGCAAATTGTCAGCAGAAATGGTTCGAACAATTCGAAAAAAACAAAGCCGCATACATTAACAGAAGTAGAGATCTCTTCCCTGATCCTGGCAGAAATGCTTGAAAATCTCTCAGAAGATGCTGAGCGACAACTACTCCTGAACGAGACTCACCATCACTTTCGTGTGGCTGAAACAGTATTGCAATGTCTCGTGCAGGAATACCACAGTACACGGTAAGAGCTTTCCTCCTGCTAAAATAAACAGATGTCTTTTCGTCTTCTTACACTCAACACCGAAGGAAATAAGCACTTTCCCTATCAACTTGATTTTTTACGGGAACAAAAAGCAGATGTGATCTGTCTGCAAGAAGTTTTTGCTGCAGACACAGAAATCATTCAAAAAACTGTTGGGTTTCAAGGTGTATTTCTTGCTCAAGGACAAGTAACGAAAGAAAATCCACATGTTCCCACTCGCGGAGAGTGGGGAGTCATGTTACTCAGCCGATTCCCAGTGCAAACTTGGTACACCAAAACCTATGTTGGAGAAGAAGAAAAGCTCCCAATTTTTTGGGAAAACCCAATTCCTGGAGACCTAAAAACCAGCAATAATTCTATGAATCGAGTACTCGTCGCTGCCACGTTACAACTTGGAAGCCAAACGGCAACTGTGGCAACCACACATTTTACATGGTCTCCCAACGGATCTTCCACAGTGGAACAAGCCGCTGATGTTGCGGCACTTCGCAGCTCACTAAAAGATCTCCCGCCTCACGTTCTCTGCGGGGACATGAATGCGCCACGGGGTGGAGCGACCTTTTCTCTGCTGTCCGAAGGTTACACCGACGCACTTCCACCAGAAATCGTTGGCACTCTCGACCCCAAGCTCCACCCCGTGGGCCACAAATCACTGGCAGTCGACGCGCTGCTAGCTCACAGTTCCTACCAGGTAAAAAACGTAAAAATGCACACCGGCGTGAGCGATCACTGCGCGTTTACTGCTGACGTCTTTGTACAATAAACACTATTCCCAGACCACCTCAACATGGGGTCCATTCAGCTGAGCAGACTCTGTGGAAATTTTACTCGTGTCCAGTTCAGCCGAGAAAAAATGTTGCAAAGACTCGAGAATTTCCGGAGCCACTCTCGGAACCAATGGCCGAACCGTCGCTGATGCAGTTGCATTGCGTCCAAGTGGAACAGTACGGACTTGCACAACAGATGAAGCAGACTGACTTGCCAAAGCAGCCACAAACTCCTGCGCGAGCAGAGAATGTGCCGGTGGCGACAACACTTCGATCACTGGAGCGTCGAGCGTCTGCTGAGAATCACTTATAAAATCCAGCCAGTTCTGAATCGCCTGCCAAGAAAAAATCCCAGCTTTCGGCTGAAGTATAAACTGTCGATCGGCAGAGTGTCCTGACTGCAAATAGTTTTTGTCCGTCAACACTACCGAAGTAATTTCCGCATCTCGGAGACTCGGCGCACGCGCAATCCAGTCGGCAATGTGGAGCGCAGAAAGATCTGTCGCTGTATGACTACGAAGTGTCGAAATCAGTGATGGAATTTTTGACAACGAGTTTGTACTGAGCACCTGAACCCCAAGCGAGCGAATAAGATTCTGCTGGCGGCGCGCGCGATTGAAGTCGTTTCCATCCTGGGCGGAGTGGCGTGAGCGCGCGTACTTGAGAGCTTGAACGCCAGTCAACGTCTGCTTTCCAGCGGCAAAGCGAAGGTGTTCGTACCGGCAGGGATACTTTTTCACATTTTCTGGCAATGTTTCACGGTCAAGTGTGCCGGCAGAAATTTCATCTGCCACACTCGTCACACCGTCATCTGGGGCAGGTTCTGGAGTAGCGAGAACTTCACCGGTTTCTTCGTCGCGCTCCTCATCACAGACTAATCTCTCTCTGCCAGTAATCGGGTATTCATAGTCATCAAATGCCCGCTCTACGGTCAACTCCACACCACCCAACGTATCAATCGCCTGTGTAAACCCACGGAAATCCACGCCAAAGTAATTCTCGACTTTCCAGCCAGTAATTTGAGATAAAACCTGCTTCAGTTCTTCTGGACCGTGCAAGGCATAGACAGCATTCATCTTGAGAGACTGCTGTCCACGATCAGTTGCTACTTGCACCCAAGTGTCGCGGGGCACGGACAACAAAATAATACGGTGCTGATCAAACAAATACCGCGCTACCAAAATACTGTCAGTGAGCGAAGCGCCATCGTGCCCCGCACCACCATACCCGACTAACACAGCCGTGAATGATCGTTCTTCTGGAACTGGAGTAGGGGTCGGAGCCATCCCTATTTCTTGTTCGGGTACAGTCTTGTGAGAAATAGATTTCCAGACAAAAAAACCAAACATCAACAATCCTATACCAACTACAAATCCCGTCAAAACAATGAGCCAAAGTGATGGTTGCTTGGACGTAATTCTGACAGCGTTCGGCTCTGGCTCGGAGTGCCGAACAGGACCAATTTCAGGCAGGTCTTGGGAATTCTTTTTCATATGAGCTTCTTTCATCTTCATACCGTCTCCAGACAGTATACAAGCATTTCCTCTCATCGCAGAATCTTTTTAAATAAGAACAAATCTTTTGATTATTGACATTTCTCGAAAAAAGAATACTATCACCTAGAAAGATTAAATCTTTTAAAGAAAGAATTGCTATGTCGAACGCACCAAAAAATGCGATCTACACAGAGAATGCACCACTCTTGGCTGCATTTAATACTTCTATTGACGGTTCTCTGATTCAATGGTGTACGCCATCAATTCATCCAGCTGTCCCACGAGTGCATGGAATTTACGAAAACGACATTTCTGTGTCGTATCATTCACTTGGAAATCCCTGTACGAATACAGGGATTTTTTTTGAAGCACAAAGATTGGCTGCTCAGGCATACAGTTCAGATCACACACTGTTTTGTGTGAACGGCTCGACCGGCAGTAATTTTATAATCTTGCGCGCACTGAAAAAACAATTCGGAAAACTCAAAATCTTAGCCCAAAGAAATGTTCATAAATCTATCGGAACGGCCTGTGAGGATTTTCAGATCGATGTTGAGTATATTTCTCCTCGATATCATGACGAACTGCAGATTTTCCTCCCGAACTCGATAGACGAAATTCTTGCAGCGATCAAGCAAACAAAACCTCAGGTATTGCTCATCAGTAATCCAACCTACGAGGGATTGTCGTTAAATCTTACAGAGCTTGTAACAACTGTACGGGAAAAATGGCCAAACTTAATCCTTTTCATCGACGAAGCTTGGGGAGCTCACTTTCCTTTCTCAGAATACTTACCAACTTCCGCAATGCAGGCAGGAGCCGATATCTGTGTTCAAAGCACGCACAAACAAGGCTCTGGATTGCAACAGACTTCAATGATCCACTGGAAAGGGAAGCGAATCTCGACTTCGCTCTTACAAGAAAGCTACACCGCACTCACAACTACGAGTCCGTCGTATCACTTGTTAGCTTCTCTAGACGGGGCGCGTGATTTTATGCAACAGCATGGACCCAGCGTCATTGACGATTCGATTCAACTCTCAAAGCAGTTTCGAAAAAAACTAAATCTTGTTCATGGAGTCACCGCGTATGAACCTCAAGAGCTTCTTCGCAAAGCTCGATTGGCTGGTTGCTCAGCGATCCAAACAGACCCAACCAAAATTCTGGTTCATATTTCTGGTGTATCAGCATTTGAGTTGGCTGAATCACTCGAAAAACGACACGGGATTGTCGTAGAAAAATATGAGTCAGAAAACATTCTTTTCATCATGAAATTTCAAAACGGGATGAGAGAAATTGATGCCACTGTTAGCGCCCTCCAAACGGAATTGAAACGAATGAAAGAAGGGAAAAAACAGAAATCGAAAAAACAAATTTCTTTTCCAAGTTTCCCAACAAAAATTGTCAAAAGAATACCGGCGCACAAGGTTGGATCAATATTTGAAAGTTTAGAACTTTCGAAATGTCATGGAAGAATTTCTGCCGAAAATATCATTCCGTATCCGCCTGGGATTCCTTTGATCGTAAAAGGCGAAGAAATTTCTCTTGAGCATATTGAGTACTTACAAGCACTCAAAAAAACTAATGGCTTGATCACGGTTATTTCCAGTGATCCCAATCTCGAAACTCTAAAAATCGTACCAAAAAAAGGAGCATAAATGGCACGACATGAACGAAGCGACCGCGAACATCGAACAGAAATTCGAGATCGTTGGATTGAACAAAACAAAATTCCCTATCCACAAGATGGGCAGAAATCACATACCAACAGAGAAGCACTTGAGGCTGAGCATGATTCTCGAGTGACAATAGCTGGAAGAATCCGGGCCCAACGTGGCCACGGAAAAATTCGCTTCATGGATATTGAGGACGAATCAGGACGGATTCAAGTCGTCATTCGCAGCAATGAAGTGAACAATTTTTCTGATGTTGATGACTTTTCTTTAGGAGACTTTATTCGCGTCACGGGAACACGTTTTGCTACAAACTCAAATGAAGAAAGTGTCAAAGCTCAAGAAGTCGAGTTGCTTTCCAAAACACTGCGCACGCTTCCAGATGCTTGGGGAGATAACAAGCTCAAAGATGAAGAAACTCGCTATCGACTCCGAAGTGTCGATCTGACCTTGTATCCAGAACGACGAGAAATCTTCCGAAAGCGAAGTCAAATCATTTCTTCGGTGCGAGAGACACTGGGTGGATTCGGATTTATGGAAGTCGAGACACCAACGCTGCAACCACTGTACGGTGGCGCCAATGCTCGACCATTTATCACGCATATTAATGTTTGGGATATGCCGATGTACCTGCGCATTTCCCCGGAGTTGTATCTCAAGTACTTGATCATGGGTGGATACGACAAAGTCTACGAAATCACTAAAAACTTCCGAAACGAAGGAGTTGACCGAACACATAACCCAGAGTTCACCATGATGGAGTGCTACTCAGCCTACTGGGACTACAACGACATGATGAATCTGACCGAGATGATCTACGAAAACGCTGCGCGAGCAGCCAATGGGACGCCTGTTGTTGAGTATCAAGGAACCAAAATCGACTTCAGTCAGCCGTGGCGTCGCTTGCCCATGAAGCAAGCTATTCATGAGTATCTTGCAATCAATGTAGACGAACTGAATGATGACCAACTTAAACAAGCAATTACAGATCATAACCTCGAATACGAAGGCGCTTGGATTCGCGGTTTGGGAATTGCCACATTGTTCGAAGCAGTAGAAGACAAGCTGATTCAACCGACCTTTATTACGGATTTCCCTCGAGAAACAACTACGCTCTGCAAACCTCACCGAGACGATCCAGAACTCATTGAGCGTTTTGAACCATACATCATGGGCTGGGAAATCGGAAATGCGTACACAGAGTTAAACGACCCAGTCTTGCAAAGAAAATTCTGGGAAGAGGAACGCGCTGATGATCCAGAGGCTCACCCGCTCGACGAAGGGTTTATTGAAGCCATGGAGTACGGCATGCCCCCAACCGGAGGACTGGGACTGGGAATTGACCGCATGGTGATGCTTCTCACGAATCAAACGAAAATTCGCGACGTCATCCTGTTCCCAACCATGAAACCAGTGAACCGATAGGAGGAATTATGAGGAGAGAAAGAGAGTCCACAACAGATCCAGTAGAATCTTCTGGTTTTGTAACGAGCACTGGAAAGATCGGCACGGTTGAAAAACGATCGTACGATCGAAAGTATCTTTCAAAAGATGCCTGCTTTTCAGATTTTAAAAAATTTGACGAACAGTGGTCATCCCTTAATTGTGAGGGAAATGACTCACTTTTCCCAAATGAGGTTCCAAGAAGAATTGTGTTCCGAACATTTGTAACAGAAGATGTTTTGAATGAAATTCTTGATAAATATGTAGGTACTGATAAGTCAGACACACAAGTTGAGACACTCTATAAAATGTCAGACATTGACTCAGTTGCAAAAAATGAGTATTTGATCATTCTCGCCAAGAATAATCATCAATCAGAAATAAATAATTTCGAGAAAAATCGAATCGAAAAATTTACCTCTGCAGAGCAACTGATTTCTCCTCCAGCATTGGAGAAATACTCATCTCTTCCTGAAGGCCTGAGTCTCACGTTTGCAATTTGTCCACAGGACTACGAGAGTCTTGAATTGCTCTGGCGAGATAATTTTGAGTGGACAACAGAAGGAATAAAAACATTGGCTGCAACTCAAGGAGAAACAACCTGGTTTTGCGGCGTGCGAAACAAAGCAGGAGAATTGGTGGCTGCAAGTATGGCAGAAGCAGTCATTTTCAGAGATCGTTGGCTCACAGAATTGACAGAGTGGGCAGCCGAAGTAAAGGGGGTGTCGTCAGTGATGGTATCGGGATTGATTTGCAGAGTTCTTGATGCTTTATACTATGGAACAAAAAACTCAACTCCACTTTTAGTAGCAGAAATGAATCTGCATCATGAGAGACATTCCAATCTTGGAGCTCCTGGCACTGGAAGATCTGTCGGCTTGAGCAGTCTAAAAATACCAAACACTCAGAGATTCAACACTCTCAGACACAATGTTCTTGTTGGGAGTGGTCGAGAAGGGCAAGGAAATACGAAATATAATAACTTTATCTTCGGAGCCTTAAGCCAAAAGATAATTTCTTCGCTCTATCCTGAAAATGAAGGCAAAAAAGTAGTCGAAAACGTACAGAACACTGACTCGCAGAGAAGATAATATGCAAGTATTTTACTCCGATACATCGTTTCATTCACCAGAGCACGAGATTTTTAATGGTGAGAAAACACCTCACCAAGAAATCCCTGATCGAGTCGATACCATTTTGCAGGCACTGCGAAGTGAGAAAAAGCACTCACTGCAAATCATAGAGGAAACTTCCTTTCCTGTTCCTCAAGATCACAAAGTTCTTGCACTCGCTCAGAATATCCACAAAAAAGAGTATCTTGATTTTCTGGTAGCATCTCAGGAATGGGGAAGAGAATACCAATACCCAAGTGTGTTTCCGTACTTTTCGGCACCGTTTTCTTCTCAAAAACAAACGGCTCAAAGAGGCATGTTCTCGTTCGACCTCTACACTCCAATACACAATAAAGTCTTGTCGGCTGCAATTCAATCTGGCATGGTGGCATGTGCGGCGGCCGAGTATACGTACCAGAAAAAAGAGAATTCCTATGGTCTGTGCCGACCACCCGGACACCATGCAGAGCCTGGAAAAATGGGTGGATACTGCTATTTAAATAACGGAGCGCTAGCAATCGAGCAATTTCGACTTCTTGGCGCAAAAAGAATTGCCCTCTTAGATGTCGACTTTCACCATGGGAACGGCGCGGAGCGAATATATGGTGCTGACGAAAATGTCCTGACCGTCTCAATTCACGCAGATCCAAATGAAATCTTTCCGTTCTTCTCAGGAGATGACAATAACGAATACGTTCAAAACCGAAACTTCCCACTTCCTCTCGGAACAGATAATCAATCCTATAATGCAACACTCAGCAAAGCTCTACACTTAATAACTGAGTTCCAGCCTGAATTCCTCGTTGTATGTTTTGGGGCTGACATTCACAAGGATGACCCCATCGGCGGCTTTACACTTACAACATCGTACTTAGAACAAATGGGGAAAGAAATTTCTTCTTTGCAAATTCCCTGCACCGTTGTTCAAGAAGGCGGATATAACACAGCGTTGCTCGGAAAAAATGTCTGTGCATTTTCGTCTGGTATTATGGAGATGTAAAGACTCTATGGACAACCAAGATAATCTCAAAGAAAAGATCATTTCCCTACTTTCTCACCTTGTCTCTGTCGACACTCGATACATTGAGAAAAATGAGGGATTGTTGCAAGAGTTTTTAACTGTAGAACTCGAAAAACGAGGATTTGAAGTTTCAATCGTACTTTCTGACGGTCGACCAAACATTTTGGCAGACAATAAAAAAAATGGAAAATCTCTCCTCTTTTACGGACACATCGACACAGTTGATGTGGTCACTGGCTGGAGCAAAACTCCTTACTCGCTTACTCTAGAAAATAACAAAGCATTTGGTCTTGGTGCATACGATATGAAAGGTGGAATTGCCGCGATTCTTACCGCGATCGAAAACACCACCCATCACATAAAAATTTTCTTTGCAGTGGATGAAGAAAACATTTCAATAGGGGCCTGGGACATAGTCACAAAACAGAAAGATTTTTTTGATGATGTAGAACTTATTGTTTCTGCTGAACCAAACTTTGGTCTCGGACTTCACGGAATCACCACAGCCAGAACAGGAAGAGCCATTTTCAAGGTCATCTCACAAGAGACACCCGTTCATGTTGCCAAATGGAAAAAGGGAGTGAATGCTATATATCCCTTGACAAGGTTTATTCAAAACCTGAAGAGCAATTTAGAAAAAGTTTCAACTGATAAATTTTCTGTCATTCAGCCAAGAAGTATCTCAACACAAACCATCGGGATGAGTGTTTGTGAGAAAGCTGAACTTCATATTGAAGCACTCATTGGCTCACAAGATTCTATAGATTCTCTTTTAAAAAATCTTCAAAGCCTCGCAAAAATAACTTCAAAAAATCTCACTGTCTCATTGTTATCTCGTAAAACACCGTATCTTGAAGGATATTCTTTCGAATCATTTCCACTGGAAAATGAAATTTCTCATATTATTCACACGCACACGAATAACAAAATGAAGAAACACAGTCGCTCTTCAGTTGGAGATGACAATGTTCTTGCTCTGTTAGGAATTCCCGTTATTACCTGGGGACCTGACGGGGACGGTGCACATGAACCTGATGAATGGGTTGATATTGAGAGCCTAGTTACACTCACAAAAATGTTTATTGACGTCATACATTAAAACCTAAAACGTCAGGATCTTTCTTATTGAGCTGCTTGAGAGCGGAGCTCAGTAAAGTTTACATCTGCTCGGCGCAGATCCGTAAAATTCGATCATCTGTACCTGCCGGCCGTCCACGACCATCCTGGTTACTGGTAGAGAAGTAAATACAACCGTCGAGTCCTTGTACGACCGCACGAATTCGTCCGTACTCTCCAGAGAACAGTTTCTCCTGGCTCAAAATTTTCGTAGGATCTTGCGGATCAATTTGTACTCGCCACAAACCTTCTCCTCGGAGCGCGCCGAAGAATAAGTCGTCGGTAAACTGTGGCAAATGTGTTCCAGTATAGGCAAGGAGAGATGCCGGAGCTTCGGCAGGCGTATATACCGCTAGAGGCGACTGCGCGCCAGAAAGTGTTCGCTCGTGTGAAACTTCTGGCCAACCATAGTACTCGCCAGCCAGAATTCGGTTTAACTCATCACCGCCGGCTGGTCCATCGAAAACACTTGGGCCGTGTTCAGTAGAGTAGAGTGATCCGTTCGGATGCCAAGCTAAACCTTGCGGATTCCGATGACCAGTACTGTAGACCGGTGAATTCGGAAACGGATTGTCTGATGGTATGCTCCCATCCTCATTGAGTCGTAAAATTTTTCCGTTGAGCACTTTCGGATCCTTCGCTTGGTCTCTTTGCAAAGCGTCTCCGGTTGAAATGTACAACTTTTCATCGGGACCAAAAGTGAGCGCGCAGCCAGCATGATTTCGAGCTCCCGCAATTCCAGTAATGACTTCACGATCGAACTGCAAACTGGTTGGTTCTGTTGGGTTAGTGGCTTTTAATCTCAAAACTTTCACAAAATAACTTTCACCCTCTGGAAGAGACACACATGTATACACAAAACCGTTTTGATCATACTCAGGATGTAAGGCCAGACCCATCAAACCTTGTTCCTGGCTCACCCGAACATCCTGGAATGTGTACACCGGATCTTCTTGTACGTTCCCAGCAATGATAGATCGGATTCTCCCAGGTCGCTCAGTAAACAGGAGTGACTGTTCATTGGGGAACACGATACTCCATGGTACCTGCAAATTTTCTGCCACGGTTTCTATCTTCCAATCGACCAGATCGCTTGACTGAGGAACCGAGGTATTCATCCCTAAAAGCCCTGAGAAACTGTCAGAACGACTCACTTGTTGTTGAATACTTTGCGGAAGAGCCAAGTACTGTGCCATCTGCCAGCCGGCAGCCACCACAAGAAGCACAATCGCAATCAGAAGTATTTTCGGTGCAGACATACTGACCTCCTTACAGAAAAAGTGCACAGGGTGTACACTCTGGATATGTCTAGAATACTGGTTACTGGAGCATTTGGTCAAATTGGATCCGAACTGGTACCCGCACTACAAGAAAAATTTGGTATTAGTACCGTAATTGCAGTAGACAAAGTAACTGCTCCAGTTAACTTTCAAGGAACAGCGATATCGGTTCAACTCCCAGATAAAGCGGCACTCGAAGCGATTATTCAAGAATACAAAATTGATACCATCTATCATTTAGTATCACTGCTTTCCGCTACCGGAGAAGCAAATCCAGATCTTGCTTGGACGGTAAATTTACAGAGCCTCAAAGACGTGCTTGATCTTGCCAAAGAGTACTCACTCAAAGTTTTTTGGCCAAGCTCTATTGCGGCTTTTGGACCAACTACTCCCCGAGAAAATACGCCACAAGACACTATTATCGAACCCACCACCATGTACGGTATTACCAAACGTGCTGGAGAACTTTTGTGCCAATACTATGCCCAGAAATACAATTTGGATGTTCGAAGTATTCGATACCCAGGACTGATTAGCTGGAAAACTGCTCCAGGTGGTGGCACCACTGACTACGCCGTGGCTATGTTTACCGAGGGGATTGCGCGCGGCGCGTACACCTGTTTTGTACGACCTGACACAGTACTCCCTATGATGTACATGGACGATGCCATTCGCGCTACCTTGCAAATAATGGACGCGCCGCGCGACTCCATCACTATACACACCAGCTATAATCTGGCGGCCATGAGTTTTCGTGCTGACGAATTGGCTGCCAAAATTCAAGAACATATTCCGGTCGAAGTTGCCTACCAACCAGATCATCGCCAAGCCATTGCAGACTCTTGGCCAGCCAGTATTGACGACACTGTCGCTCAACAAGATTGGGGCTGGCAACCAGAATATGATCTCGATGCTCTTGTTCAAGAAATGCTCACACACCTCAAAAAATAAGGAGTTCTATGAGTCGCGCCAACTTTGTGAATGTTTTGCAACAAGAGCTTGATCGTCTTGACGCCGCTTCCATCAGCAAGCGCCGTGAACGAGTCATCGACGGCTTCACCAACGACCCAGCTCCGCAGGGAATCATTGACGGTCAGCCGCGCCGAATTTTTAACTCGAACGACTATTTGGGACTTCGCCACCACCAAGAACTCAAGGATGCCGAACACGCTGCCACCCAAAAATTCGGCGCAGGCCCAGGGGCTGTCCGTTTTATTTCTGGCTCACTCGCCATATACCACGAACTTGAGCGTGAAATTGCAAATTTTCACAGTCGAGAAGCGGCCATGGTGTTTTCATCCGCTTTTGCTGCAAACATGGCGGTACTCTTTAGTTTTATAAAAGGGCAGAGTAAAGACTCGCTGATCAGTGGAAATACACTTGTTGTTTCCGATGAACTCAATCACCGCAGCATTATTGACGGTATTCGTTTAGGAAACCTTTCCAGTGAACAAAAAGCGATCTTCCCGCACATGCAGCCAGATGCGCTCCGAAACGTTTTACAACAAAACGTTGGGAAATTCGATCGTGCCCTCGTAGTCACCGACGGAGTATTTAGTATGCTGGGAGAAGTACAAAACCTCTCCACACTGCGCGAAATAGTTGATGAGTTTGACACCCAATTCCCAGAAGGCGTGTGGCTGATTGTTGATGACTGTCACGGAGTTGCCGCTATTGGTAAAACAGGCCGCGGAGCCGAAGAACTGACCGGCGGAAAAGCCGATATCCTAGTAGGAACGTTTGGCAAAGGTTTTGGCGCTGACGGCGGATACGTCGTGGCTGACCAAGTGGTGATTGATGCACTCCGCGAATCTTCTGCAACCTATATCTACTCGAATCCAATCTCACCTGGAACGGCTGGAGCTGCCAAAGCAGCTGTGCAAACGGTCGACAGTGCCGTTGGTCGCACACTCATACAACAGAGCGAAAAAAATGTGCAGATGTTCAAACAAGCCATGACGCAGGCAGGATTTTCCTTCGCTGCAGACTCACAACACCCCATTCAACCACTCTTGATTGGAGATGCTGCCAAATCACAAGCACTCACCAACGCGTTATTTGAACGCGGATTCTTAGTCACCAGTATTAATTATCCAGTCGTGTCCGCGGGGAAAGATGAAATCCGCGTACAGATTTCTGCAGCGCACACACAAGAAGACATTACTGCCTTCGTGACCGCCTGCACAGCCGCCGGAAAAGAGTTGGGAATTATCTAGTATGTCTGCTGTATCACTGACACTTGTGACTGGAAACGTCGGCAAAGTTACACAAACGCGACAGTACCTCTCAGTTCCAATAACGCATGAAGCCTTGGATCTGCCAGAGATTCAATCATTGGACGCAATCGAGGTCGTCACAGCCAAGGCTCAATCGGCATTTGCCGCACTCGGAAAACCAGTATTGGTCGAAGATACCACCTTTACCATGCCACAGTATGGCCGACTCCCAGGAACCTTCATTAAGTTCTTTTTGGAAGACATTGGTCCAGAAGGATTGTGCCGTTTAGCCGACGCTGATCCACAGCGAAGTGCTATCGGCACCGTTCATTACGCACTGGCATACAAAAATCCAGACGGTGAAAACTGTGAAGTAAAAATCTTTACTGGCAGTATTACTGGAACAGTCAGTCAAGCACCAGCCGGAAATAATGGTTTTGGGTGGGACAGTGTCTTTATTCCCGCTGGAGAATCAGAGCCATGGGCGACATTTTCTGATGAAAAAAAGGATACCTTTTCGATTCGAGCCCAAGCCTTACAGAAGCTCGAAGCATGGCTGGCTGAACACCCGATAACTGAGTAATTTCTCCCCGACATGTTTCGGGCTTTTTCGGTACAATGAGGCGTACCGTGAGTCAAATTCAAGAGATAAAAGATCAGCTCGATATCGTGAATGTCATTGGCGAGCGCATCAAGCTCCAACGCCGCGGCAAAAACTTTTTGGGTCTCTGCCCATTTCACAGTGAGAAAACACCATCATTTAACGTCTCTGCAGAAATGCAGCGCTATATATGCTTCGGCTGTAAACGCAAAGGAGACGTCTTTGATTTTATTCAGGAATTTGATCGCCTTACTTTTCCAGAAACCTTGGAAGCCCTCGCCGAAAAAGCCGGAGTCAAACTGGAAAAACTCACGCCCGATCCACAAGAAAAAATGCGCAAAGACTTGTTTGCCGCTCTGGAACTCGCACAACGATACTTTACTTACCTGCTACAAGAACACGCGATTGGGGCGCCAGCTCGCGAATACTTGGAAGGCCGCGGGCTGGCGCCCAGCCTCGCCCGAACCTTTGGGTTAGGATACGCGCCAGAGAACTGGGATACGCTGACCCAATACCTCGTGCAGAAAAAACGATTTTCCTCTGAAGTAGTGATTGCAGCTGGACTGGCTTTACCAGGAAAAAACGGAAGACCATACGACCGCTTCCGTGGACGAGTAATGTTCCCGCTGCATGACCATCGGGGAAGAGTAGTTGGCTTTTCTGGTCGACTGCTCGCAAACGAAGCTAAGGAAGCCAAATACATCAACTCACCAGAAACAGCGATCTATCACAAACGAAATCTGCTCTATGGATATTGGCAAAATCTCAATTTTATTCGTGAAGCCGAGTCAGTCATCGTCACTGAGGGTGAGTTCGACATGCTCAGTTCGGTACAGGCGCACGTAGCCAACATTGTGGCGGTAAAGGGATCGGCTCTGACCGAAGAACAAGTGCGCACACTCGCTCGAACCGTGCAAACTATTTACCTGGCGCTCGATGCCGATTCAGCCGGCGTAGAAGCCACCAAACGTGCGATCGAAGTAGTCCAACCATTCCCAGTAGCTCTGCGTGTTATTCCGCTTCCGCAAGGCAAAGATCCAGATGACTTAGCACGAAACGATGCTGCTAAATGGCGAGAACTGGTAAAAAACCACATCTCAGCCTTTGAGTATGTTTTGAACCATGTGGTGGAACAGTACGACGTCCTCAGTCCGGACGGACTCAAACACGCCACCAACGAAATGCTCACTTTGCTGCTCAAAGTAGAGCATGTGGTCGAGCGAAGTTTCTACTTGCGACAACTCTCAGAGCGATTCCATGTTAGTGAGTCTGTTCTAGAACAACAGTGGCAGCAGTTCCAACGACAGGCCGAACTCACTGCCTTAGGTCGAGCGCGCAAACCCAGTCCAGATTCAACTGCACAGGAAAATGAGGCGAAAGAAACCACTTCACCTGACCAAAGTGGTCGTTACTTCTTCCAATTGGTTCTACAGTTCCCAGAGGAATTTACAAAACTGCAGGCGAGTGGCGCTACTGCGGTGCAACCCACTTGGCTCCAAGAAATGTCTCTGCAACGTTTGTGGGAAGACTGGTCAAATTGGTGGCAACAGCACCAGAAACAAGCAGACTCAACCCAAACTGGAGAAGTAAAACAGTGGGCGCGCCGCGTGCCGGCCGAACTGCAAGACATTCTGTCAGAAGTGTTTCTGGCCAATCTTCCAATAACCACGCCAACCGACGCGGCGCGCGAACTCGCCGTTGCAACCACGCAGCTGCAGCAGCGTTACCGTAAACATCGTCTGCAAGAAATTGAACAGCAGCTCTCTGTACTGCAACGAAAAGAGTCCCAATCAGAAACAGAACAAGCCGAGCAAGGCGCACTCGAACAAGAACTTCTCACGTTGATTCGGGGATAAGTCTCCACTTCTAGACAATTGCTGTATTCACGGTATAATTGTAGGCCTGGCCAACACGAACACAAAACGTACACAAAATACCCCAAACCCAGACGAAAAGTTACCAAGCAGAACTCGGAGAATCAGCATGAGCAAGAAAATGAAGATCACAGACGCGCTTGAACTCCTGATGAAGCGGGCGCAGTCACAAGGCTACATCGCCCAAGATGACATTCTCGAACTCGTTCCCGAACCGGAAAAACATATTCTCGAGCTTGATGAGTTTTACAGTCAGCTCACGGCACAAGCACTCGATGTTTTCGAAAGTGTTTCTAAACCTGCTAACGAAAAGGGTTCTGAACCAGAGCTCTCCGAGATGGAGCAAGAGCTTGAGGAATTGGCCAGTTTAGAGAGTTCACGCGTGTCCGATCCGGTCCGAATGTACCTCAAGGAAATTGGTCGCGTTCCGCTCCTGAATCGTACTGAAGAAATTGATATTGCCCAGCGCAACGAAGCTGGTCACGCTGATGCCAAAAAAGAACTGATCGACGCCAACTTGCGTTTGGTTGTTTCGATTGCAAAGAAATACATTGGTCGAGGCATGACCTTCTTGGACTTGATTCAAGAGGGGAACAAGGGCCTGATCCGCGCGGTCGCC
>CAZFLN010000001.1:33010-57257 GCA_964519905.1 uncultured Pseudomonadales bacterium | reverse complement strand
TCTCGACCATGTGCACCGGAATGCGGATAGTACGGGCCTGATCCGCGATCGCGCGGGTAATGGCCTGACGAATCCACCAAGTGGCATAGGTACTAAACTTAAAGCCTTTGCGCCAGTCGTACTTCTCGACCGCGCGGATCAGGCCCGTACTATCCGCATTCCGGTGCACATGGTCGAGACGATCAATAAGTTGATGCGTATTTCGCGTCAACTGATGCAAGACCTCGGCCGAGAACCCACGCCAGAAGAAATCGGTACCGAGATGGAGTTGGACCCCGAAAAGGTCCGCGAAATTCTCAAGATTTCTCAAAAAACTACCTCCCTGGAAACTCCAATTGGCGACGACGGTGACTCATTCTTGGGTGACTTCATCGCTGACGACAATCAGGTTACTCCCTACGACGCCACTGCCAACCGCATGCTCAAGGAAGACATTGAGCGCGTACTCGGCACGCTCACTGACCGCGAAGCTCGTGTGGTACGCATGCGCTTTGGACTCAATTCTTCTCGCCAAATGACGCTCGAAGAAGTCGGACAAAAGTTCGGTGTCACCCGCGAACGCATCCGCCAAATCGAGGCCAAAGCTCTGCGAAAACTGCGCCACCCAAGTATGCGCAAACGATTACAGGACTTTTTGGAGTAGAGAGCAGCTCGTTTGAATCGTTTTAAGCTTCTGGTTGCGAGTCTCGCAGCTGACGGAGCTCACTCACAACTTCGTGATACACATCCATAACGTCGCGTGCAGCATGCTGAGCAACAGTTGGGATTTCTCCCTGTAAGACTGTTCCAGTCAAGATCATCTGCGGGAAAACGGTGTATTTTTTAGCTAACGAATCAAGAATCGACTGCACAATCTCTCGATTGGCATTGGGCTTGTTGACATACATCCAGAAATTCGAGCGTTCGGAATTCCCTGGAATAATTGCTTTTTTTGCTCTGACAAGCTCTTCTCGAAGACCTTTCTGAGAGCGCTCAGATAATTTGGTAATAGTCGCAATATTGAGAGCCACAATATCGGCATTCGGTATATGCTCTGTAAACGGACCAGTGTCATGTTTCGATAATCCTCGAGGATCGGTTCTGTACATCTCTTGCTTCGTGCCACTATAGAGCAAAAGCACATCAGCATCGCTGTGAAGAGTCTTCTCATCTTCCATTTTGGGCTGCTTGTTAGACAGAGATCCAAAGAGCACCACTGCTTTTAGGCTTTCACCTCGTCTCTGCTCCTTCCGATTCAATCGTTGCTGCTCGCGCTTCACTTTTTCAATTGCCTGATCAAATTCTTTGGTGTAGTTGGGTGGTGACTCTTTTTCGATTGAGCCCGAATCTCTTTCGGATAAATTAAAAAGTCTGGAAAGAAAATTCATATCTCCTTTCAGAGTATTCCTGTTAAAAATACTGTGCAAGCAGGAATTTTCAAAGCGTGGAGAACTGATCTGGAACTGCACCAATGCCTCTTGGGAAAATCCGCTCGAATGCTATAATAGTCCAGCCAATCGATCCCCGATAGCTCAATGGCAGAGCATCTCGCTGTTAACGAGAGGGTTCTAGGTTCGAGTCCTAGTCGGGGAGCCAAGTAGAATTATTCAAGATACAAATCACCATTCTCAACAAGAATTTTAATATTATCTAGAATCCATTTGAACCGATCATCACAATTTTTCGGAAATATATAACCAGAAACAAGACAATTACTACTTTCTGTGCTCAGAGGACCAGTAGTCGCTCTCGACCTTAATTGAGTTGCAATCTCTCCTGCAAGAGATTCTAAAATACGAGAATCCACCTTACGAACTGAGAATAGAATACTCATAAAAATCGTGGAAAATTTAACTATGAATGATGATCCAGTCATGTGTACGAGATAATCTTCGCTTTGTCCAGATCGTGGAAGGCGTTCAATATTCGGATTTTGGATCATAAATCTCCTGTTACTTTTCTTTCTAAGAGAATGTCTCTCGATGATGATAGTATGGGAGGAGGATTTACATTGTGTAACAATTCGATCTCAAGGAAAATCAACTGCACGTAAAAGTATTTTTCTGTAAGTATCCCTATGTCGACTCAAGTCATGAAACAAAAAAAAGGAAACAATATACATGAAAAAAACACGTAGAAAAAATCCAACAAGACCAGATCAAAAACAAATGTGGATCTTGGAATCAATTTCCCAAGAACTCCATACCCTAGGAAGGTCCGCATTAAGTAAAGAAGAAGTTCTTGAAGCTGTAAAAAAGTATGGTCATATCATGAAAAAAACAGAGATTCTGGCTTTGCTTACGCAAATGGAAAAAGGACTACAATGTATTGATGTCTCCCTAAATGGAGAAGTATCAATCAACGACAAGGGAAAAAGTTTTCTCTGACCTCTCCTCACTCCACCAACTCATACTCCCAACCGTCATTTCGTAAAATCAGTGAGTTGGTTTCGGCGCACTCCTTTGGAATAGCAGAGTCACGAGAACTCAGGATGCGACCATTGAAACTCCACAACATCTGAGCTGCCTTGCCATAGTTGGAGCCCCACTCGCCACGGTTGTGTTCGAGAATGCAAATTTGGTCGAACTGGTGGAAATCATTCTCAATTAAGACACGCTGATAGTTCTGCACTTCTCGGTTGGCATCCGCCACAAATGAGTATTGATGCCATCGATCGTAATACAATCCAAACTGCAGTAAAACTCCGAGCAAAACTGGCACAAACCAAATTGATTTCCATGTACGAAAGTTATATGCAAACCAAAAAATCAGAATCAAAAACGCCACATCGCAATAAAACACGAGAGAGCGTTCTGTAACGAAAAATGGAGCAAGACTCGCCACAAAAGCAATCAAAAATATGAACTGCACTTTCCAAGATTCAAGAAGTTTCAGAAAAAATCGTTTCGAAAAAATTTGCTGGTCTTGAATTGAAGCAATAACTGGAACCGCAATAAGTCCCCAACCAACAAGTGAAATAAGGGCGGTAATGTACGTTATGATCGTTCGCTCGCCAGCCACACCGTACTGCCATCCACGTGGATAACCAACCAACCAGCACGCCATATCAATCGCCATCGAGATCATGCTCTGCAATGAAACAGCAATCGCATACTCACCAGTGCTTTCATACAAAGTAAAGTGAAGAATCAGGTATACGCCAATCAGAGCGGAAGTAGACAGAACGGCCGCCACAAATTTTCGAATCGGTAAATTTTGAAACAAAATAAGAAAAAAAACGAGTGCGTTTACCAAAAAACTTTCTTTGCTCAACATGGCGAGAAGTAACAGTATGGCTCCAACAGCAACCTTCCATCTCTTTTGTGACTGATTCGTCTGAAAATTTACAAGCAACAAAGAACCAAAGAGGAAAATCAGAAGGAAAATATTTTCAAATGTATTCGCAAAAAAATGATAGAAAAAAATAGGAGAGAGGAGTGACACAAAGGTCACCATTGCTGCGAGCCACGGGGTGATAAGTCGGCGAAGATTCAAGAAAAAGAGACTACTCACACCAATCATCAACCAAAAATTTACAAATTGAATGGCACGCGCATGCGGTAAAAGAACTCTATACGCTCCAAAAAGTGTGTGAGTGAGTGGTCGGTACTGACCTCGGAAATCAATGAGTTTCTGAGCAACTTCCCGCACACTGCGAGGGGCAATATCGATCATGATTAAGTCATCACCAGAGAGAGTATAGGTCATGAGACGAGGCGTAAAAATAAAGGCCAAACCCAACGCAATAAGTACAATCCAAAACCAATTTGATCGAGTGACTTGAGACAACTGAAACATAAGACTCAGTATAAACTCAGTTGTATCATTGTGTCTCTGCAAGAAATTTTACACGCGCAAGTGCCTTTGGATAGTTTTCCGTAAAGTAGGCTTCCAGTTCAGCCGGGACGGTAAAAGTAACTGTCAATGTTGTAATACCACTTTCCTCTTCTAAAGTGTAGCTTTCCTGACCACCTGTCCATTGTTTCTCTCGTTCTCGTTCACCTGTATCTTGAGTATCTGACAAATGTTTGAGGAGTAGGTACGAGTTCGGCCTCAGTGTTTCCACAAAGCTCGTCACCCCATACCCATTTTCGGCTGAAATAAACTGCACCTCATGACCTTCGATAAGTTCTCCAGCCATATATGTTCCAGAGTCAATTATATTCGCCCAATCACGAAACGTTTGATCCTGCCAGAGCGTCTGCCAGACACGCTCCTTAGAGGCTCGAATTGCGGTAGAAAAAAGAAGTTCTTTCATACCTGTATTGTAGAAGAAACTCTAAGAAAACTGAATATATCCAAGTTCTTGTGGAAATTTGCTATACTACTTCCATGTCTCAAAACCCGTTTCTCAATGCCCTTGGTGCGATCAGTTATATTGCTGTTGTTGTATCGCTTTTGCACGTAGTTTCCAATACACTTGGAGACACACCAGACACAGCATTCGCTCCAGTCGCGTTTCTTTCTTTACTCACGCTCTCTGCTGCAATCATGGCGTATCTCTTTTTCTATTCCCCGTTGCTCCTTTTGCTCGAAGGAAAAAAGAGAGAAGCAGTACGACTTTTTACACAAACAATCGCTCTCTTCGGCACATGTACCGGAGTCGTGTGGGTTCTCTTGTTGATGCGAGTAATTTAGGCAGATTTTTGAGAGAAAAACACGAATTTGCCAGATAAAATAGCACTTTGTGCGCTATAATTCATCCCTTACCTGAGAGAAATGAGCAACATGGCAACTATGGAAACAATTCTTCGCTTTGAGAAAGTTTCATTTAATTATTCACACGACAAATGCATCCTCGACGAGGTGAGTTTTTCTGTGCGAAAAGGCGCAAAAATTGCTCTCATGGGTCAAAATGGGGCAGGGAAGTCAACACTTTTCTCTTTACTGACCGGAGCAAAAAAAGCAGATTCTGGTGTAATTTCTGTTGATAAAAAATTCACAGTTGCTACAGCATTCCAGGTCATTTCTCCAGCCGATTTAGATTTGACGGTTGTAGAGTACTTCCAGAAATACTCTGGCCTTTCTGAGCACGAAGTCAAAAAAAGAATGGTATCTATCCTCGAAGCAGTCAATCTCGTTGCTTCTCCAGAAAAAATAATTCGTTCTTTTTCTGGAGGACAGCAGGCTCGACTTTTATTGGCTGCTGCGCTCATTCAAAAACCAGACTTACTGTTGCTCGATGAGCCGACTAATAATTTAGACACCATGGGAGTGTGGCACTTAACAGAATTTCTCATGAACTATCAAAAAAGTGTGATCGTTATTTCTCACGATGCCGAGTTTCTCAACGCCTTTACACAAGGCGTGCTCTATCTGGATAGCTTTACTCAAAAAGTCGAACAATATTCCGGAGACTATCACAATGTCGTCGAAGAAATTGCGCAACGAATCGAAAAAGAAAACCGACTCAACGCCCAAAAATCTCGCGAAATTCAAGCAAATAAAGACAAGGCCAATTTCTTTGCTCACAAAGGCGGCAAGATGCGCAATGTAGCAAAAAAAATGCGTGAAAAAATTGATCAATATGAAAGTGAAAAAGTAGAGGTACGAAAAGAAGACAAGACTATTCGCCCATTTGTTATTCCGGTTCAAGAGAATTTTCCAGGTGAAACGCTCAAACTTTCATCTTTCACCATTCTGGAGAACGGCAAACAAGTCACAAAACCGGCGCACATTTTCCTCATGAAAAATCGTCATCTCCATATTGTTGGGCCAAATGGTATTGGCAAAAGCACACTCATAGAATCACTCGCCAGTGGAAATCATCCTGGTCTTCCGCTTCCGGCAGAATTGAGAGTGGGGTACTATCGACAAGATTTTACGACCCTCAATTTCGAAGAAACGGTGTACCAATCCTTAGTTCATGCGCTTGAAGAATCAGAAGGAAGAGTAAGTGAAGAAAAACTTCGTTCTGTAGCTGCTGGTTTCCTCCTTACAAAAGAGGTTATTAACTCAAAGATTGGGACACTCTCCGAAGGACAAAAAGGGCTTGTCGCATTCGCTCGGCTGGTACTCCTCAAACCAGGGCTCTTAATTCTCGATGAACCGACCAACCATATTAATTTCCGTCATTTACCAGTAATAGCCGCTGCGCTTCATTCTTATGAAGGGGCAATGATTCTTGTTTCCCACGTCCCAGAATTTGTTGATCAAATTCGCATCGACGATACGCTGGATCTTGAGAAAGAGTGACATTTTTTTGCGACTCAGGTATACTTTCGCTTCGTGCAAAAATGCACGTATATACAAAAAAATGAAATCTTTTTACCATCTTGCCGCCAACTCGTTCATTGCCAGTCTCACGACCATGCTGACTTGGTTTGCGCTCAGTCTGTGGGTCTATACACAAACACAGTCAGTCTTAGCAACTTCTGTCATGTCAGGCGTGTACCTTGTTGCCACGACCCTCACAAGCATTTGGTTTGGTTCGTTAGTTGATCAGCATACAAAAAAGAACATGATGATATTTTCGAGTGTCGTCACGCTGGCAAGTTTTGTAAGTGCCTTCTTGGTGTTACTCATTCTGCCAGCTTCCATTTTTACCAATCATACGAGCCTCCCTTTATGGATATTTATTTTCTTGACACTCTTTGGCGTGCTCTTTGGGAACATTCGAGGGATTACCATGCCGACAGTAGTCGGGCTCTTGGTCGAGGAAGATCAAAGAGACAGTGCCAACGGACTCATGGGTACCTTGATGGGGATCGTGTTTTTACTTTCGTCCGTAATCAGTGGATTTTTGCTGGCGTACGCAGGTATTGAGTGGATTTTCGTGATCAGTATCGCGTGTATTTTTCTGGCTTTGGCACACCTCTTTTTCGTTTCAATTCCAGAAAATGTAGTTGTGGAAATTGAAACTCACGAAGAAAACATGGCCAAGGTAAACCTCTGGGATACGTTTCAAAAAATTAAAAATATTCCTGGGCTCTTGGCGCTGGTTCTCTTTACCAGTTTCAACAACTTTTTAGGAGGAGTGTTCATGCCACTTATGGATCCGTATGGACTGTCTTTGGTATCACTGGCTACTTGGGGAGTCATTTGGGGAGTTTTAAGTCTGGGTTTTATTCTCGGTGGTTTGATTATTACCAAATGGGGACTCGGGAAAAATCCATTACGAACATTACTTCTTATAAATGTGGTGCTGTGGATTGACTGTTTTCTTTTTGCGCTTCAACCATCGATTGTGCTGCTTTCGATCGGGTTATTCATCTACATGACGCTCGTACCATTTGTTGAGGCGGCCGAGCAAACTGTGGTCCAAAAAGTCGTGCCACCAAATCAGCAAGGGAGAATCTTCGGCTTTGCCCAGAGTATCGAAAGCTCGGCCGCACCACTCACTGCCTTCGCCATTGGACCAATCGCTCAATACTTCTTTATCCCGATGATGCAAGGTGGCGCTCCAGGGGCCAACCTCATTGGAAGCTGGTTTGGTACGGGTGACGGACGAGGCATCGCCTTGGTATTTATGACCGCTGGCGTGCTCGGACTCATCGTAACTGGACTGGCTTTTCGGTCGAGGGCATATCTCACTCTCTCCAAACAGTTCAATAAAAAATCATAAATACAGAATGGGCTTCCATCTTTCGATGGAAGCCCAAAATCTAAACTGTAGTTTTACTCTTCCCAGGCCAAAACAAAATTATGGCCATAAGGAGGCTGATAAAACTCAATGTAATTTCGTCCTTTTTCGGTACGTACCAAACAGAGGTAGCGAGATTGCATGAGTTCTGCAGACTTTGCGAGGGTCGTATCTCCGACCGATATCGTAAGAATTTTCGCTCCTTGCGGAAACCAAAAAATACGATTCTCATCACATTCCGTAGCAAACCCTGCACGTCGGATATTCGGCAAGTTCATGATGATCTGAAAAGAGGCACTGAACCTTCTTGTCGATGCCACTTCAGGAACAGAAACCTCTTTTTTAAACACACACAAACTGTCCAAAGGAGAGGTCCCTTGAGCAAGGGTGTGTGTATTCGTACTTTTAGTCTCTGTGTCGTGAAGAGCTTTCAAACAGAAAGTACCATTATTGTTAATGATTGCGTCACCAGAGGTGAGTCTAGCAAGCGAAATTGCAACACTGTGATGGTCCTTCTCATCAAAAAGACTAAGAAGGTTCTCTTTCGTTGATGGCCCATTCTGAAGCAATTCAAGAATAAGCTGAGAGTTCTTTCCCCATCCGCGAGGCATTGAGATTACCCTTTCAAACTACAATTATGTAAACGAGCGAAGCCACAGAACATACTTTCGCAAATGAAAATCGTCCCTGAAAGCCTATAAGTATTATATCATGGATATAGTTTTTTCTTGATACACTATACATATGCAAAAAATCATCCCCCACCTATGGTTCGATACACAAGCTCAAGAGGCTGCTGAGTTCTACACTCGAATATTTCCAAACTCAGCCATTACCAACACCACCACGCTGACCAATACGCCATCAGGAGACAGTGAAATTATTTCCTTTGATTTGAGTGGCTTTTCGTTCATGGCCATCAACGCTGGCCCGTACTTTACGCCAAATCCTTCCATCTCTTTCATGGTGAACTTTGATCCCAAGTTCGACCCACAAGCAGAACAACATCTCCGAGAACTCTATGCCAAACTGGCGGAAGGCGGAAAAGACCTCATGCCTTTGCAAGCGTATCCGTTTAGCCCGCTCTATGTCTGGGTGCAGGACCGTTTTGGAATTTCTTGGCAGCTTATTTTGACTGATGAATCGGGAGAAGACCGACCATTCATCATGCCATCTCTTCTGTTTGTGGGAGCAGTAGCAGGGAAGGCTGAGGCGGCAATGAACTTCTACACAAGTATCTTCGCAAAGTCACAAGTAGGCATGATCGCCCGCTACCCAGCTGGCATGGAACCAGATGTCGAGGGATCAATCATGTTCGCTGACTGGAAAATTGCTGACCAGTGGTTTACCTGTTGTGACAGTGCCCATGAACACCAGTTTCAATTTTCTGAAGGGATTTCTTTACTCGTCCAGTGTGAGTCACAAGAAGAAATCGACACATACTGGGAAAAACTCTCAGCTGACCCAGCCGCCGAGCAGTGTGGTTGGCTGAAAGACCAATTTGGAGTTTCTTGGCAAATTACTTCTTCTCGACTGCAAGAAATGCTGCAGACCGGAACACCAGAACAAATTGCCCGCGTTACACAGGCGTTCTTACAGATGAAGAAATTTGACGTCGCTCAACTCGAAGACGCTTTTCAGAAGACAGAAAACTAAGAGGAGGATCATGGCACAATCTGCGGCGAAAAACTCAAAAATGCCAAGTTTTTCTGATGAAGAACGAGCAGCGATGCGCGAGCGAGCCAAGGAACTTCAAGCAGAAGCCAAAGCGAGCAAAAATCGCGATGCCGGAGAAAAGGCCGTGCTCGAAGCCATCACTGCCATGAACCAATCCGACCAAGACATTGCCAACAAACTGCACTCCTTGGTTTCCAAAACTGCGCCTGATCTCATGCCAAAAACTTGGTACGGCATGCCTGCATACGCCAACGCAGATGGAAAGGTGATCCTGTTTTTCCAAGGCGCAAGTAAATTTAACTCACGCTACGCCACCATTGGATTCAACGACACCGCAAAACTCGATACTGGAAACCTCTGGCCGACAACGTTTGCGATTACTTCCTGGAACAAAGAGGCAGAAGCCTTCTTTGCAAAGCTCCTCCTACAAGCGATCGCATAATCTCATTTGATACAATTGGGGTATGGAAATTAAGCTTCTTTCTTCTGAAAGCACTGCAAAAAGAATAAGTGATTTTCTCACCAGTCATCAGGCCTTTGATCAAGTTTGGGCACCAAACGAAAAAGCAATCGTTGAACGAGCAGTAAGAGACAGCGTTCAAGCTCCAAACCATCAGTACTGGTATATCGAACAAGATGGTCAAATCATCGCCGCTATGGGAATCCGTGAAAATAAATATGGAAGTGGCGGATACGAAATGGATCAAGACTACTTTTCTGTACATCAAAATCATCGTGGAAAAGGTATTGCCACCCAGCTTTTGCACGAAATAGAGCAGTGGGTAAAAAATAAAAACGGAAGATATATTCATGCACTTTCCTGCGATATTGATTCCTATGCTCCAGCCAGAAAGTTCTATCAAAAAAACGGATACCAAGTCGTGGCAAATATTCCCAACTACTATGTTGCTGGAGAAGGAAGAGTTGACTTCTTTAAAGAGTTTTAGGATGCATATTTTGATTAAAACTCATATGAAAATAATTTTATAAAACACTGCCAAAACTGAAGCAACTCCTCTCTTTGACGACAGACACACAGGTAATCCTGGGTCCAAAAGACACAGTCATGAACGGCAAAACGTATCAGAATCAAAAAATTGGAACTGTTTCAGACTTAATGTGATCTTTTGTTATACTCAAAACCAATGACTCACAAAATTTCCCACGATAGTGAAACTCCAGCGCAGGGACAGCAAGTTCATTCAGCAACCGCATTTATTCATCATCAATCCCCAGAGGGAAGAAAATTATTCTTGGCACAACGGGCAGCAACAAAAAAGTTTCTTCCTAAAATCTGGGAATTACCCGGAGGCCACGTGGATTTTGGCGAAGATATCGTCGAGGCACTCGCTCGAGAAGTGCATGAAGAATTTAACACGCGAGTACAGATAGGTGAACCATTTGCTGCTTTTACGTATATGAACCCCGTCAAAGGATCTCATAGCATCGAGGTCATATACTTTGCTCAATTTCTTGACCCAATAGAGAACGTACAAATATACCCAGAAGATCACTCCCAATATCACTGGTTTTTACCTACAGAACTGTCAGAAATTTTTTCTCATAAGCCCTCGAATGACCCAGAAGTTGCCGCTATCAAACGTGGATTTGAGTTGCTCTCAGGAGAATCACTCAATTTTGGCTAGCACTATTCAAAAACCCCTTATAGACGAAGCAAACTTTGTAGCGTATCTTGCAAAGAGAACAGGAGCAAAATGAACAAGACTCTCATTATTATTGCTGGAGCAATTTTTGTAGTTGGAGCAGGTGTTGCAGGATTGGTTCAGTTAGGAAAACTGAACTCCGGCTCAGAACTTCCAGAGTCATCCATTGTTCTTGATACTTCAGAAACTGACACTTCTAACGAAACACTTCACGCCTGTGAGGTTGTGTCTCAAAACGTTATAGAAGCTGCGCTTGAGAAATCAGTAGATGCTCCAAAAACTTCAGGTGTTACGAATATTGGCACCACTGGAGAGACCTGTTACTACGCCTTTGAGCCGAATGGAATCGTTACACACAGTTTTTACGTAGATATTGAACAACACGATTCCATAGCAGAAGCTGATGAAGCGCAATCATACTCTGGCATGACAGAAGGAGCAGATCTCCCTGCAGCCTTCGGTTCCTTTGCCAAATATGCCGCTCAAGAAAGTCCATACAACGGCGACATGGAGTATATTATGTACCTCCAAAATGGTACACGGGTCACAAAACTGATCATTGCCGAAAAGCAGGACAAGCAGTCGTTTAATGCTGTATCTGCTCGCAATGCACTCGATCAAATCGTCAAAGAAGCGAAACTTGTTTTTTAGTACGATCAGAAAAAATCTCACTCCTCGGTGAATAAGCAATTTATTGATCGAGTTTGATATAATTCAGAAATGTCGGTAGAGAAATACACTCCAGAGGAAGTTTTGCTTCATTCTTTCGACGCTTTCGGATCAAGAACAATAACACTCTTTCAGTTTATACATTACGCTTTAGCAGCAAACTATGAAGCTGAACGAGCTCGATTCATTCTTGCAGTTCTAGAAAATATGGGAATCGTTCGATTTTATGCTGGAAAGAATAAACAGCAAGACGAATTTTTTATCACACTTATTCCTCCTGAGAAGATCCAGTAAAATGATTTTCTCAGATAGCTAATTTGTTCCCGCCTCAATCGCATATCGCGAAGAAGCGGGAACAAAAGGATAACAGGTTCTGCCAAGCAAATAGGACCACTGACCCCACATACAACGGGAAGTATTTCCCATTCCGAACGCCGACGCTCAAAATACCTGTGGGGGAAATTACATTTTGCAACTTCTCCCCAGTGGCCTGAAACTCAGTTTCGGATATAACTTTGTCGACAATATGTACAAACAAATCGCCGACCTTATAGGCCTCAATTTGAGGATCGGAAAGATCCCTAATCCCTTGAGGCTCAGCATACTCACGGACGAGGTCATCACTATAATACACCTTTGTCTTAGACATTTCTCGCTCCCAGAACCCAATGTACAAGATCGTCAAAATACGCAAAAAGAATGCAGTATCCCCAAGGTATTTTAACTCCGGGATTATATCACAAAAGACCTATAAAATTACATCACGCGAACTTCTGGTTCCAAGCGTATCCCGAATTTGGTCTGCACCGCGTTGATCACACTCTGAGCAAACTGCCAAATCTCGTAACCAGTCGCGCCACCATAATTAACAATCACGAGTGATTGCTTTTCGTACGTTCCCACATTTCCACTGCGCGCTCCTCGGAGTCCAGCGTGCTCGACTAACCAACCAGCCGGAACTTTATAGCCACCGTCGTCCTGCAAAAAAAACGGAGCTTCTGGGAAGCGAGCAGAGAAGATCTCAAACTCACTGGCTGAAAGAACTGGATTTTTAAAGAAACTGCCACTATTTCCAAGTACCGCCGGATCGGGGAGTTTTGACGAACGAATCGCAATTACCGCTTGGGCGACATCTTGAATCGTCGGGGAGACAACAGACATTTTAGTGAGCTCATCGCGAATCGCTCCGTACTCTAAAGACAAAACATGATCCACTTTTGTTAACTGAAGTGTCACGCTTACAATCGCAAGATCGCCTGATTTTGCTTGCTTAAAAATAGAAGAGCGATATCCAAAATTGCATTCTTGCTTGGAGTAGGTTCGCACGGCGCCGCTCGCGCGCTCCAGCACGTCACAACTCACAAAAACATCTTTCAGCTCTCGACCATACGCTCCAATATTCTGGACCGGTGCAGCGCCAACCGTTCCTGGAATCAAAGCCAGATTTTCTACTCCTCCATAATTGTGTTGCAAACAGTACTGAACAAAATTATGCCAATTTTCACCTGCCTGCACTCGCAACTGAACACTCGCATCGTCCTCAGACACAATCTCTATTCCCAGCAAGTTCATATGCACCACAAGTGCATCAACATCTTTCGTCAGAAGCACATTGCTTCCCCCGCCGAGATACCACACGTTTTCATTTGGATGTGCTGTCAAAATAGCTCTGAGATCTTCAACAGTGGCCACAGAGGCAAAAAACCGCGCAGAGACATCCACACCAAAGGTATTGTATGACTTGAGAGAAACGTTAGACTGCACGAGTGAAGACATATTACGAAGTATTGTGACACACAAACACCAATCTGGGGAGAGACTGCGCTATACTGCCGCTATGACTCCACACCTCCCGCCAACCATTTTGGTCATCGTCGGAATCACCGGGGACCTTGCCAAACGAAAGCTCTTACCAGCCATTGAACAAATCGCCAAAACGGGAGCTTTGACTGACACATTTCGACTCGTCGGAATCACCCGGCAAAAAAATACTTCACTGGACGAACTTTTGCAGTCAACCCCATCACTCGAATACTTAACCAAACACAGCGAACTCGTCAGCATGGATGTCACCAATCTAAACGACTATGACCTCTTAAGCACCAGACTCGCAGAAATTGAAACAGAACTTGGCCAACCAGCTCAACGATTGTTTTATTTATCGGTTCCGCCAACCGTGGCTCAACCGATTATCGAACGACTGGGAAAGAGCGGATTAGCCGCGCACCCAAAAACAAAGCTCCTGCTGGAAAAGCCATTTGGTGTCGATCTCATCAGCGCCCAAGAGCTGGTGCAAGATATCGATACACATTTTGAACCGAACCAAGTCTATCGAATCGATCACTACTTAGCCAAAGAAACAGCCCAAAACATTGTTGTCTTCCGTGAGCAAAACTCACTCTTTAAACGCACTTGGAACACGCAACACATTGAACAAATTGAAATCATCGCCAGCGAGCAAATCGACATCCAAGGCCGATCTGCGTTTTATGAACAAACTGGGGCGTTACGAGACTTGGTGCAAAGTCATTTGCTCCAATTGGCTGCTCTCACGCTTATGAACCCACCCAAGGCTGATCGACTGCAAGATATTCCCAGTCGACGTCTCGAAGCGCTACAACATTTACGACTGCCAGAAAAAAAGACAGTAGAGTCTGTGGTGCAACGCGGCCAGTATCGTGGCTATGCTGAGCAAGTTGGAAACCCTGGCAGTACGGTAGAAACATTTGTTTCTTTGGAACTGGAATCAACTGATCCGCGCTGGAAAGGGGTGCCGATTCGACTTACAACCGGAAAAGCTCTCAAAGAAAAGTTCACCGAAATCCGTATTCTCTACCGCAAAGAAGAAGGGTACGAAGGCAATGAGTTAGTGCTGCGTCTCCAACCAAATGAGGGCATTGAGCTCTTTATGTGGGCCAAACGACCAGGCTACCAACACACAGTGAGTCCGCATGCACTCCAGTTTTCATTTAAAGATCATTACGCGCTTTTCCCAGAGGCGTATGAACAAGTGTTATTTAGCGGATTAGGATCTGACCACACACTGTTTACCACGAGCCAAGAAGTTTTGGAGACATGGCGGATTCTCGACCCAATCCAAAAATTCTGGAGCCGAGAGACTTCTGACTTGATGCTCTATGAGCAGGGGAGTGACGTGAGAGAGGTGGTGGCTGAGAGGAAGGTCAAACCCTTAGGCCTATAGTCATCCTTCCAGACTAAAATCTCTGAAAAACCAGTAATTTTTTATAAAACTTCGTGACTCGCCTTGAGGTAGTTATAGGCCTAAGGGTTTGACCTTCCACTTGACTCCCACTCAAACATATTCTAATATTCGAATATGTACTCAGAAATATTCGCATTGCATGCAGAAATGCTCAAAGCTCTCGCCCATCCAAGAAGACTCGAGATTATCCATCTGCTGCAAGAACAAGAGCTTCCCGTTACAGATATTCACACCATGTTGGACTTGCCTCAGGCAAATATTAGTCAGCACCTCATGATCTTGCGGGATGCTGGCGTGGTACGTACGCAAAAAGAAGGAAAGCAGATTTTTTATTCGCTCGCACATCCAAATATTCTGGAAGCCTGCTTCCTTTTGAGAGACGTATTAATAGACCAACACCAAAACTCTGACCTCACCGCAGCCCTCCAGTTTACTCTGAAAGACTTGCTTCCTTTACAACACGATCCAGTCTGTGGAATGCGCGTCTCTCCCAAAACAGCGGGATTCCACACTGACCATGACGGAAAAGATTTCTACTTCTGCGCCAGTGGATGCTTACACGCCTTCAAAAAAAATCCGGAAAAATTTCTATGAAACACGCTCCTCAAACCACAACACGAAACTTTCCGGTTGTTGGTATGCACTGCGCCAGCTGTGCCCACACCATCACCAAAACACTCAAATCACTGCCTGGGGTAGAGGAGTGCGAAGTCCATGTCGGAACAGAACAAACACGAGTCAGTTATGATCCTGAGAGCATAAGTCCAGAAAAAATGAATCAAGCGCTTGAAAAATTTGGATACAGCCTGGAAGTTCCGCAGGGCAATTTTAATGATTCCACTCATTCTTCTCATCAGACATCTCAGCCCCACACCGAAAATCACAGAGATCATCATGATCATTTGGACCACCAAAACGCGCCTCTACATGACCATGGAGTGAGTGCTTCTGCTGACCCAAAACAAAAAGAGCGCAAACTCAAAGAACTTGCTCACCTTCGACAGCAAACACTGGTGGTTCTGCCTATGGTCGTAATCAGTATCTGTATGATGGCTTGGGATCTGGGAGCTGGGGAGTGGGGAATTCTTCCCATGCTTTCTGCCAATACCATGACTTTTTTTCACCATCTTATGTTGGTGCTGGCAACGTACACCATGTTTGTTGTGGGACAGCCGTATCTCCAGGCCATCATTCGTTTTGCACGCTACCGAGTCGCAGACATGGACACATTAGTAGGAATTGGGACTTCGGTAGCTTTTGCATACAGCTTTCTACTCAGCGCCCTCAAGAATCCGCTCTCAGCCTATCTAGACACCAGTCAAACATTCTTTGACGTCACCATCGTCGTCATTGGACTGATCACTCTTGGGAAGTTTCTCGAAATGCGCTCCAAGCTTAAAACAGGAGAGGCAGTAGAAGCGCTCCTCACGCTCCAGGCAAAAACGGCCACCGTTTTACGCGATGGAAAAGAACAAATCCTCACAATTTCGCAAGTAATGGTTGGTGACACAATCATCGTGAAATCCGGACAAAGTGTCCCTGTAGATGGGGTTATCTTGTCTGGTTCTTCCGCACTGAATGAGTCATTTTTAACCGGAGAAGCGCTTCCCGTAGATAAAACTGTGGGCGACTGCGTTACCGGAGGAACACTCAACACGCACGGTGTGTTGCATATTCAAGCCACGAAAATCGGTCAAGAAACGGTCCTCGCCAGAATTATTCGGCTTGTCGAACAAGCACAAAACTCCAAGGCACCAATTGAACAACTCACAGATCGTATCTCGGCAATTTTCGTGCCAGCAGTACTCATCTTTTCAGTAGTGGTGGCGATTGCTTGGCTCGTGATTGGCTCACAATTTTTGCCATTCAATGAAGTCCTGCCACTCGCTCTCACAAGCGTGGTAGGAATCTTAGTCATTGCTTGTCCTTGCGCACTGGGGCTCGCCACGCCAACTGCCATGATTGTGGGAGTAGGGAAAGCCGCCCAACTTGGTATTCTCGTAAAAAACGCTGAAAGCATGCAAGCACTCAGCAAAGTAAATCATATTTTGCTCGACAAAACAGGCACCTTGACTCTTGGAAAACCAGAATTGACAGACCTGGTGACTTCACCAGATTTTTCTCAAGAAAAAGCTTTGCAAATTTTAGCTTCTCTTGAAACGGCCTCAGAGCATCCACTTGCTCAAGCGATTGTGCAAGCAGCCAAGTTACAAAACATATCCTTGCGAAAAGTTGAGGATTTCACAGAAACTCCTGGGAAAGGAATCCGGGGAAATCTGGGACATAAGACCTATTCTGCTGGCAAAATGTCACTCACTTCGCAAAAAGACATCAAACAGCTTGTTCCCAATATGGAAGAACTCTTAGCTCAAGGAAATACCCCAGTTGTGCTGTTGGAAGGGAAAAAACTCCTCGCTATCGCTTTTCTGGCTGATACGCTCAAGCCACAGGCTCGCAGCGTAATTGCGGCTCTTACAAGTCAACAGATTGGAGTCACTCTGCTCACGGGTGACACGAAACACACCGCCCAACATATAGCTCAACAACTGGGAATTTCTCAGGTGGTGGCTGAAGTGCTCCCAGATCAAAAACTTCATGAAATTCAACGATTGCAGTCTCAAGGCAAGGTCGTTGCAATGGTTGGTGATGGCGTAAACGACGCCCCAGCCCTGGCAGCAGCTGATGTGGGAATCGCCCTCAGTACGGGGAGCGATACCGCCATTGAGTCCGCTGACTTAACTCTCCTGAGTGGAAATATCGCCACATTACCAACAGCCCTCCAACTTGCACGAGCAACCATGCGCACTGTTCACCAGAACCTCTTCTGGGCCTTCTTTTACAATGTCGCGAGTATTCCGGTGGCGGCTGGACTCCTGTATCCGGTATTTGGAATTTTGTTAAATCCTGCTGTGGCAGGAGGAGCAATGGCATTCTCAAGTGTCTCTGTTGTGCTCAATGCCCTCAGACTCAAGCGATTCTCAGTTGCAAAACAAGTTTCATTGAAAATGGAAAGAGCATGAGCTTAGGGTTTATTTTTCTCACCGGACTGACTACTGGAGGAATCTCTTGCTTGGCGATGCAAGGAGGACTTTTGGCCAGCATGATCGCCAATCGCTCGAAACTCCAGCAAGGTCAAGAGCCACAACCCACTGAGAAGCAAACGATTTCACTCACAAAAAAAGTCCAGTTACTCCTGGCGCCGGTTGGAGCTTTTTTATTCGCTAAACTCTTCGTTCACATTCTCTTTGGATTTTTACTCGGGTGGCTTGGAGCTTCTGTGGAAATGAGCCTCGAAGTGCGAATTACTTTCCAAATCTTTACCGCATTTTTCCTCATGGCAACGGCACTCAATTTGCTTGATGCTCATCCAGCACTCCGAGTCCTCAGCTTTGAACCACCTCCCTGGATCCGAAAAATGGTTCGTAATACCCAGCACAACACATCGCTTTTCGGACCAGCGGTGCTGGGAGCACTCACGATTTTTATTCCCTGCGGCGTGACACAATCCATGGAGGTCCTCGCTATTACGAGCGGAAGTGGAGGAGCGGGGGCAAGCATTCTTGGAACATTTGTGCTCGGGACCATGCCAGTATTTGCTGTTTTAGGTGCCGTAACGACACAGTTGACTCAAAAATGGGAGTCACTGTTCCGAGTTTTTGCAGCTATTACGCTTGGGTTCTTGGCTTTAAGCAGTATTAATGGGGTGCTAGTGGTCATCAACTCACCAATGTCGGTGAATGCCATACTTGAGTCAGCGCGTACCAGAAAAGAAAGTACTGGCGAAACAGATATGAAACCAATGCTCACAAACGGTGTGCAAAAAATCACTCTCCAGGTCACGAACGCTGGCTATGAACCTCGACGGCTCGCTGTGGTGGTTGGACATCCGGTCGAACTCACCATCCAAAGTCAAGATACGTACTCGTGCGCCTTGGCATTCGTATTCAAGGAATTTGGAATCACCGCCAACCTCAAAGCTACCGATTCCCGGACATTTACCTTTACACCACAAAAAACAGGGAGATTCCCATTCGCCTGCTCGATGGGAATGTACACTGGCATGCTCGAAGTAAAACCTGAAAGGAAATAATGTTTGGACTCCTGAAAAAAAAGAAAATTCAAAACAACATTTCACTCAAAATTTCTGGCATGCACTGCGCCAGCTGTGCCTTGAGGATTGATGACACGCTCGAGTCGCTTCCAGAAATAGAGGCTGCTCATACAAGTTATAAAAAAAATATGGTTGAGATCACCCTCAAAAAGAATCAATCACTTCCTCTCAAAGCAATCAATAAAATGCTCAATGAATTTCGGTATTCGGTCGAAGAAACTTAAAAAACGTGTACTTGCTCACTGCAAAATTTCCCTCTACACTGAGTAAGTATGTTGTTTTTTGGCACGAAATCTAAAGCACTTTCCAAATTTTTTCAGATAGGTGCAGCTTTCATATTTGCATTGAGTCTCTTTTTCGGATCAGGTCAAGTGAATTCTGTGTCTGCCAACAACTGTTGTGGATATAACGGCTGGACTTGTACAAACGATGACGAATGGGGAGCTGGCTGGCATGCCTGTTTTAATGGCGGATGTCCTGGACATGCTGGCTGTTACGGTGCTGGAGCAGGAGCCACTCCAATGCCAACATGTAGTGGTGCTAAAAATTGTTCTGTAACTTGTAATGATGGCTACACACAAACGGACGCTTGCCCAGCTATGGGAGCATACCAATCTTGTTCAAAGTGGGCAGAAGACGTTTGTAAAAATCGAAAAAGTAGTGTTGGTCAACCAAGCACTGGAGGCGGATCTAACTCAGGTGGTCAAACTAACTCACCGGTGAGCTCTGGAGTATGCGCAGCAGGAAGCTCAACTGGTTGTGTCGGGAAACCATTTATGTCAACACCAGATGGTGCAGGATTACAAAACTATGCTTGTTTCCCAAAACAGTACAAAAATGACGGATCTGTAACTTGTGGTCGTGATATCCGTGCCAACATCCCAACAGCGGTGGATCCAAACACAAATACAACCGTGACAGGTGTTGTTTTGGACACAAATGTTTCTTCTGGTGGCTGTCCACTTGTTGTGCAATGTGGATGTGCTTCTGGACTTCAGCAAGCATGTCTCCCAAGTAATCAGTCTCTTGCTCCAGCAGAAGCAGCAAATTACTGTGTAAGAGCAATCTGTTCTCCAGTTGGTTCAATCATGAGTAATGGCCAGGAGAAAAAGTGTCAACCTGGTCAAGTCACTCGATGTCTCAATGACGGAACAAGCCGAGGCGAAGTCTGTAATCCGTCTGGAACTGGAACAAATATAAGTCATGCTCACGCTTGTGGAGCCACGCATACAGTTGCGTATTGTTTCAAAAAGACGAACCAAAGTAGTTGGGATGAGTGTGAGGCTGGAGCTCAAACTTTTAACTCCCAATCAGCTTGTGTCACTGCTTGTGTCACTGCTGCTAATAGTTTGGGTGCTGCGGATTCTTGTGCTGCAGCATGTTCTAATCCAGGTGTCGCACAAATTGCACAACTAAACGAGAACCAATGCACTGTCACTAATGGAAATGTTTCATGTAAAGATGCTAGCGGAAATACAATCAGTTCAAGATCTTTTATCGGCTGTGGAAGCGGGGATCAATCTCGTTGGAACTGCTACCGCGGCTATATCAACGGATCTTGGAGTGACCGCTTCTGCGTCAACGAGCCAGGTTTATCATGCGGTGCACAACCAACTTCTGAAACACCAACTACCCCAACCACCCCAACCAATCCAGACCCAACTCCGACGCCAACCCCAATTCCTACAGCTGTATGTGGACAACCTTGTGGACCAAATGCTGGTGGAGCAGTTTGTACTGGGACAAACCTTGCTTGTGTAGACGGCACATGTCGATCAAATCAATGTTCTCCTTCAGAACAAGATGGCCAGTGTACTTGTGCTCCACCTCCACAAAACCCACCGGTTTGTGTTGATATTTATGCCAGCAAAACAAATATTCAGTTGAACGACCAGGTGAGCTTCAGCTGTGCTCCAGTTGCAAATACTGAGCGCTACGAATTCCGATTTGGTTTCACCACCAGTCGAGAAATCACTGAGAATCTCACACTCATGTCATTAAATGTCACTGAACCAGGAGGACGTGTTTCAGTCCCAGTCACCATCGATAAAGTTGGTCGCTACTTTGCGCAATGCCGACCATGTTCAGTAAACAATCTCTGTGGAGAATGGGAAGCAGCTGGACGAGCAAACGCTCCAATCGAGGTTGAACCAACTGGCACAGGGGAGACCACACAACCTGAAACTTCGAACCCAGAAGAAGAGAGTACTGGCGAAGTGAGTGTAAGCGAAAATAATCTTCAAGGATGGGGAACCTTTAGCGATGCTGGCGGAAGTATCTCATTTGTACAAGAATCAGAGAGTCCACTTGGGAATGGTGCTCTCAGAATTGTTCTTGAAGACAATAACGATTCCAGAGCAGCCATGACCAAAGACGTTGACATTCTTTTGAAAGATCTCAACACTTTGGAATACGCGACAAAACAAATTTCTGGACCAACTGAAACAGCAAATGTCTCGTTTATTCTTGGGGTCGACATCGATGGAGATGACACTCAAGATACAACATTCATCTTCGAACCTTACTACAATGGAACCATTGAGTCTGGATGGCAGACTTGGAACGTTAAAGATGGTAAGTTCTGGGCGAATACTTCTGTAGGAGAAATCGTAAGTGTTGGAGGCGGGTCAACTGAATCAAACTTCACACTGTCATCTGTTCTAGAAAAGCACCCTGATGCAAAGATTCGCTTTGTTGGGATAAGTGTCGGAGGGAGCACTCCTTCCTGGGGTTCACTTATTGATGCAATCAAGGTAAATAATACGGTATATAACTTTGAGAACGAAGGTTAACCATGACACGCGCACAACTCGAACGAACTATCCGAAAATTCCGAACCGCCTTCGCGGCTGGTGCGGTGCTTCTTATCGCGGTCATTACACTTGGAACCATTTGGTTTATCCGACAAGCACAAGGTCCTTTGGCGCCAACGGCTCCAACATCTCGACCGAGTGCTGATGTGAATGTCTGTTCTCTTGATTTCACGCTAGAAAACGAATGTGTCTCACTCACACCAAGTGAAAGCCTTGAAAAGGGCAGAAATGTTACCTTCACTTGTGTCGGCCTTGCTGGAACCGATCGGTACGTCTTCTCATACCGTTCTGCCAGTGGTGGAATATTTAATATCTTGGGTGAGTCTGCTTCGAACGTCTCTCCTGAACTTACCATTGGAGATTTCGCAGAAGTTCGCTGTATGCCATGTGCCGGTGATTTTTGTGCATCAGAAGCAAATGTGACACAACGATGTCAAATTGCCTACAGTGCTCCCACACCGACTCCCACGCCAACACCGACTGGAAGCCCAACTCCTACACCGACTCCGACTCCAACCCCAACGCCAACTGGAAGCCCAACTCCTACGCCGACACCGACTCCAACTCCAGTTGCGAGCGTCAGTCCAACACCCACCCCAACACCGGTTCCACGCTGTGATACTGCTTGTGTCACAACCAGTGACTGTCCAGCAGGGCTCACATGTTCCAACGGACGCTGCCGAAATGCCAGTTGTACGGAACAAACAAACTGTACTTGCCCAGTAGTAGCGACAGCCACTCCGATCCCAACCTCTCCAACGCCTCGTCCAGAGCTCCCACAGGCTGGAAGTACCGCTCAAACGGCTGTACTGATCACACTTGGGGCTGTCGCAACCGCATTTGGATTCGCTCGCTGGAAAATGCTGAAGAAGGAGTAAAATCATGCCTGGCTCAATAGTTAAAAAAGTAAGAAACTTTGCAATTGCTTGGGGAATTGTGGCAGTTGTTGCAGCTTGGGGAGTAATTTCCTTACTTCTCTATTTCCAAAGAACCAATCAAATTGACCAACAACGGGCACAAAGTGATATGCTCTCCATCCAAGCGATCATTGGCTCTTGGCAGTGGCAACAAACGCAAACAGGGGAGGAAACATTTGTTCCCAATACTCCTGAACGTTTTGTACTCACCTTTCGCGACGACATGAACCTCAATTCAACAACCGATTGTAATCATGCCTTCGGACCATATGCGTATGATGGAACAACCTTACAGGTCGGGCCAATTGCCAGCACGCAAATGTATTGTGAAGGTTCTCAGGAACAAATCTATCTCACTCAACTTGATTCTATCCAAGGCTTTTCTCTTGAAGGATCGACCCTCATGCTCTTGACAGAAAATGACCAGATCATGATTTTTGATCGTACAGAATCTGCTCAAAATCAGAGATAATTGCTCAAATCAGTCAGCTCGCTCAAATCAACACAATCATTGTGCTCATACGGTCCATTTTTCGTGCGAGTAATTGACCAAGTGGTTGCAGGCCGACCACACAACTCAGCCATATCTTGCACCAACTGGCGAACGTATGTCCTAGGACTTGCCACGACGGTGTGCCGAGTGAGAGAAAAAGTAGATTGCTCCGAGACATCAAGTTCGTTCCAAGAGTGAGCAATTTCTGTCTGACGAAAGTTCCCTTGAACCTGCTGACAACGTCGCTGAACCTCATTCTGGACCTCAGACCAAGGCAGAGAAGACTGCAAAAAATTTTTCTCCAGTGCAGTAGAAACAGTCCGTGTTTGAGTGGGAAAATCCTGGCCATTTTTTGCAAAATCAAAACTTGACTGACCATCAATACGACGAGCCGAAAAGGACGGAATTTTCTGATCATATTTCTGTGGAAACTTTTGAAGAATTGTTTCCAGCTCTGAAGGGAAAGACAAGATTTCGCCAATTTTGGGAATCCCAAGAGTATCTCCAGAATCTGTCTGAACACCCCACAAAATTTCAAAATCATATGTTTTATACCAATCCTGAAGACTTCCTTTTGCAAAACGATCCTCACCAGTTAGAACCACAAGAACTCCTTCTGCCAACGGGTCCAAAGTTCCAGTGTGTGTTGCTTTTTCTCCCAGGATTTCACCAATTTTTTGAGAAAGTCCGTGACTCGAAGAAAAAAGAGGTTGCCAGACAGGAAATATCATTCATTCCCAACGACTAAAGACTCTGGAGTGGCGTATAACAATACTTCAACGTCTTTAGAGGGGTTTCCGTGTGTCAAAACCGGCACTAAATCTCCAGACCACAGCTTCACACCTTCATGGTTAATGCTCCCACGAATCGCGTATAAACGGGTTTCATCAAGCAGAGTTTCGTCATACACAATGCGAAATGGAACAGGAACCACATCTCCCTCTTTTACAAGTGTAGAAGCAGCTGCCAAACCACTATCGGTGTTTCCATCAGTAACATCCAAGAGTTCAGCTGATACAACGGCGCCTGCTGGTAAGGGGATACGCTCTTTGTACGTAATAGTGCCAAAGAGCTCTCGATCAACTTCCGCGAGTGGAGCAGGCGTTTGATTTTCTCTTG
>CAZFLN010000001.1:14176-33000 GCA_964519905.1 uncultured Pseudomonadales bacterium | reverse complement strand
TGGATCCAAGGAAACTACTGGATTCGATTCTGGAGAACTTGGTGCATTCAGGGCCTGTCGAACAATCTGAAACATACCAAATCCAAGAATACAAACTACCGATAAAAAAATCAGGGATTGAAAAACATTTCGCATAGCGGCATTGTAACAAAATTCAAAAACGAGGCTCAAGATTGGAAGCGTTGAATGTCTTCGAGGATTTCTGAGGCATGATCAGCTGGAGTGACATTTTCGTACACAGCTGCAATCTTTCCTTCTGGATCTATCACAAAAGTGGTGCGAAGAATCCCGTCAAACTCACGCCCCATGAACTTCTTTTTTCCCCAGGCTCCAAAATCTTTAATGAGCAACGCATCTGGATCCGAGAGCAAAGAGAAGGGGAGTGAGTACTTCTGAGCGAATTTTTTGTGCGAAGCGACCGAATCTCGAGACACCCCAAACACCATCACTGATGCCTTTTCAAACTGCTGCCAGGAATCACGAAAGGAACATGCTTCCTTGGTACAACCCGGTGTGTCATCTTTGGGATAAAAATAGACGACGCTCCACTTGCCGAGCAAGTCCGTGTTGGAAATTGTCTTTCCGTCTTGATCGGACAAAGAAAATGATGGGAGAAAACTTCCAATGTTGAGCATGCCTCCAGTATAGCGAAAAACAGAGTAGAATACAGCTATTCCTATGAAAAACATCGCCAAAATTATTCAACTTTCCAAGCCACTCCACGGATTTATCCTCCTGGCAGGAATCTTTATTGTTATTAAAGCCGCACTGGACCAAGCTACTCCTATTGCCCTGAAGTATGTGGTCGATGAACTCACCAAGCAAGTCAGCGAAGGAGCCGGAAGCTATCAAACACTCCTCTGGCTTTTTGCCTTGATCTTACTCGTGAACTTTTTAGGAGTTTTGCTCAATAGCATTTCTCAGCGGCTTGGAGACTTCATCGCTTCCCGACTTGGGAAGCATCTCAGTGAAGAGTACTACCACAAGATTTTTACACTCCCTCAGAAATACTTTGATTCTGAACTTTCTGGGAAAATGGTAAATCAGCTCAATCGTGGAATTCTCTCCATTCGTGATTTTGTGGGATCTGCCACGAATTTTATTTTGCCAGCACTTCTCCAAGCAGCTTTTGGGATTGGAATTCTTACGTATTTTGATCCAGTGATCGGTCTTTTAGCGTTTTCCGTTTTTCCTGTGTATATTGCCATATCAAGTTACTCCACACGCCGCTGGGGTGCTCTGCAGGCAGAAAAAAATGTGTACGAAGATAGCATCCGGGGTCGAATCCAGGAAGTTATAAGTAACATTAAACTTGTCAAAACCTACACAACCCAAAAGAGAGAATGGGAACATCTCTCTCAAACGTACGGGAAAATTAACAAAATTTATGACAAGCAATCCACACTGTACCATGTCTTAAATTTTATTCGTGAGTCAGGACTCGAAATCGCTTTTATCGGAATTCTTTTCCTCATTTTCCGAAAGACTTTCCTTGGTGAAATGAGCCTGGGAGAAATGGTCTTAATTATTCAGCTTCTCAACCAACTCCGCTGGCCACTCTATGGAATGAGCTATATTCTTGAAAAGATTCAACAATCAAATGCTGATGCTGGCGCCTTCTTTGACGTTCTTGATCTTCCTGAAGAAGAACATGCTCCAACAAAAGCAGCCAAAAATCTTCTCAATTCTCCAGAAGTTCGATTTGATCACGTGGGATTTTCGTACGAAGACAGCACCACACCAGTACTCAAAGATGTTTCTTTTACACTTAAGAAAAACCAGACTGTAGCCTTAGTTGGGAATTCAGGAGCGGGAAAAACAACGCTGATTAACTTGATTCTAAAACTCTACGAACCAACATCTGGAGAAATCTACTTGTCTGACAAAAAATACAGTGGAGCTGACCATGGCTGGATTCGATCTCACATGGCTTTGGTGTTTCAGGAGAATGAGCTCTTTTCCTCGACCATTCGTGAGAATGTCATCTACGGAATGCCAAACGCCACAGACGAACAAGTGATCGATGCGCTCAAAAAAGCCAATGCCTATGAGTTTGTCTCGCGATACCCAAAGGGCATCCACGCTGAGATTGGAGAGCGGGGCGTACGGCTTTCTGGTGGCCAAAAACAGCGTTTACAAATCGCTCGAGCAATTCTCCACGACAAGCCGATTTTGATTCTGGATGAAGCCACAAGCAGTCTCGACTCAAAGTCTGAAAAATTGGTCCAAGAAGCCTTAGAGAAACTCTTTAAGAACCGATTAGTCTTGATCATTGCGCACCGTTTCTCGACCATCCAAAACGCAGACCAAATTTTAGTGCTAGACCATGGAGACATTGTCGACACCGGAACACCCGCTCAGCTGGCAAAAAAGCCAGGACTCTACTCGGAACTCCTTGGGTACCAAGTGGCTGGAAACAAAAAACTCCTCCAAAAATACGATCTGTTCTAAACTTTCGATTGCTAAAACTTTGGAACCCGCCGTGTGGCGGGTTCCAGTTACTCAAATGTTTCTTTCTTCCTAGTCACAGGTAAATCCAACTTCATCTGAATACGGAGAGAAGTTGTTTGGACCAGAACAATGCTCACAGGTCGCGTAAGAATATCGCATAAAGTACTGCTTGGACTTATCAACTCGAACTCGAATCTTCATGTCACCGTCTGTATCAACAACCGGGAGCATATGATTGTACGTACCTGATTGTCCAGACTTTTCACCCACTTGGAACCAATATTGAGTGGCATCTGCAATCTTTGGCAGCACTAACACTGCCGTGTATGACTTGCCATCACCATCTAAACATACTTCGTTAGAAGGTCGAGTGGTTGGCCGTGGCATGGTATACCAAGTGTTCAGAGCAAAGTTCACGTTACTCGCTGGGGCTACAACCGTTGTTGGCCCTGGAGGAGTAGAAGTATTCTGATCATTCACCTGTAAAGCAGCCATTATTTCATAGGCTTGTCCGACTTCGGCATCAGCGAACTGCCACTTTGTACCGTACTGTGAAGGAAAAGCGTAGCGGTTAATTGGTGTGTAGTTTTCTTCACCAGGCTTACGCTGCAACATCAGTAAACTGCTATTTTTTCGCAGAGGACCAACGATAGAGGTTGTTCCAGAAATCCCCCGACTGGCCGCTCCTTGAGCCACCACACTTGCTCGAAGGGTTGAAATACCTGGAATCAAGCTCTGCATTCCTGTTGGAGGGACTATTTCTGAGTTAATCATGTGTTCCAAGCTCGTTTCGCCAGCATCTGCAAAACGAAGTTGCTTCGAGACACCGAAGAGTTCGCCGCGATCTCGCAGAACGACCACCACCATGTATTTCTCGAGAGGTTTCGCTTCGTTCCATTCCCAAGTTACTTCTGATTGTGGATTGGAAACAGAAGCAATGCGAACGGCACGAGTTAACATTTCTGGATTCACTTGATGAAAACCATCTGAGAAATGAACTGCGTCCAACGCATACACTTCAAGCACACTGCTTGGGGAAATATACCCATTCACAAACACTGTTCCACCCAATGAAGTCGTACTCACATTCACCACGTCTTCTGGTAAATCATGCCAGTTCACTTCTAATGGAACACGAATGTCTGCCGCAGGAGCGGTTGTTTGAACCATTTCGGATTTCTTAATTTCCTTGCCATCAATAACGAGTGTGGCCTGAAGTTCATAATTTACTCCTGGCAAAGCCGAGTGCCACACCCAAGCAGAGTCTTGCTTTAAAGCCAGAGGTTCAATCTCTTGCCAAGTGTTTGAATCAACGCGACGAGCGTGCAGCATTAAATCACCCTTATCTTCTGGTTCAGGCTGCAAAGCGGTAAATCGAACCGTGCCAGACAATTCAGCAGAGGGCGCGAGCTGTACTTGACGATTAGAATCCATAAAAAGTCGCCAGCCCATTACTCGACAGAGTAAAAATGCAACTACTGCTGAGCCAAACAAAATCCACAAAATATAGAACCAAGGAGAACGAGCAACTTGAGATTTTTGAGAAGGTCGAGGAGAGGCTGAAACAGAAGAAACAGTTTTTTTCGGGGAAGTTTTTCGAGCTGGCTTGGCAGATGATTTCTTGCCAGTCGGCTTTGGTGCGCGAGTAGATCGAGGCATGGGCAGATGCTCCTTTTTGAGTTCTTCTTATGTAAACAGATCTTCCGTTTTTTGTAAAGAGTATCAGGCTTTTTCGACAATAAACTCACCATCGTGGAGTGGTTTATATGGTAGATTTTTCTCTTTATAAAATTGAACAACTGCTTCCATCATTTCCGACTCAAAATGATCTGATTGGTAGTGAGGCACAATCCAGTAGGGGATCAAGTTCAAACCCTCCCAAATAACCTCAGGCTGATAGGGTGGAGAAGAAAAATCAGGATCATCTGCTAAATCTACGCCTTGCAGAGTGGGGCTGACCACACAGGCTCCTGCGCTATAACCACCGTACACAAAAGAATCATCGTGCCGCTTTCCCCAAATGAAGTGGTCAGCCCCACTCTGGGCCAAGGCCCGTCGAAGTAAAAACGTGTTCCCACCACGCACCCACAGGACTTTGTAGTTTTTCAGCTCCGCTTCAGTTTGTTCTGGCTTTCCAAAAAAATCACGTAGGTCTATTTCGTGTGGATCAAGACCAATTCCACGCAAGTCATCAAACTCTTGTTGGAGTCGAATTGCTCGCTCTTCACCAGCCAATTGATCTCGAGCGTTCCCAATTACCGCTACCTTGGTATTTGAGCCACACAACTCTGCAAATTTTTCTGGCTGATTGCCCAGCCGATAAGACGAAAGAAATAACTGCATCTGCCAAGTATACGATATGTTTGATACACTCAAAGAGTGATGAAATCACCACTTTCTCACCCTACACATTCTCCGCTCGTGTCGTTGTCTGATCCTTTTTCTACTCGCGTATACATCCTCTGTCGCGCTATTCCAGCGGGAATGGTCGCCACATATGGTCAACTCGCAGCTCTTGCTGGACGTCCAGGTGCTGCTCGAGCTGTGGGAAGTTTTATGCGCAAAAATACAGATGCCCCTCGCACACCATGCCACCGCGTTGTCGCTGCTGATGGGAGTCTGACTGGCTATTCAGCAGGGCAAGGTCTCCAAACAAAGCGACAAATGCTCGAGGAAGAGGGCGTAGTTTTCTCTGGAGAAAAAGTTGATCTCCTGGCAAGTCTCTGGGATGGAAAATCCTATAATATACTTGACAAGCAGCCTGCCTCGCGCTATACTAAGAACAGATAAAACAAGCGATTGCAGCTTGAGATAACGAAATTTTTGGTTTCACCGTCACTTCTTTCAAATGCGCAAAGAGGAGACACCCCAAAGAGGAACTCCTTCCTTTCGCGTTTCTTGAATTGCTTTCAGAAAGATATTCTATGATGCGATATTCATCGCGCGGACCGTCACGTCGGTCCCGAAACAATAGTCGTTTTGGCAACAAGCCACGACGCCAAGTCCCATTCGGATTTGACTTAAACTTACTGGTTCGAAAAGCCAGTGAGCCAGAAGAAATCGTGTACACACCGAAGCATTCCTTCGCGGACTTCGACCTGCCTGCAGAACTGCAGCACAACATCGTGGCTCGTGGATATACCCAGCCAACACAAATTCAAGATGAAGCTATTCCAGCTCTCTTGGACGGTGAAGATGTCATTGGTCTCGCTCGCACCGGAACCGGAAAAACCGCCGCCTTCTTGCTCCCACTGATTGCGAAAGTGCTCCGTGATGAAAACCAGCGTGTTCTCATCGTGGCACCAACTCGCGAACTGGCGGTGCAAATTGAACAAGAGTTGCGACAATTCACCAATCGTATGCGCCTGTATTCAGTCGTGTGTATCGGTGGTGTCAGCATTCGACCACAAATTGATAAGCTTCGCAGAGATCCACAGTTTGTGATTGGAACTCCTGGTCGTCTCCGCGACTTGGAAGAGCAGGGCGTTTTGCGCTTTTCTCGCTTTAACAACATCGTTCTCGATGAAGTTGACCAAATGTTAGACATGGGATTCGTGCGCGAAATGCAGTACATTGTTGCTCGCCTTGCCACCCCACGACAGTCACTCTTCTTCTCAGCCACCATGCCACCAGCCGCTGAAAGAATCGCTGATACATTCTTGAACAATCCAATTCGTGTGAATGTGAAGTCCACAGATCGCACCGAAACGATTAACCAAGATGTGGTCAAGACCAACGGCAGAATCAAGTACGACGTTTTGACTGATCTCTTGGAGCAACCAGAGTTCTTTAAAACCATCGTCTTTGTGCGCACGAAGCGCGGCGCCGAAAAGTTGTCCATTATTCTTGACAAGCGAGGCGTACGAAACGTCGCCATCCATGGCAATCGAACTCAGAGTCAACGACAGCGAGCCATTGATCTTTTCAAAAAAGGCAAGGCACGTGTGCTGATTGCTACTGACGTAGCCAGTCGCGGACTCGATATTGACGATGTGTCACACGTCATCAACTTCGATCTGCCAGAGTCCTACGAAGACTACACGCACCGAATTGGCCGCACAGGTCGTGCGAACAAAACCGGAACCGCGTTGACAATCATCGAGACCCGAGAAGAAAAATCTGCGCCACGCGCGTAAAAAAACGCGTCACCGCTGAATTTTGGGCGGGCATCAAAGTAATTGCTATGATACTTTGATGCCCGCCCATCTCTTTCACCTGCTTGCCTACCTGATATGTTTTGTGCTTATTTGGTTTGGCGCGGGGAGAGTAGTCGGAGCAGTTTCCACGCTCGCTTCCTACTGGAAACTGCCAGCCTTTACTGTTTCTTTCTTTATCTTGGGATTCTTGACTTCACTCCCTGAAATGGCGATTGGTTTCATGGGCCTCATGAACAACGATCCACAAATCTTCGCAGGGAACTTAATCGGAGCTGGACTGGTTATTTTCTTACTGATTATTCCGCTTCTGAGTTTAGTTGGACAAGGTCTCAAATTCCCGACAGAACAAGTCAATCATAAAGAGCTTTTGCTGATTCTGGCGGTTGTAGTAGCTCCGTCTTTCCTCAGTGCGGATCAAAGAATCTCTTACTGGGAAGGATGGCTCCTTATACTGCTCTATGTAGCACTCGCTTTGATCGTATCTTTCCGCCATTCCGTATTTGAACGCATTAGTCACGCGATTTCCCGCAAGAAACCAATTTCGGCAATGATCCCGATAAATATTCTCGGTGGAATGATGCTGCTTTTTTTCGCCAGTCAGCAAATCGTCAACTCAACGTTGTATTTTGCTGACGCGTTTCAAGTTTCACCATTTTTTGTCAGCCTTGTAGTCATATCACTCGGCACGAATATTCCAGAGCTCTCGATTATCTTTCGATCCGTTATGGCTAAAAAATCGGATATTGCGCTCGCTGATTATTTGGGGTCGGCCGCAATTAATACCTTAGTTTTTGGCGTGCTCACAGTGATTCATGGTCAAGGATTTGATCTTCGGTCCGAGGTTGAACTCCGTATGTGGTTCATTGTAGTTGGTTTTGCACTGTTCTTTATTTTTGCTCGAACAAAGGATCGATTATCTCGAAAAGAAGCCGCTATTTTGCTGGCTGGATACATCTCTTTTGTTTTATATGAAATTTGGAATAATCTGACGTAAATTACGAAATCAATTGACAAGGAAACAAAAAAACCGCTACACTTACCTTTAGAAAGAGAGCCCCTATGATGACACTCGCCGGTTTAACACTGATCGTTTTAGGATGGGCCTATCAGGCATATCACACCAGTAAAAAGCAAAATCAATTGCAAAAAAACTTTGTCTTACTCTACGTAACAGGTGCCTCACTCTTGGTAATTGATGGCTTGTTTGGTGGAGTCAACCTCATCACAATTCTGAATGCTGCTTCAGTCCTGCTTGGTGTGGTGGTGATCTTAAAAGGCAACAGCTTGCGCTCAAAATAAAAGCACGAAGGAAAAAATCGTATGAAAAATTCTCCTGTTTGGCTCCAACTGTATTTTGTACTCGCAAGTTTACTTGGGCTTGTTTTAATCGTGATTGGAAGTGTGACGCTCATCAACACTGGACTCAACGCCACAGTTCTCAAAACTCCAAGTACCGACTGGCGAAATAGCCCTCCTATGCCATACTTCGACACCAGTAAGATCGAAGCAAATACTGAGTTGACTGACGAAGAAAAACAAACACTCGTGCAGTGGCAAGAGGATTACCTGGCCTTCCAAGAAAACGACGCGCAACGCGACTACCAGGCCGAAGGACGCCGACAAGCAATTGCTTTCGCCGTGGCTATCTTGGTCACTGGAGTTCCAATTTTTGCACTCCACGCACCAATTGTTTTCCGACAAGCTCGTCGCTAACCAGACACTTTCTTCTTTATCGCAAAGAAGTTGAAGTCATTGCTGGAGAGTGTGTCAAGAAATTCTGCAAAGACAGTTGTAAATACTCAGCGCTTTTCTGACGGAGTTCTGGTGACTCAATCTCAATTGATTCAGGAGAAATTTCAATCACCGGTACAGAAAGAGACTGCACCCACTCTTGATTCAATTCGTTGAGTAAAGCAAGATAATCACGAGGAATTCCTTGCTCAAAGCTCCGACCTCGGCTCACAATTCTTTGCTCCAAAACCTCTACTGGAGTGTTCGCCCAATACACCACTTCAAGGCGAGGTAAGGTCGGCTCCAACAAGTCAAATAATTTTTGATATAACTCCCACTCATCCTTTGTACAGTTGCCTAAACGATACTGTGCTAATGCAAAAGTCCACGCATTATGTTGAATCGGGCTATCCCAAATGACCGTATTTCCGCTTCGAGCATGTTCTTGAAAAATTATTTGTCCTTGCTTGGCTTTCTCCGCTAAGAAAAAAAGTTGCGAAGAAATACTCCAGCGATTGGGATCGGTGTAGAAAGAAGCTAAAAACGGATTCTCAGCGAATTCTTCTTGATAGCCCTGCCACCCGAATGACTCTTGTAATAAATCTACAACCGTCGACTTCCCCGAAGCGATATTTCCAACAACCCCAATAATCATGATTTCTCCCAAGGGCAAACTTTTCAGATTTGCAAAAAAAATCCTGCCCACCCGCATTCTAGACAGAAAGTACCAAACTGTGCAAGAAAGGAATACGTTATACTCTAAAGACCTATGCCGCATCTTTTGAATCAACTTTTTCGTACTGTTGCGACCACAGTTTCCAGAGTCGTTGGAACGCCTGGAGCCTTTGTCTTTGCTTTTCTCCTCATCCTGACCTGGGCATTCACTGGTCATTTTTTTGGCTACTCAGATACTTGGCAGTTGGTCATCAACACGGGGACAACTATCATAACTTTCTTGATGGTGTTCTTAATCCAAAATACGCAAAATCGAGACAGCCGCGCCGTTCATATTAAGCTTGATGAGCTCATTCGTTCGGAAAAAGGAGCTCGAAACACCATCATGAATATTGAAGAAATAGATGATACGAAACTGGAAGAGCTCCAAGTTGAGTTTCGACAGCTCCATGAGCGGTACACGCTCGCTCTCCAGAACCGACAAGCCAAACGCAAAACTGGTCAGTCTGCCATTAAAAAATGATCACCCCACAACCTTTGCCCACACAGGTGCTAATCGCGCAAGGGTCTTGCTGTGGCAATGGATGCACAAACTGTCCCTACAGAGATATGCATGGAAGCCCACATAAAAAAGGAACACTCCGCTTAGCACCAGAATATCAAAAGGTTATCCTCTTTGATTTTGATGGAACACTTGCTGACTCTCTTCCGCTTCAGCACGAAGCCCTCCAGATCCTTGCAGCACGCCATAATTGGCCGCTTATTTCTGCTGAGGAGTATACAAAACTCCGGAAACAAGGCATTCGAGCTGCTCTTGCTTCTCGAGGCATTCCTTTATGGCGACTGCCATTTCTGATTCGAGAAGGTCAGGAAATCATAAAAAATCGATGGAAAGAAGTCTCGATCTTTTCCGAAACAGCCTCGGTTCTGAGCAAATTGCACAATACTGGATACACTCTGGGAATCATTACTTCCAATACAAAACCAGTCGTGCAACAGGTTTTATCAGAACAAAAAGTGTTGCATTTTTTTGAGCACATAGTGGCTGAAAGAAACCTCTGGAAGAAACATATTCACATTGAAAAACTCTGTAAAACCAACGAGTGGAAGCGTGAGAATATTTGGTACGTTGGCGACGAAATTCGTGACATGGAAGCTGCCAAAACTGCTCACATTCAGGCGGTTGGAGTAGGGTGGGGACTCAACACTCCAGAAACACTTTCCCAACATACCTCGAACGTTGTGACGACGAGGAAAGAACTGCTAGAATATTTCTTACAGCCAAACGATAAAACTCTCTGATCACACCTTGGAGCCAAGTATGACAGCTCGATTTCCTTCCAAATTATCTCCTCGTTCCGGTTTTTCTACCAAAAGACTGTTGGCCCTTTTTTCTACGGTTGCGGCAATTCTTAGTATCTCTACTTTCATCTGGACAAACAGTCAAAATCTCTCTGCTTGGCTAGAGAGAAGAGGCGTTATAGCTCAACCTGTGAGTATTTTGGGCAGCGGCTCCATGGCTCCAACTTTTCCAATCGGAGAGGGAAGCACTGCAACTGAACGAGCGGAGAAAATTGTTGCGACAGTCGACATGTGGCGCTTCCCAGGTGGAATTCGACTCGCAGACACATTGATAGGCGCACAACAACTCAAGCACGGAGACTTAGTATTTATTCGTGACTCAAAAGAAGGAAACGTCCACGGAACCAACGGAGTCGTCAAGCGAGTTATTGGAATACCTGGAGACAGCATTGAGATTCAAAACGGATTCGTCCGTCGCAACGGAATACAACTGATTGAGCCATACACACTCGAGCCACGATCAACTTTCGGAGGACCAAACTTCCCTGAATGTACGGCCGTTTCTATCCCACCTCAACATGTTTTTGTCCTCGGTGACAACAGAAAAAAAAGTGATGACTCTCGACATCGATTCGGAATGGTCGCATTTGAATCAATTGTTCGATTCACTCCCTGGAAGAAGCAAATTGGAGTGTTAGATTCAAACTGGCGTAAGAATGCAGAGCAAGACAGCACTTTAGTTGGAGAAAGTACTTTCTCGGATCAAGAATTTATTCGCCAGCTCAACAGTGCTCGAGCGCAACAAAAACTCCCACCACTCTTGGTGAATACTTCTCTCAAAAATTTCTCTCAATCTCGAGCAGAGTTGTGGAGTTCTTCAACCATACCGGCAACAGATGCCGCCACACTCTTTTCTCAAGCCTCGAGAAATGGATACAGAAATCCCTTGCTCGCAGAACTGCCCATTTCCGGCTGGTATAGCGAAGAGGACATTCTCGAAGCACTTCCAGAAATGAAAAATTGGTCTGCGCTTTTAATGAGCGGTGCCTATCAAGAAATAGGAATTGGAATTGACTCCAGTTCTACACAGTGTCCACGGCAAGCCATCGTTATTTCACTCGGCGGATACACACCAGCACAGTATGATTCAGCGATGGTAACAGACTGGGAGCAAACACTCGCCCGCTTAGCGGAAGTTCGCCCAGGGTGGGTACAAGCAGAACGGCAGTCACATCGACTCACAGAGCAACAGCGCCAAGACTTAAGCACGCTCATAAGTATCATCGATACCAGACTGCAAAGGATTGAGGCTTTGGTACAAACAATGCAACGAAAAGAATGGCTGACAGAAGAGCAAGAACAATGGCTCGCAGAGGACGAAACATTGGCAGAGCAACAGTTCTCCCTGTCTTCACGACTCAACTCACAGTAATTCTCCTCTTGCTCGAAAGTTGAGGAACATTTACTCTAGAGATCTTACGAAGAAGCAGGGAATATGGCCGCACCAAAATACCGACAAATCCTCAAAGATACATACGCTCAACACGAAGAAGTCTTTGCTGCATTTCGCCCCGTGCATGACGAATATGCCAAGAATCGCCAGGCTCTGCAGGCAAATTTTAACCAAACAGGCGAAAAAGTTATGGAAATTCTCAGAGAGGCAGAACAACGACTCTGCCGGCAAACAGAGAGTGGAGGATATGGCCAATATTCTTCAAAACTCGCTGATACTTTCTGGAAAGAAGTGAAAAAAGACTGGCCATATATCGAGTGGGTGGGAGTCACCATTCAAAATGGATAAGTGAATAAATTTTGATATAAACTCTTTTTTTTGATTCTCGCTCCAAAGTCGAATTTAACGTATTTACAAACCAAATTTCAAAAAATGTGGTAGAATAACTCCCTTATGTCTCAAACTGCGCCAAACCTCGATCTTCGAAACATTGCTATTATTGCTCACGTTGACCACGGCAAAACCACACTGGTTGATGGACTCCTGAAGCAGACCCATACGTTTCAAGCTCACCAGACAGAAATGACCCAAACTACAATTTTAGATCGAAACGATTTGGAACGCGAAAAAGGCATTACCATCTTGGCGAAAAATACTTCTGTCTTTTACAAGAACACCAAAATTAATATTATTGATACTCCTGGACACGCTGACTTTGCGGGAGAAGTGGAGCGAGTCATCCACATGGCAGACGGAGCGGTTTTGATCGTAGACTCTGCTGAAGGGCCTCTCCCACAAACAAAGTTCGTGCTCAAACAAGCACTCAAAAGTGGGCTGCCAATCATTGTCGTCGTAAATAAAATCGATCGAAACGACGCCCGACCAGATGAAGTATTGCAAGAAACAGAAGAACTGTTCCTTCAACTGGCGGAACGAGAAGAAGATCTTTCTTTCCCGATCATTTACGCTATTGGAAGAGAAGGAAAGGCCTGGGAGAGTCTCCCAGAAGACCCAACCGAAGAAGCAGATCTTTCTGTCTTGTTTGAAACCATTTTACGCGAAATTCCTGCACCAAAAGCAGACGCTACGCAACCGTTCAAGATGCTCATCTCTAACCTCGATTTTGACCCATACAAGGGCACCTACGCTATTGGTCGTGTCACGCAAGGAACGGTAAAACCTGGTGACTCTCTGATCCAACTTGCCGCAGACAAAAAAGTAGGGCAGCATCGTGTCGTTGAACTCTTCACCAGCGTTGGACTGGAACGTGTTCCTGTGGCTGCTTCTCAGGCTGGAGACATTATCGCACTCACTGGAATAGATCCAGTTACCATCGGATACACCTTGGCAAATAATGCGATTACCGAAGGCTATCCGTTGCTTACCGTGAGCGAACCAACTCTGAAAATTTCCATTTCTGCCAACACTTCACCTCTGGCTGCTCGAGAAGGAAAGTTCTACACCATTCGCCAAATTGAAGAACGACTCAAGCGTGAGCAGAAAGTAAATATTGGTTTGAGAATTGAAGAAAACCAAGACGGCTACGGTTTCATGGTCTCTGGTCGAGGAGAGTTGCATCTGGCAGTGCTCATTGAAACGTTGCGACGAGAAGGCTACGAGCTCGAAGTCGGAAAACCTCAAGTGGTTTTGAAAGAAGTTGATGGCGTTACCTGTGAACCTTTCGAAGAAGTGAGTATTGAAGTCGACAAAGAATATGTCGGAGCAGTAATCGAAGCCATGGGTCAGCGCCGAGGAGAATTGCAGAACACCAGTAATACCGCACAAGGAATTGTGAAGTATGAATACATCATGCCAAGTAAAAACTTGCTCGGCTTCCGGTCTAACCTGCTCACGATGACTCGTGGAACCGCGGTCATGAACACCCAATTCTTAGAGTACCGACCGGTACAGCCAGCCCTTCCTCGTTTGAGAAATGGAGCAATTATCGCTGTCGAATCCGGGCAATCTACAACCTTTGCTTTGGAGTCAATTCAGGAGCGAGGCGTACCGATGATTCAACCTGGATTCAGCGTGTACGAAGGAATGGTGATTGGTTTGCACCAACGTCATGAAGACATTGAAATGAATGTGGTGAAAACCAAAAAACTCACGAACCACCGCAAAGCCAATGCTGAAATCATGACGGTGCTGGCCACCCCGATGCAACTGAGTTTGGAACAAGCACTCGACTTCATCGAAGACGACGAACTCTTAGAGGTCACCCCTGAAAACTTGCGCATCCGCAAACGCGTCTTGAACAAAGGTGAACGAGACCGCGCCAAACGTCATACTGCATAACGAGCGTTTAGGTACTCTTTCAGTCTTTGCAGCCAGTAAAAATTCAGCTACACTGAATGAATGGACTCGAATTCACTGCCCTCGAACCCGTCTGTTGTCCCGCTCACGCCAGTTGGTGCACAACCCCCGGTAAACACCCCAGCTGAGAATCTTTCTTTGCAAGGGGTGAGCACTCCTCAGACAGCGGCTCCTTCACAAACTCCAAACACTCTGGGAGTACAACCTTTTTCTGTCCCACCAGTAATAAATCCTGCACCAAATGCAATCCCACCAATTCCCCAGACAATTCCATCAGTCCCAGTAGGTCAAATTCCTCCCCAACCGCTTCCGGTTGCAAACACTGCATTGCCAGCTGACCCAGTCATGGCCGCTCCAATTGAGCGGACAGCACAACCGGCGAGCGCGCCAAAAACTTCACTCCTTCCACTCATTCTTGGAGTGATTTTAGTAGGAGGACTGGGCGTTGGAGGTTTCTACTGGTGGAGTCAGTCTGGATCGACCCAACCTACGACTCAAATGCCACTTGGCACTCCCACACCAACAGTAACCCCAATCCTGGAAGAATCTGAACCGCTTTCAATCACTCCAGCTGGGGTAGCACAAGAAAACGTTCCAGTGAATCCTACCGCTCCAGCAGACTGGCAAACCTATCACAATCGACCGTTTAGTGTGGCGTTTCAGTTCCCAGCAAACTGGGAAGTGCAAAACCTCACGCCATATCCTCGAGAGGATATTATGTTCCGACACAGCTTTGGGCCTCGAGAAAATTTCGTGCCCTATGGATATTTGGAAGTCAGCAGCCTCTCTCCTGTGGACTTGATAGCGCAAACTGCTGCCGAAGTTGGTGGAACGGTCACAGAGCTTCCAGACGGAACAGTCATGGGGTATCAGCTCTTCAAACGAGTCATCACGAGCACCGAAGTAGAGGATTCAACTCCGATCGAACATTGGTTCTTCCCGGTTCAAGATAAAACCTACCACATTGTTGCGTCTGGTGACACTCCAGAGATTGCGCAAATTGCCCAGTCTCTCAAGATGGTTTACTAGGTTTCTTTTACTCTTTGGACAGGAAAGTGATTTCATTTCCCCAGGGGTCAGAAACCGACAGGCTCCCTTGACCTTCACTAAAAGATACATCCGCCGCGCGCAATCGCCTACTCAGTTCTTGTATTTTCTGATCTGAGGGAACAAACATTTCAAACCGACGAAGGCCAAGCGTCTCTTCACGAATACCAGCTCCAGCGCTCTCCCAAACATTCATCCCAATATGGTGATGATACATTCCATCAGAAACAAAGAGAGCTGTTGGGTGCTCAGAAGTAATTTCAAATCCTAAAATGTCGACATAAAAGTTTTTTGCCATTTGAATATCACCCACCCGCAAATGGATATGGCCCATGGTTTGATCTGGATTCCCGGAGGCAACCGCATGCTGAGCAATGTACTGATTGGGATCAATATAACTCGATCCCATTTGCACTCGACCATCCTGCCATTGCCATGTCTCTGCAGGTCGATCGAAGTAGAGTTCGAGACCATTTCCTTCTGGATCAACGAAGTAGAAAGCCTCACTCACAATATGATCTGAAGATCCCTGAAATAACTCCGGACGAGTCTGAAAGAAAGTTTGTAAAACACTGGCCAGTCTGGCCTGACTCGAAAAAAGAATCGCCGTATGATACAAACCAGCACTCCCTGGAGAAGCAAAGCGAAGGTGTGGTGCCGAAACCAGCACAAGCACTGGACGCCCTTGAGATCCTAAAATTACTTCTTCTTCAGACTGGCTCAGGACTTCGAGACCAACTTGAGACACATAAAAATCGGATAAGGCTGCCAGGTTGCGGACCTGCAACGTCACGGCACCAAGTGAGAGGGGAGAGCCCAGCTGAGAAATCACTTGTTGCTGTGCTTTCTGATTTACAAGTTGATGAAGCATAATTGCCGATCCTCCAACAAAAAGTATTCCCAATATCAGAAATACTTTCCACCAGTGTTTGACGAAGTCTTTAGTTCTCATTCCGGGCAAGAACATGGTTTACCAGAGCAAGGGCAGTAATTGCTAAGAAAGCAAGTAAGCATAAAAATGGAATCGTGATAAATCCAAAGTACGCAACCTGGAGCGCATTACAAGGATTCCCCATAGTGCAACCAAAAGGCGTTTCAATCGGCAGCATTTGCAATGAGTAATGATATATTTCTAAGAAAATCCCAGGAATCGCGAGTGGAAGCACGTAATCAGTAAATCGAGAATCCTTCTTGAGAATACCAACCGTACTAATTGGCACAATTGGGTACATCAAAATTCGAGCATACCAACACAATTGACAAGGAATGAATCCCATTCCAACACCAAAGAGTGTGCCAGTCAGGAGATTTTCAACTGGATCGCCAAAAGTACTGTAGTACAACGAACCAATCAAAGATACGAAAGCCATCAAGAAAATTCCATACTGTATCCAGGGTTGATAAGGGCGAAGTTTCTCGATGTGTTGCAGAAGGCTTTTCATATACTACAGAGTATAGTAGCCTTTCAAAAGAATTCCAAGTACAAAAGTTTTTTCTTCGTGCTACGATTCCAGTCTATGGGTCTACGATTTCCTGAGGGAATTTTGACTGTTCGATCAGAAAAACCGAGCGTTCTTACGTCTGCTACTCCTCAAGAAGCTTCCAAAATTACAGAGAAATCTAACACGCCAGAATTCCTCAAGAACGCTTTCTTTTCGCTGGACGACCCGTTTGTTCTTTCTGTACAAGAACTTCAAAACGAAGGAGCAGTTTCAGTTGTGATCCCAACTGGACCATACAGCGAAACAGATCTCCTGGTCGTAGCCGCTGGACCAACCACTTTTTCTCAAGAAAAATCTCAAACTGAGAGTATTTATGACTATCCAGAGTCTGTGCAAACTACTTACTGGAAAACAATTTTGACTGTTCTCGACTCACTTGAAATGCAAAAAAAACCGGGCCAGATTGCCGTTATGACTGAAAATGCTATCAGCGAGGTCAGCCATTCCGACAAAAGAACTTCGCGAACCATCATGCTCCCGCATGCCCATGTGTTTCTTTTTTCGCCTGAGGAAGTACAATCATCACCTCTTCCGCAAGAGTGGACACACCTTCATACTGAACAACGAGCACTCAACATGTGGCTGCAAAGCCCAAAATTTTCTGCGTTTGAAACAGAGTTAACTGAAGCACTCAAGGTTCTGCCCGCAAGTGTGAGTGCTAAAACTGATTTGCCCAAAGGGTATGAAATTCGATTTTCAGACGATGCAACCCCTGAAGAAGTGGCGTTAGCGATGAATATCAATCAGCGTATCTATCACAAAACAGCTGACAAAATGATTCGCGACCTGAAAGTACACACAGTACAAAAACTTATTCCTCAGGCTTCGTATAGGCTGTATCTTCATCACGATACTGAGGCAAACCAATACGTCTTTACTGTTTCGCCAGAGTTTATCTCACATGCTGGAGTACTTGAGGCTGCTGGAGTCGTGCTTGAGCGAAAACTCAATGCACCAGAAAAAGCCTCACCAGAAGAGAAGACGCGAATACGTCAAATAGTGCTGAGCGCGTTACAAGCTCAAGTTTGAGAACGCAGAACACCATCTGTGTCACGCAATTGATCTTGCGTATTCACGCCGGTTCCCACCTCTGCAAAAGGAACTTCCAATGAAGCGACGTGTCTTGATTGCTGGCAGGCGAGAGCAATGACGTCAGTCAAATAGAGCTCATTTGTAACTGGAGACGGTTGAATCTCTTGCAGTGCTGCTGCGAGAAACGAAAAATCAAACGCGTACAAACCTGCATTCACCTCCTGAATGGAAAGTTCTTCTGGAGTTGCGTCTTTTTGTTCCACAATGCCAGTTATTTTTTCTCCATCTCGAGTAATTCTTCCCCAGGCAAGTGATGATGGATCGCTGTGACGAGTCGTGACCAAAGTAACTGCAGCGGTCTGATCCGTATGGAGAGAAAGCAGTCGTCGAATAGATTCTGGAGAGTAAAACATCATGTGATCCCCATACCCGACACAAAGCGTTTTGGGAGACCAACCAAGTTCTTGAATACGCTCCACAGCAACTTGTACGGCATGACCGGTGCCTTGCGGAGTCTGTTGCCAGGCATACTCAACATCATATGCTTGTAAAGCCGCTTGAACGCTTTCGGGAAAAGCTCCAATCACAACAAGCGTTTTATCGAGAGTAGCAGCAAAAACCTCTACTCCAAAGGCGACTAAAGGTTTTCCACCAACCTCTAAAGAAGTCTTATTTTTTTCAACAGAGTGAAGCCGCGTACCTTTTCCAGCCGCCAAAATAACACCAACATTCATATGCAAAAGTTAGACTTTTTTAACGGTATCTGCTACTTTTTTCGCGGTGCGCTTGGCTGTTTTCTTGGCAGAAGATACAACTTTTTTGGCAGATTTTTCAGCAGATTGAACTGTTTTTTCAGCAGTTTTCGCAGTTTTTTGTACTTGATTCTGTGCTTTTACAGAAGCTTCATCTATTTCATTTTCGAGTGAATCAGCCAGATTTTCCGCTTCTGTGCTCATGTCTGATTCAGCATTGGAGACAAACTTTCTCCAGGCTGTTTTGAGAGAGGAAACCATCTCTTCAACAGCATCTTGTCTCTTCTCAAGCATATTTTCCACTTTGCGTTTTTCTTCTGATGTTGGCTTTACTTCTTTCCAAGCCTCTTTTGCCTGAGGAGAAGCTGACCACTTCTGCACTTTCCGCACGACGGTAGGCAAAAGC
>CAZFLN010000001.1:3484-14166 GCA_964519905.1 uncultured Pseudomonadales bacterium | reverse complement strand
GCAAACCAGCCGCAACACCAGCGAATAAACCAGCAACGATTCCAGAAGATTTCTTTTTCATACTTCCATTATACAGATTTTTGGCAAAAAGAAAAATTATAGGGTCTTTGGTCGAATTTTTCTCGGCCACCACTGACTATTTTTATAGCGAAGCACCCCAACAACCCTCTCTTCAAAAACAACTAATGGCAGTGTTTCGTATTCATATCGTTCACCAGGAAGAGGAAGTCCTTGCAGTAGACGATCATACCCTTCTTCTGTTACAGAAATATGTTCTATCCAAGAAATGATGTGCTCAACTGGCAAAACATCTTGAGGAGAAAGTGTGTCGAGCGAAACAGAATCAGCGTCCCTCCAATGACCACTTCGAAATCTGTGCAGGGCAGAAAGCGTCCCTCCGACATTGAGGCGCTCCCCAATGTCTCTGGCTAAACTTCGAATGTATGTTCCACTCCCACACTCAACTTGTAAATGTAAAAATGGCGGAGTGTAATCTTGAATATCAGCTCGAGAAATCAATACTTTTCTGGTTGGCATTTCAACCACTTCACCAGCTCGCGCGCGCGAATAGGCCGTTTTCCCCTGGAGCTTAATAGCCGAGTAGGCAGGAGGAACCTGCTCAATCTCCCCGATAAAGTCTTGCAGAATTGTTTTCACTTCTTCAAGAGAAGGGAATTCATTCTGAGCCCCAGAAAATGTTTGGAGTGTTGTGCCGGTTACATCATCTGTGTCGGTAGTTCGGCCGAGCTCAATGACGGCGTCATATCCTTTCGAATCACTCACCACAAACTCCAAGAGACGAGTCGCCCAACCAACCGCTATGACCAAAACGCCAGTGGCCATAGGATCAAGCGTTCCCGCATGACCAACTTTTCGAGTACCGAGTACGCGACGCACACGCGCCACCACATCATGAGAAGTCATGCCAGCTGGTTTCTGAACTACAAGAAAGCCATCCATGTGCTCTATTCTCTCATGGTTTACTCTGATCTGGGAAAGTGGAGTCATGTACTAAAAAACCCCATCAAAACATGGCAGATTCCCAGAAAATGCGCTAGGATGATCCCCATATGTCAGATGTCTATTCACAATCCGTAGAACTCCATCAAAAGAATCAAGGAAAGCTCGAGGTTCGCAGTCGCATCTCTGTGAAAAATCGAGCCGATTTGTCCTTGGCCTATAGCCCTGGAGTCGCGGAACCTTGCCGCGAGATCGCTCAAAATCCAGAGAAAAGCTATGATCTGACCTGGCGTGGAAGAACCGTAGCCGTGATTTCTAATGGCACAGCCGTCCTGGGACTTGGAGACATTGGCGCCACTGCCAGTATGCCCGTTATGGAAGGGAAGGCGCTGCTTCTCAAAGAATTTGGAAATGTCGATGCGGTTCCTCTGGTTATTAACGCTCAAACTGCTGAAGAAATTATTACTTTCGTACGCCAGGTTTCCCCAAGTTTTGCCGGAATTAATCTCGAAGATATTGCTGCACCACTCTGCTTTGAAGTAGAGGAAGCATTACAAGACATTGGTATTCCAGTTTTCCATGATGATCAGCATGGAACAGCTATAGTAGTTGCGGCGGCGCTCAGAAACGCGGCCGAAGTCGTTGGGAAAAAATACGAAGATCTGAACGTCGTCATCATTGGTGCCGGCGCCGCCGGACTCGCAACCGCCAAGATGCTGCTTGGGGTAGAGTGCCACGGTAAAACATGTACCCCAGTGGCGCATGTTCCAAGAGTCCATGATCTTATAGTAGTAGACTCAAAAGGAGCCATTCACACGGGGCGAACAGATCTGAATTCTGCTAAAGCAGCTCTTGCTACAGTGAGTAACACATAGAACAACACTGGGGACGCTGCCAGCTGTCTCCAAAACGCTGATGTGGTCATTGGCGTGTCTGGACCAGAAACTATCACTCCAGAAATGGTCCAAAGCATGGCTCCAAAAGCACTTGTCTTTGCTCTTGCGAATCCAACTCCAGAGATTTTACCGGAACTAGCGTACAAATCTGGGGCAGCCATTGTGGCAACAGGGCGCAGTGATTATCCCAATCAAATAAACAATGTCTTAGCCTTCCCAGGAATTTTTCGGGCTGTCATTGATGGTCGACTCAAACAGGTCACTCTCGAGCACAAACTCAGAGCAGTCGAAGCGCTCATTCAGGTCACAAAAGAGCAAGGGGAGTTGTCTCAAGAACACATTATTCCAGACGCTTTTACGCCAAAACTTGCTGAAAAGGTGGCTCAAGCCATCTTGCAAACACCATAACAATGGCCACGTACGAAACACCACTCATGCAGCAATTCGCTGCTATTAAAGCAGAGTATTCTGACTGCTTGATTCTTTTTCGTCTCGGTGACTTTTATGAACTGTTCGCCGAAGACGCACAAGTTGGAACCGATGTACTTGGATTAACTCTCACCCGAAAAGCGCAAAGCAAGGGTGGGGACGTCCCAATGTCCGGAATTCCGTACCACTCACTTGATACACACTTACCAAAGCTTATCTCCGCTGGATACAAAGTAGCGCTCGTAGAGCAAATGGAACCGGCAGACGGAAAAACCTTGGTAAAACGAGACGTCGTTCGGATCATCACTCCTGGTACGGTGCTAGCCGAGTCTGTTTTGTCTAATCAATCTCAACGATACTGTGCAGCGTTTATTCGCACTGAAACTGCCTGTGCTTTTGCATTCTCAGATCTCAGTACGGGCGATATTCATTTCTCTGAACACACTGGGGAAGAGGACTCACAAAAACTCTGGTTTGAGCAAGAGGTCCAAAGATTTTTACCAGTAGAAATACTCCTTTCCTCACCAAAAGTACTGCCAGATTCCTGGCAGAAAATACTCAAAGAAACGAACAGTATCCTCACAACTTTTGGGGCATGGGAAGAATGGGAACGCACGGCCGAAACAAAATTACTTGAACATCTCTCTGTTGCCACACTCGAACCATTTCAGTTGCAACAACGACCCTTAGCCCAAAGCGTCGTCTCACAATTGATTGGGTATGCCCAATATACGCAGAGACAAAATGTTCCACACCTCAGACAAATTAAAGAGTATTTGCCAGAATCTGGGCTACTTCTTGACCCAGCCACCCAAAGAAATCTGGAGCTCTTTACATCACTTCGTCATGGCGATAAACGGGGAACGCTGATACAACATCTAGACACAACTGCTACTGCCCTGGGAAGTCGTACCGTACAACTCTGGCTCCAACAGCCATCAACAGATCTTTCGCTCCTGCAAGAACGACACGCGGCGGTGGCAGAACTCTTCGGGAAACCAAGTCTCCTGACCACTTTGAGGCAAAAACTCAAGCAAATTGGTGACATCGAACGACTTCTCAGTCGAATTACTCTTGGACTCGGAACGCCCAAGGATGTGTATCGATTAGGAGTCAGCCTGGAATCAACTCAAAACCTCGCGGCGAGTATTCAAGACTGTCATTCCCCTGTATTCGCGCAACTGAAACCAGCTTTAGAAAAAACACGATCAATTGAACGAACAATTCTCTCAACGATTGATCCAGAAACTCCGAATGATCCTGCTCAAGGTGGAGTTATTCGCTTGGGAGTCAATCCAGAGCTCGATTCTTGGCGCAAAAAACTCACCACACAACACGACTGGATGACGCAGTACGAGCAACAATTGCGCCAAGACACTGGTATTTCTACCCTCAAAGTTCGGAACAATAAAGTCTTTGGGTTTTACATTGAAGTCAGCCGTGGAGCCAGTCACAAAGTTCCTTCCACATTTGAGCGAAAACAAACTTTAGTGAATGGGGAGCGCTACAGTACTTCAGAACTCAAACAGCAAGAAGTGATGCTTCTTGAAGCCAAAGAAAAAATCTTCGCCACAGAAATCGAAATGCTGGCTGCGCTGATTGAAAAAATTCGCCAAAATATCCCGTATCTTCAAACAGTAGCGAAACTTATTGGCACCATTGATGTTCTGAGCACATTTGCTCAAACGGCACGCGACCGTAACTACGTTCAGCCAACACTGCACACAGGCACTGCGCTCGAAATAGAGCAGGGCAGACATCCTGTGGTAGAGTCGCTTCTCACGAGTGGTGACTTCATTCCGAACGACACAGAACTCGATACTTTTGGACAACATCCGGCAATTTTCCTCCTCACTGGACCGAACATGGGTGGAAAGTCTGTATATCTGCGACAAACTGCTCTGATTACTTTGCTGGCTCACATTGGAAGTTTTGTACCAGCAACCTCAGCCAGAATCCCACTCACTGATAGAATTTTTGTAAGAAGTGGAGCAGCCGATAACATCGCAGACGGCCTTTCAACATTCATGGTCGAAATGGTCGAAACAGCCACTATTCTTCGACACGCGACTGCCAAAAGCTTGATTCTGCTGGATGAAGTTGGTCGGGGCACAAGTACATACGATGGACTCAGTTTGGCTTGGGCAATCCTTGAGTTTTTGGCTGAAAAAAAACAAGGTGTTCCAAAAACTATTTTCGCCACTCACTACCTCGAACTCCAAGCGCTTTCCCAAACATATTCCTGCATAGAAAATAGACAAGTTGGCGTGCATCAAGAGGCTGATACTGTCGCTTTCCTCCATCAAATTCTCCCTGGTGGAGCGGCACATAGTTTCGGCGTCAATGTGGCAAAAATGGCGGGAGTTCCACAGACCGTAACAAAACGGGCGCAAGAGTTATTAGCAAGTTTTGAAGCAGAACAAAAGTCACAAGTCCTCACCCAGAAAAAACAAACGGTGCTGGATGAGATTCAGCACATGCAAATTGAATCAGTGACACCAACACAAGCGCTCATGTTGATCGAAACCTGGAAAAACACGCTGCAGGAAGAATCATAATGTCCCGGATTCAACCTCTTTCTCCGGAGTTGGTACGCTTAATTACAGCTGGCGAAGTGGTGCAAAACCCAACCAATGTTGCCAAAGAACTTATTGAGAATTCACTCGATGCTGGGGCGACACACATCATAGTCGAAGCGCTTGGAGCCGGGTATACACAGTTGTCGGTATCAGACAATGGAAGTGGGATGTCTCGATCTGACTTAGAACTATCTTGGCAACTGCACACCACAAGCAAGATTCAGTCAGTCGAACATTTTTCCAATCTTGCGTCATTTGGATTTCGTGGCGAGGCGTTGCATAGTACTGCAGTCCTTTCTCGGCTAAAAATTCGGAGTCGATCCGCGGCCGAAAAAGTGGCACACGAACTCATAATCGAACATGGAAAACCACTTTCATCAACAAAAGTGGTGGCCGGAACCCCTGGAACAAAAGTAGAAGTGCACACTCTTTTTGCCGGAGTTCCTGGAAGAAGAAAACACCGTTCACTCACCATCGAAAAACGAGAACTGACGGCACTCGTTTCCGCGTATGCCAGTATTTATCCACATGTGTCCTGGCAACTTACGCTTGATGAAACACTTTTTTCCTGGCCGAAAGTGATCAACCGATTTGAGCGTGCGCAGCAACACTGGAAAACAGAGTCGAGTGAACAGACTTGGCCACTATTTGCGGAATTCCCCTGGGGAACCATTGAGGGAGCGCTTGGTGATCCACAACTGGCTCGTCGAAAAAACACTGGAATAGTGAGTGTCAATAATCGTTGGATTCAGTGGCCAAAGCTGGAAAAAACAGTGAAGACTGCCTTCGGGACACTCCTCGAAGCACCAATGTATCCAACCTGGATTCTTCATTTTTCACTCAATCCAAAAGAAATCGACCCAAACATTCATCCCCAAAAACGAGAGATTCAACTCCACCAAGAAGATGAAATACTTGCTGATATCTTTTCGCTTTTTAAACAGAGTGTGCAAGAAAACACTATCCAGAAACAAGCAAATATTCTCTGGAGAGTTGCCGAAAGCGCTCCAGAACAACACGCCGGAATCAGTCTCAAAAAGAGAGCATTCATTCCGTCACTTGAATCTGCAAACCGCGAGATTTCCCAATTGCAACGCCTCTATTTACTGACAGAAACCGAAGACGGACTGCTGGTACTCGATCAGCATGCAGCCCATGAGCGAGTCTTGTACGAACATTTCTTGCAACAATGGAATGAAGCTCATGAATCAGCCACATCTTTCGAGTTATCACAAGCGGTGACACTTTCGGTCACCACAGACGATGAGCACCTCTTACACGAATATAGAGACTCACTCGAGCATCTTGGTTGGCAATTGGAACCATTTGGAACGCAGTGCTGGATAATTCGAGCAGTACCCGATCTTTTGCAGGATAGAGAACCAGCCAGTCTCCTTCGAGGCATGCTTGATGACCTGGATGCTCAACTGCTTGATCCGAGTTTGCACCCGCATCATCATCGGCTCTTGTCCACTTTAGCGTGCCGAAGTGCCATCAAAGCAGGACAAGAACTTTCTCAGACGGCTCGAACAGAACTCTTTGCGCAGCTCTCACAAACTCAAACCAACTACACCTGTCCACATGGACGACCTGTCAGCACAGTTATCCCCTGGAAAAAAGTCGAGGAGTGGTTCCACCGCTAAGATTCCTTTATTTGGCCAAGGTTGCTGCGCGCTTTCGTTGAGCAGTCAAGATATACCATCGTCGACCGTTATACACCGCATTGGCGCAGACAAGCGCTCCAGCATACGCCTCTACAAAGGACAGACGGAGTAATACGACTGAGAGCAGACCAATGCCTGCACCATACACAAGTTGCTCTTTGGGAAGTACTGGTGAAGTTTTTGGCTCAACCGCCATAATCAGTGCAAAAAATAAAAGAGTGCCCTCAAGCAAAAGATACGCTGGACTGACTGCAAACAAAATGGTGTAGGCTACGGCAGTAGAAAAAAGGACGCTTCCAACTGTCCACAGTTTTTTATACTTCCAGGCTATCCAAACACCTATGGGAACAACAAACATCGTAGCCACACTGATTCCCTCAGGAACAATGTACCAGCGAGGAGAAAAACTTGCTCCCCACCAAGTTGGGAGCACGGAAAAATGACTCAAGAAAAAACCGCTCAGCACTGCCGCTGCCGCTGCCGGATTCAAGACGGGACCAAAAGGGAGTCGAACCACCCGTTGCAAAACTTCTGCAATCACACCCACAACAGGAAATCCCCACCAAGGTGTATCTGGAGCAAACAAGAGAAACAAAATCAAAACAGTAATCGCTCGATGCTCCCACCGGGACGGTTTTGCCAAATTGAAAGCACTGAGCAATCGAAACCCGCCATACGCGCCCGCCAGAATCCCAAAAGCCCCAAAAAGAGTCTGCCCAAAAGTCACACTCGTAACTTGCCAATTACTCCAACTCAAAGAAGCGACCAGAGACAAACCCATCAACAGTAACACCAGAACATTCAGTGGCTGAGTCCAAGTTTTTTGACGAAAGAACATATGCATGTTGTCAGTCTACTACAATGTGTGGTACAAAGAAATAATGACACGCACACTTACCACCGCGACCGCAATCTTCGTTTTTGCCTTTTTCTTGAGTGCCTGCCAACCAGACACTTCAAGTCAACCAGTTGAAACTCAGGAGATTCAAGTCATTCAAACTCCACAAACTCAAGAATCTGAGAAAACAGAGGAACAAACCACAGAACAAGGAACGGTAGTCAGCACTACCGCTACCTATCAGTCTCCAGCTGGACCGGAGGAAGTTGGATTTTCTTTGACACTTGATTCACAAGGAACCATTCTCAGTGCCGAAACAACTGTTCTCGCGGTGTCACCTACCAGTAAAATGCGTCAAAACTCATTTGCCGACGCGCTTCCAGCCGCTATTGAAGGGAAAGAACTTGCCTCACTCGGAGCCATAGACAGAGTCGGGGGATCATCACTCACCACTCGCGCTTTTAATGTGGCGCTTGCTGAGATGCAGTCTCAGTTGTAGTTTTCCATGTCGGAACAATCTCAACAGTCTTTTTCTCACTCGTGGGAGGCAATGGGAACACAGTGGTATATCGAGGTAATCGGCACACCCGTATCTCAAGATTTCTGGGAAGAGATTGAGAGAGAAACCCAACGATTTGAAGAACAATTCTCTCGCTTTATTCCTGAGAGTGAGGTGAATTCCTGGAAACAATGTACTCAACCGCAGACTTCCACTGTCTCGCCAGTACTGGCCGAACTTCTCGAGTTTGCACAAACCTGCAAAAGTCTCACAAACGGAGCATTCGATCCAGCGGTTGGGACACTCTTAGAACAGGCTGGCTACGATGCCACCTATACGTTCCAAAATCAGCCAAATGTAGAAAATTGGCAACCACCGTATTGGCATATATCTCACAGACAATTATCTGTTCGAGAACCTCTTGTTTTTGACATCGGTGGGTTCGGAAAAGGATACTGGATAGACCAACTCAGTCACAGGCTGCAAGCGGCAGGATATCCTTTTCATCTCATCGACGGGGGAGGAGATATGTTCGCCACAACAAAGTTGCAAGGCCAAGCATGGAAAATAGTTGTTCCGGTACCTGGCAATCGAGAACGAGCACTCGATGTGGTAGCGTTGAAAAATCAGGGATTAGCTATTTCTGACACGCTCCAACGACGTTGGGGACACACGAACAATGAATGGCACCACATTGTCGACCCGCTACAGGCACAACCACAAAACAACTGGATCAGTGCCGCCGTGTTGAGTGACTCGGCCATGGTGGCAGATGCACTTACCACTTGTTTGATGGTAAGTCCGCCAACGCAGTGGGGAATTTTACAGCAAGCATTTGAGCACGAATATCTCTTAACCAATGCTGCACAAATTTATAAAAGTTCAGGCTGGCCAGGGTTACTTTAAAAATCTCGACCAAAAAGATACTTGGCAAGAAGCATCCGTACTTTTTGCCAAAATCCAGCTCTTCGATAGGTTCGATATCGTTGCTTTTTCTTCCAATCATTTGTTCCTGGCACCGGAGGATCAATCCAAGCAGAAATTACCACCCATTCGTGGCTGGTATTCTGCGTAGCTACAACCGTTACCGTGTTTGATCCAAACCGTCGCACGAATTCGTGACTGCCACGATTTTTCCCGCCTCGCCGTTGGGTTGGGCTTTGAATGGTCTGGAAGACCCAAGACTCAGATAATTCTCGCTCCTTGAGCCGTGCTCGAGCGTGATTGGTAAAAACTATTGGTATATTCGACATATTCTGATATACTCCACAATCTCATGGGACGAAACAGGGGTCAAGAACGAGAAATACATCCACGCGTACGCGTGAAGCGACGCAGAATTGTTGCGCGCAAAAACAAGGACTCTGCAGTTCCAAAGAGTGGCGAAACTGTACACACAGCTCTGGGTGATCAAGCTCTGTGCCGGATCATTCTCCGCGGAAAAGCAGTCAGAAAAATATCTTCAAACTTGCCTGAAAAAAACTTCTCCAAAGAAACAGTTCTTTCAATCATTGAGGAACACATTAAAATCGAGTCTCATCCTCTGATGGCAGAGGTGTATAGAGAATTTTTCAACAACTTTGAAGCCCTGAAAGACGAACATGCTTCTCAAAGAATACGAGAAGAAATTAATTCTAGAATAAATACGCAAAAGTGGATTCTTTTCGGAGACCTCAATCGCATTTTTCATACTTGGGTTTCAAAAAACTCATTTTTAAAAAGTCCAATGCTCACAATTGAACATGCAGAAATGCTCGCTCTCGAGTTCTCTAAGTTTGACCAAGATGTTCCTTTCGAAAACTTTGCACTCTGTTTCTTTGAACGAGAGTTTTGTCGCCTCCGATAATATCTTCAAATATTTTCTTATAAGACTTTAGTGATATAATTTCAATCGTGCAATTGCAGCACAGCGCTGCAATCTGCGCTCGTGAATACTTGAAGATGTGTTTTTGCTCTGCGGACCAGCGCTTTCTTGCAAAGAAGTTGGTGGTCCGCAGAGCATCCGGCTCTGTGGTTGTGCCATGGGAGGCAGAAATGTTCCATAAAACAATCCGGCTATTTTTCTCTTTCTATATTCTGGTGCTCACCGGTATTATGGTGAGCGTAGCTTCGACGGCGGCGCCGCCCATCGAGATATCGATCGCGGAAGAGTGCGGCTACGGGGGCCTTCCGGGTCATTTTTATGACCTGTACGCCCAGAATAATACCAGTGTAGACATTGTCCTCAACACTGGCGACGCGGTTTTCGGCGACGGGGTAGTTTTTGGCAGCATTTCGCTGCCCGTCACTATCCCTGCAGGTATGAATGTCCGGATCTCGCAATTCACTGGGGTTCCTCCCGGTGAATATTATTTTGAAGTTTTGGATCAGCGCATCGACTTCACGGTCGAAGCACAGTGTGTTGACCGGTTCCATCGAGTTCCGGTATACGTACTGCCGCCGAATTTGATCGGCGTGGACAACACGTTTAAAGGATGCCGTGTTGGCATCGGCGACAATGAATTTTTCGCCGGCAATAAGGTCAATCTGTATGAAATCCGCGCCGACGGCTCATTTCATTTCGTCCACACGGACGAAGTAAAATTCGAACCAGGAATGGCGGCGACGCCATTGTTTGTTGGTTTGCCATACGGCTGGATGAAGGCGAAATCGTTCGCCTTCTTCATAGAAGGCGGACCATCAGGAATCATTGTCGACTGCACCTTGAAATTTGACTAAACACATCTTCAAACCGGGAGCGGGTGGCGATTCTTCGCCACCCGCTCCCAAACACACAATCTCAATTTTCAGTTGTAAACAATAACCATTCTTACATTT
>CAZFLN010000001.1:0-3474 GCA_964519905.1 uncultured Pseudomonadales bacterium | reverse complement strand
TACATTTCAAAGTAAGAGTAAAGGAATTACGTTCCTTTTTTCCCGTACCGCTCGCGGCTGGAACGAATAACTTTTTCTCGATTTTGATTCAAAGAAGAGGCTAGCCCCAATGTATGCGCCGGGAATGGGAGGCTCATGTGTCCATCGATCAGCAGGCGAGTAATAATTTGGTAGCGACCCAACGAAACCAGATCTTCCACCGAGTACTTGTCGGCAAATTCCCGCTGTAAGACAGAAGCATCACTCGCGCCAACGATAAAACTCACCAAGTTTCCAGCATTCCCAAAAATAGCTGACTGAACTTCTTCTGGAATTTGAGCAACATACTGGTTCGCAAGAATTAAACTTAAACGATACTTTCGCGCCTCGGAGAGAATTTTCACAAAAGAGGTAGTGGCAAAGTTTTGGAACTCATCGATATACAGGAAGAAGTCGCGGCGCTGCGATTCTTCGAGGTAGACGCGATTCATGGCGGCCAACTGAATCTTTGTGATCATCATAGCTCCGATCAGCGCCGCATTATCCTCACCAATCCTTCCCTGCGATAAGTTCATCAGCACGATCTTGCCAGAATTCATGGCTGCTTCGATGTCGAAAGAACTTTTCTCGGCGTCCACCATTCGGCGGATGAGGGGAGAAGTCACAAACTGTCCCACTTTGTTGAGAATCGGAGAAATGGCTTCCACTCGCTGTTTGTCGTTCATGCGATCAAACTCGGCTTGCCAAAAGTTTTTCAACACCGGATCTTCCAGGTTTTCAACAATTCGATCACGGAATTTTTTGTCCGTCAAAATGCGAATAATATCGCTGAGCTTGGCGTTCCCTTGGAGCAAGGTGAGTAAAGCATTGCGCAACACATACTCTAAACGTGGACCCCAAGTGTGGCCATACAGTTTCTGGAAAATAGACACAATTCCAGAAGCAATAAGTTCGCGGTGCACACTCGATCCACCTTCAAATAAATTCAGGCGCACCACAGCTTCGGTGTCAGAGGGATCAATAAGTATCACATCATTAATTCGACGTTTGGGAATATAATTCAGAACCGTTTCGACTAAGTCTCCGTGCGGGTCGATCACAGCCAGTCCCTCATCATGTTTCAGGTCATTTATGATCATGTTAGCCAAAAGAGTCGACTTTCCCGTCCCACTTTTTCCCACCACGTACATGTGTCGTCGACGATCTTCCTTCCGAATACCAAACACCTGCGACTCATTCTTAAAATCAGTACGAGCAAAGAGATTGAGTGTGTCTCGCTGCTCTTCTGGCGTCGTGGCAAAAATTGGCAAGTTATGTGGTGGCTCGCCTCGCAGTGTCTTGCCCCAAGCTAAGCCTCGAACATTCGACAAAGCAACATTTGGGAGATGAAACAATGTGGCGAGTTCGCTTCCAGAGAGAATTTGTTTTTTCGGTTCGATTTGGCGATCCACGATGGCATCAACGCGACTGCGGCTCAAAAGGGGAGTATGAAGACTGAATGCGGTAGCAGGAGACTGGAAAACATTAAACGACAACGCCAAAGATTCTAACACTTGTTTGGCACGTTCTTTTTGTGTGGACTGCACCAAAATGTGCACGGCTACTTCGTAGCCTTGGTCTCGGAGTTTTCGTTGAATATTGTCTGCATGTGGCTGTGGTGCTCGGGTCGATGCTGAGTCATCGGCCCGATGGGGGGGGGATGCTGCCTGATTTCCCACGTTTTTCCAGCTCTCAGGCGCCTTGCGAACCGCAAACTGAATGACCGCAGACTCATCTGGCAGCAGCTTAGACAGAGCAGACAGGACACTCGCCAGCGGATCTCCAGAATTTTCGGTCGACCCATCTGTAAACGTGCGCAAAGAATAATAGGTAGCGGTGTTAAGTCGAAGTTCTCCCCAAGCTGTGGGAAGCGCGCGCTTGAATTCTGCAAGTGGATTATGTTCCAGCGGCTGGATCAGAACCTCCGGGTACTGTGCCACCAGCTGACCAGTCAAATACTCCTGATACTGTTTAGGAACGGTGGCGAGAGCATAGGTGGTTTGTCCTTGGCTCAGCCACTCAAAGGTAAAAATCGGATTCTCTTGCCAAAACTGTTGCAACCACCCTGGCGGATTCGGCAAAGCCGAAAAAAACTGCGCTGCGGCACTTGGGCCGGCCATATTGTCGCGAGCCGTGCGGAGCTCCAGCGTTACACATTCTGACATATCCGCATTGTACAAGAGTTTTCGCGAGGAGTGTGGAGAGCTGCAAAGCTTAGTTGTGACTTTTTACTCAGTTATTAATAGAAAAAATTTAATTTCAATTTAATAACTTATTTTTCTTCTGAATAAGAAAACTTGAATTCGCCTTTTAAGTCCATATTTTCAAAAGAGTTTTTTAATGAAAAACTTCCTTCAGCCGAATGCTTTTCTAAAGGATGAAGTCTAATATTTTGAGTATCAAGTGGAACAGTGATGGAACTCCCATCTGAATTAGATAATACAAGCACACCATCTAAAAGGATAATTTTGTTGGTACAAACATTTTGTACAGTATATTCATAATTCTGAGCAGAAAATTTATTTTGAAGACCTCCAAACTTGGAAGATATCACCAAAGCACAATTCGAGATCATTCTATTATTTCTTCTCACATTAAAAATATATATAAATACTGAAATAAAAATAAGAATGGTAGCCAAAAATAAAATTTTTCTTTTATTCATAGTAGATATAATACAACATTTTTGCGGGCCCCTTATTATAAGAGGCCCGCAAGTTTTATGGAACGGTGAAAACAATTACAGCTCTGTCACCTCCAAAATCATGAGAGGGGAAATGATTTGGAATTGGCTGAGCCATATTGTCTGAAAACCCAGCAAGATCCAATAGCTTCAAACATACGCTGTTAATTGCAAGAGTCACTCGCGATCCGGAAAGAAGCGAGAAAGCCCGTGTAGATTTATGCTCAACATCTGGACCATCCCAACTCCATCCACGGTTTTGGAATTGCAATTTCCAAGTTGGGGATGTAGAAATCGTTACAATTTCTTGTCCATCAGGAGTCTGAACTAAAATTTCTTCCCTGGTACGGCAATATGATGGACCAATCCCACTGATTTGGTATCTGAAACCTATTTCCAAACTGCTCAAAATAGACCCAGATCGAATATGGTCCAACCAAAGTTGTCCATCAATCTTCAGTCGTAAAATTGGACCTGAAGAAGGAGTGACATTGTTTCCAGCTTTTAACGGGTTATACTCGTTTGACACGAGTATAACTTCCGTAAAACTCTGTTGCCATCTTTCAACCTTGAATTCTAAATCACCAGATGGTTCGGAAACGTGTACCACCTCAATCCAGTAGGAACCATCCGCGTAACCATACGCGGTCCATCCACGGCGACCATCATCTGTGCGGAGTTCGGTCCACCACAGTTGGCCCCGTCGACCATCAACACAACGAGGTTGGCCGATCGCTGTAAACTCCGTGCCTTCTGGCATGTAGCTCAGAATG